>JADDPP010000094.1 GCA_016781845.1 Rubrobacter sp.
CGATGCAGTAATGAGCCGCCCCTTCCCATCTGTAGGATTGAGATGGGAGATGCGCGCCGTGATAGAATGGCTCCGGCGCAGGTCGCACGGCCCCACGCAGGCTCTCCGCAGTGCGTCCGCGTTCCCTCAGAACGGCGGGGCGCACTGCGGGGGAGAGAGGTAGTTCAATAGCCCACTCGTACCGCTCGTTGCTCGCTACCCAATACGCCCTCGGCTTCGTGGTGCCCGGATTCGTGGGGCGCCTCCCGATCTCGATGCGCGGCCTGGGGTGTGTCCTGCTCGTCTCGCAACTCACCGGCTCGTACAGCCTCGCCGGAGGGGTAAGCGCCGCCCTCGCGCTCGCGCAGGCGGTGGCAGGTCCGCGCCTGGGCCGGCTCTCGGATCGCCACGGCCAGCGCCGGGTCATACTGTTGTCGCTGGTCGTCCACTCGGTAGGGCTGCTCGCCCTCGTGTTCGCGGCCCACCTGCGAACACCGTCGTGGATGCTCTTTCTCGCCGCCGCACTCGCGGGCCTCGCCGTGGCGCCCCTGGGCTCGATGGTGCGCGCCCGGTGGAGTGTGCTCGTCGGGGGTACTCCGGACCTGAGCCGCGCATACGCCCTCGAATCCGTGCTCGAGGAGGTGGCCTTTCTGCTGGGACCGGTGCTCGTTACGGCGCTCTCGGTGGGCTTGTTCCCGTCAGCCGGACTGCTCGCCTCCCTGGTGTTGACCGCGGTCGGCTCCGTAGCGCTGGCCGCACAACGCCGGACGGAACCCGCGCCATCGCTCGCCGATGGATCGGTACAGCATAGTGCAATCGCTTCGCCGGGCCTGCGTGTGCTCATCGCGGCTTTCGTGGGCGCGGGGACTATCTTCGGCTCTATAAATGTGGCGATGGTCGCGTTGGCCGCGGAGCGGGGTGTTCCCGGAGCGTCCGGTCTGCTGCTCGCCCTCTTCGCACTGGGCAGCCTTCTCGCAGGTCTGGTGTACGGCGCACGACAGTGGACGGCCCCGGTCGAGCAGCGCCTGCGGATCGCGGTGGTCGCGCTGTTCGTCGGCATGGTCCCTGTCGCTCTCTCGCCTCATGTAACCATCATGGCGGTATCGGCCACTCTGGCCGGTGTGGCTATCTCCCCTACACTCATCGCCGCCACTACCCTTGTCGAGAGCTTAGTCCCGCGCGCGGCGATCACGGAAGGCCTGACCTGGCTCTCCACTGCTATGGCGATCGGCGTTACGCTCGGCGCGGTGGCGGGAGGCTGGATAGTCGACGCGCAAGGCGCCCGCTCGGGATTTCTTGTATCGCTGATAGGGGGCGCGGCGGCCGTCGCCGTGGTTGCTGGGGGCATGAGATCGTTGAGTCCGGCATCAGTGAGGAGTCCGGCAATCCTCCGCACCGATAGGGGCTGACCGGCCACGCCAGCACGGCCGGGACTGTCATTCCAGCCCTGTGTTACAGGCTCAACGACGGACTGACAGTAGCACCTCGGGCACACCCTGTGCTACCGTGTATGCATGCCTACTGAAGCAACCGGAAATAGTTATACCAGGCGTGAAGTTCTGCGCCGCGCGGGACTTGCGCTAGGTGCGGCCGGTCTGGCGCCGCTGCTGGGCGGGGCGGCAAGCATAGATGAGCTCGGTGGAGGAGCGGTGTCTTCCCCTGCCGGGCCCAGCAAAGACTTGAGCCGGGTTGCGCTCGTGCGTACCCACGACCGCGCATCCGGCACTCGACAGGCGGTGGACCTGCTCTCGCCCGAGGGCATCAATGGGAAGACGGTTCTGCTCAAGCCGAACTTCAACACGGCGGACCCCGCTCCGGCGGCAACGGACTCCCGCCTCCTGGAGGCGCTGGTGCTGGAGCTGCGTAACGCGGGCGCGAGCGACATCACCATAGGCGACCGTAGCGGAATGGCGGTAACGCGAGAGGCCCTGGAAGCAAAGGGCGTGTTCGAGCTCGCGGAGCGCCTCGGGCTGGGGGCGGTCGCGTTCGACGAGCTTGGCGCGGACGGCTGGCAGAAATTCGCCTCCCAGGGCACGCACTGGAGCCGGGGCTTCCTGCTGCCGCGCCAGGTGCTGGACGCGGGGGCGGTGGTGAACACCTGCTGCCTCAAGACGCACCGCTACGGCGGGCACTTCACCCTGAGTCTGAAGAACACCATCGGCATGGTCGCGAAGCACGACCCCGAGGACGGCTACAACTACATGACCGGGCTTCACTCCTCGGAGCATCAGCGGCTGATGATCGCGGAGGCGAACGCGGCGTACCAACCCGCCCTCGTCCTGCTCGATGGTGTGCAGGCGCTCACGGACGGCGGCCCCGACACGGGCACGCTCGCCGAGCCCGGCATCATCCTCGCTGGCACGGACAGAGTAGCGGTAGACGCTGTTGGAATTGCCATCCTGCGCTCTCTGGGGACGACGGAGGAGGTCTCTCACGGCTCTATCTGGGAGCTGGAGCAGATACGCAGGGCTGTGGATCTGGGCCTGGGCGCCACGAGCCCCGAGCAGATTGAACTCGTCACCGCGGATGCCGGGAGCGAGAGGGCCGCGGACTCCCTGCGCAGGCTGCTGTCCTGACCCGCGCCTGCCACAGCTCAGAGCGCCACACTTGGACCTGTCGTGCGCTCATAAGAGCCAGGGAGTAGGGAAGTCGTTGGTATGGTGGGTATGCACGATGACCCAGCATCTCTACTCGCCGATCATCCACGCGCGCCAGCGCATCACCGCAGATGTCGGACGCCTTTAGAGACTAGGTGTCAGTATCTCAACCAAGAGAGAGCGTTGGGAGTTCTTGTGCAGAACCTGAGGTCACACGCGCTCGAGCCTGACCAAAGTCGTTCGCTCCCCTGTATCATCTCGCATACGGCTTGCGCATGAGCAGGGAGTATCCGAGCGCGCCTGTGCCGGCGGTTGGCGTGGTGGTCGTGCGTGAGGACGGACGCATCCTGCTGGCGAGGCGACGCAACGCGCCCTCGGAGGGTCTGTGGAGCGTGCCCGGCGGCAGGCTGGAGCTCGGCGAGACGATAGCGGACTGTGCGCGGCGGGAGGTACGTGAGGAGTGTGGAGTTGAGTGTGAGCCGGTGGAGGTATTTCACGCCGTGGACCGCATTCACCACGACGCCGAAGGCCGCATACGCTACCACTACATCATCGTGGACATCCTCGCGACCTGGGTATCAGGGGAGCCTGTTCCCGCCACGGATGCATCTGAGGTCGGGTGGTTCCTCCTGGACGAGCTACCCGCCCTTCAAACAACCACGGGGTTAGCAGAGGTGGCGAGGGCGCTCCTGGAGCGAGCACATGCATAGGAACTCAGGCTTTGCTGGTACTACGCGGCGGCGTACCCACCGCCGGGACAGCAAGCATCCTCGATGTCAGCAGGCGGACTCGGATGTATCACACCGTAATCGCGCAGGCACCCCTTCTGAGCCTTTCCCGGCGAAGCAAGCGATGTATGCTCTTTGCCCGAGAACAACTTCTGACGGTGACGGAGCACGCAGGCGACAAGCGTCTCAGGCCAGAGCACGCGCTACCCCAATCACAGCCGCAAGCGCGAGGAACAACCATACGAATAGCACAAGAGCACCGGCCAGCCAGTTCTTCGGCCTTGCGCCCTGCGCACTCCCCCGTGCCGCCTGGTCACGGCACCGCGCGAGTACGTCCGGCGGCACCAGTCTGCGGGCCAGGAGCACGCCAAGCGGGATAAGGACCACGTCGTCGAGGTAGCCGAACACCGGTATGGGGTCGGGGATGAGGTCTATCGGGCTGAACGCGTACCCGACTACACACGCGGCCACCACCCTCGCGTACCAGGGAACACGAGGGTCTCTGTACGCGAGGTAGAGGGCACTCAGCTCTGTCTTTGCCCTTCGGGCGCGGTCACGCCACTCAGCAGTTGTGCTCACAGGCCCGTTCGTCGCCTGGTTGGTCTTAGCTCAGGATACCGTGGCGCCTCAGGGCGTCGTCGAGAAGGTAGTCCCTCGGCGCGGACAGCACCTCCCCCTCGATGTCGAGCGTGGGCTTCACCTCGTCACCGTCGTTCTGCTCCTTCACCCACGCGGAGGACTGTGGATCCTCGTCCACGTTTATGTACTTGTACGGCACGCCCAACCCGTCTAGGTGCTTGAGGGTCATCCTCGTGACTCCGCACCAGTCCGCCCCGTACACCTTCACCCGCTCGTCGGTCTGCGTCACGTCGCTGTCCTCCACTCCTGTTCTTATGTTCACACCATAGACAACAAGGTAGAAGCAGCATCTATGCCGGGCGTGATGTGCAGCCAACATTCCAGGCCCTGCAGCCAGGTGAGGTGTTTGACTAGCCGCCGATCTGGCTCATGGAGCGGTTGGCGCGCACGAAGCCGGGGTCGCTGATGCGGTGCTTCATCTCCTTGCGCTGAACCGCCCCCAGCATGAGCGCGCCTATCTCGTCATCGGTCGCCCCGTTTCGGATCGGTCCGCGGAGGTCCGTCTCCCACCGAGAGAAGAGGCATGTGCGCAGCTGGCCGTCCGCCGTCACGCGGATGCGGTTGCAGGTCGAGCAGAACGGCTCGGAGACGGGGTTGATAAATCCCACCTCGCCCCTGCCGTCCGCGAAGCGGTACACGCGGCTGGTGGAGGAAGGATCAGTGCTGCGCGGCACGAGTGGGTACACGGCGTGTATCATCTCGTACAGCTCCTGGCCCGTGAGTATCTTGTCCGGGCTCCAGCTTTCGTCCGCGTCCAGCGGCATGAACTCGATGAAGCGCACGACGTACGGCTTCCGTCGAGCGAGACGCGCGAAGTCCAGCACCTCGTCATCAGTAAAGCCCCGAATAGCCACCGCGTTCACCTTGATGGGGCTGATTGTCGGGTACTTCTCCAACTCCTCCAGCCCCTCGAGCACCTCCGCGAGGTGGTTGCGGCGGGTCACGTGCTCGAACTTCTCCTTGACAAGCGTGTCGAGGCTCACGTTGATGCGGGTGAGCCCGGCGTTCGCGAGGTCTCTCGCCAGCCCCTTCAGCAAGAAGCCGTTCGTGGTGAGCGAGACGCTCTCCAACCCCGGCACCCGAAGGAGCCGCTCGATAAGCTCCGGCAGCCCGGCGCGGACGGTGGGCTCGCCACCTGTCAGCCGAATCTCCCTGACACCGCGCTCGACGGAGATTCGCACGATGCGCTCGATCTCGTCAAAAGTAAGCACCTCGCTCTTTCTGAGCCACGGCAGCCCTTCAGCCGGCATGCAGTAGGTACATCGGAAGTTGCACTTGTCTATCACCGAGACGCGCATATCCTCGATATGCCGGCCGAAGCTATCAATGAACTGTTGTGGATGGGCAACAAGAGGGGGTGTGGCTATCATGATCCCAAGTATACCGTACGTTTCGACTGCATTCGGCCCCACACCCAGGGCTATTTCAATCTCAACAGGAAACCTCTGCCCTCCCACATCTGTCAGCTAAATCGGCGCGTGCAGGTTCATAGCGACTGTAGAGACGTTGCACGCAATGTCTCCGCTATGTAAGCGCGACGCGTCCACCCTATCAACGTGGACCTGAAAATCGCCCCTGCACCATGGGTCGGGATTGACACCAGCGCCCCCTCGCCATAGAATATGGTCATAACCTACACTCAAAGGCTGTGACCGGGAGGAGTAGGCGGGATACGCGCCATGCCAGAGAGCACGGGTCAGCGGCTGAAAGCCCGTGCAAGGCAAGCGACCTCGCCGAACGTCGCCCGCGAGCCGGCAGGCCGAACCCGAAGGGGACAAGCCGCCCGGGAGGGCCCGATACAGCCCCAATGAGGGCATTCATCGCACGATGCGATAAGTGCCGAACCAGAGGTGGTACCGCGGAGAGCACCCTCCGTCCTTCGGACGCGAGGGTGCTTTTGCGTTTAGGTCTGAGGCTTACCGAGGGACTCGCGGAGATCGCGGACTACACATCTCTCTGCGATCTCCCGCTAGCGCTGGTAAACAAGGACCAGGTATCAGGAGGCAACTAATATGCAGACGCAATCCCGCGATCTCGCCAAGACGTACGACCCTACCTCCGTCGAATCCCGCTGGTACGACTGGTGGGATTCCCACGGCTACTTTGCGCCCCACGGCGACGGCGAGCCGTACACCATCATCATGCCCCCGCCCAACGTCACGGGTGAGCTCCACACGGGCCACGCTCTCTTCGCCACGGTCGAGGACGTTCTCACACGTTTCAAGCGTATGCAGGGGCGTCCGACCCTCTGGCTCCCCGGCGCCGACCACGCTGGCATCGCTGGGCAGTGGGTCGTCGAGAAGGAGCTAGCGCTCGAAGGGATCACCCGCCACGACCTCGGCCGCGAGAAGTTCCTCGAGCGCGTCTGGGAGTGGATGGACCTCTACCGGGGACGCATCCGCGAGCAGTTGCGCATTCTCGGCGCGTCCTGCGACTGGTCCCGCTTCGTCTTCACGATGGATCCTGGCCCCGCCCGCGCGGTCCGCACCGCGTTCAAGAAGCTCTACGACAAGGGTCTGATATACAAGGGCGAGCGAATGATCAACTGGTGTCCGCGTTGCATGACCGCCCTCTCAGACCTCGAGGTGAACCACGAGGAACTGCAGGGACACATCTGGACACTTCGCTATCCTATTGAGGGGGAGGGAGGCCGCTACGTCGATGTCGCCACCACCCGGCCGGAGACGATGCTCGGCGACACCGGCGTCGCCGTCCACCCGGAGGATGAGCGTTACCTGGACCTCTTGGGCCGCACTGTCACCCTGCCCATCATGCAGCGCAGTATCCCCATAGTCGCGGACGCCGCCGTTGACCCCGCTTTCGGCACGGGCGCGGTGAAGATCACGCCCGCCCACGACCCGAACGACTTTGAGATAGGCCGCCGCCACGGCCTGCCTGCCATCACCGTCATGAACCTCGACGGCACCATGAACGAGAACGCGGGCGTCTACGTCAGTCAGGACCGATACGAGGCGCGCAAGTACGTCGTCGCCCGCCTGCAGGAGGAGGGCCTCCTCGCCCGCGTCGAGGAACACACGCATTCCGTGGGTCGCTGCGACCGCTGCAACACAATCGTGGAGCCGCTCATCTCGGAGCAGTGGTTCCTGCGTATGGACGAGCTCAAGGAGCTAGCCGCGCAGGCTGCCCGCGATGGTTCTGTTCGCTTCACCCCGGAGCGGTACAAGGGGGTATACCTCAACTGGATAGCGAACGAGTACGACTGGTGCATCTCCCGACAGCTCTGGTGGGGTCACCGCATCCCCGTGTGGTACTGCGCTGAGTGTGGCGAGGTCAGTGCGAGTGACCGGGAGACGGTCGAGGCGTGTCCTCACTGTGGCAGCTCCCGTATCGAGCAGGACCCCGATGTGCTCGACACGTGGTTCTCCTCCGGTCTGTGGCCCTTCTCCACACTCGGCTGGCCGGACGAGACGCCCGACCTCGCGCGCTACTACCCCAGCTCCGTTATGGAGACGGGTGACGACATTATCTTCAAGTGGGTCCACCGGATGATCTTCTTCGGCATGGAGTTCATGGGCGAGCCGCCGTTCCCCGATGTGCTCCTGCACGGCCAGGTGCGCGATGCCCAGGGTCAGCGTATGAGCAAGTCGAAGGGCAACGGCATTGACCCGACTGAGGTCACGGCACAGTACGGCAGCGATGCGCTGCGCTTCACGCTCGCGACGGCGGGCCCAATGGGGTCGCCCGTAAAACTGAGCACGGAGAAGGTAGAGGCGAACCGCAACTTCGCGAACAAGATATGGAACGCGACCCGCTACGTCCTGCGCGCGCTGGAGGGTGCGGACCTCGCCACCGCTCCGGACGGCTCCCTGCTGCCTCCCGACCCCTCGGCAATGTCCCTCCCCGACAGGTGGATACTCAGCCGCCTCCATGCCGTAACCGCTGAGGTTACCGAGCAACTGGAGAGGTTCAACCTCAACGAGGCGGGCCGGCGCCTGTACGACTTCACATGGTCGGAGCTCTGCGACTGGTACATCGAGTCTACGAAGGTCGCGCTCGGCGGCACGGACGAGGCCGCGAAATCCTCGGCACGCCAGACGCTCGCGTACACCCTCGAGCGGAGCCTGCGGCTGCTGCACCCGTTCATGCCCTTCCTGACAGAGGAGCTCTGGCAGCACCTCCCCCACTCTGGCGAGGCGCTCATAGCCGCGCCCTGGCCACCGGCGGAGGGCCGCGACGTGGAAGCGGAGGAGGAGTACGCGCTGGTCATCGAGCTCGTGCGCGCCGTCCGCAACGCCCGCGCCGAGAACAACGTTCCCCCTGCCCGGCCTGTCACCGCCCTGATTGCGGCTGGCCAGTGGACTGACGTGCTGCGCGGCCAGCGGGATCTACTCGCGAGGCTCGCACGCATAGACTCCGGCTCACTCCAGATAGAGCCAGAGCTGGCCGAGACCCCGGCACAGGCCGTTTCGCTCGTCATCGGCCAGGTCCAGGTGTACCTCCCGCTCGCGGGCCTGGTGGACCTTGGTGAGGAGCGCAGACGCCTGCAGGGCGAGCTGGAAAACGCGCGCGCCGAGTCTGACCGCACCCGCGCTCGCCTCGCCAACACACAGTTCACTGAGCGCGCGCCCGCCCAGGTCGTTGACCGCGAGCGCGCGAAGCTTGCCGCCGCAGAGCAGCGAGCAACTCTCCTCGAAGAGAGGCTCCGCTCCCTCGGCTAGCTGCTATGATGGTGGCAACAACGTAGGGGGAGGTCCCTGTGCCATCGGGACCACCATAACAT
>JADDPP010000217.1 GCA_016781845.1 Rubrobacter sp.
GGTTCAATGGGGCTGTACCACAAGGATGCAGAGCGCAAAGAATCGAACGTACCCCATCTGCTGTCTCCGTTTGCTTTCCGCGCTCCTGATGGAGCCCTTCGTCGTGTCGTCGCGCTGTATCTAAAGCTTGACCGACGTGCGTACCCGTCGGTTGCGACAACGAGTCCGAACGTTCACCTTGAGAGTGAGGATGCAGGGCAACCTGCATCCCCGCTGTACCCCAATGCCTGTAGCGTCGTTAGCGGATGCTGTTCGCGGTGACATCGCGTGGAATCAGCTGGAAGCTGCTCCAGTGGGTAGACATCCGCGGATGGTCCTCGTCGCGGGCAAGGTGATGGAAGCTCATGCCGTACCACAGCACCCCGTCGGTCACGCTTTGCCCGTTTACGAACGAGGCGAGATTGCCTGCGCACCCGGTTCGCGTGGGGTTATGCGAGACGAACTGCTCGCAGTAAGTGTCATTCACCACCAGCCTGTTCTCCGTGAAGTACACATCGTTCCGCGTCCACGGCTCGTAGGCGGGACCGCGGAACGTGTGGCTCGACTCGGCGTCCAGCTCGTACGAGATGGGATGGCCGTCGGCGTTCCTGACGTAGCGGTCGAGGATTCGCCAGGTGCGGAAACCTGTCTGCGAGACCACGCGCGCGGTCTCCGTCCTGGTGTTGCCGTAGGTTATTGGCCTGTAGCTGGTGCCCACACCCCCGAAGTCAATCTGCTGGAACTCGTCGTTCGCCTCGCCGCCCATGTCGAAGTCGAGCCGCCGGAAGTAGTTGTGCGTGTGCGAGGTGCCGCGCACGCAGCCGGGCGCGTTGATGTGCCAGCCGTACCGGGAGTCAGTGGTGCAGAACTGCAGCGTGCCGGCCGCACCCATGGATGGCTCTATGGTGCCGTCATCGAAGAACTTCCACTTGGGTATGTAGTTGTACTTCCCTATCCCGGAGACGCTGAACAGGCTCAACGCGTACGCCTGCTTCTGCGTGCCGTACGCCTTGTACGCATAGCCGTCGCCGCTCACCGTCCGGCAGATGACATCCTTGCCGTTGTTCTGAAGGAGCGCTCCTCCAGGACACTCAGCTGGCGTCAGGTCGAGGAGGTTTGCCCCGCCCAGCCCGTAGTCGGAGACGTCGTGCAGCCGCGCACCGTTGTTGTCGTACGGCACGTGAATCTGGGAGACAGACGCCCTGTACAGCACTAGCCGCTGCACCCCGTTCCTCGGCGTGAAGTAGGCCTCGTGGAGCACGATGCCCTCGTTGCGGCGCTCCTCCCAGCACATCACCCACCTTGCTCCGTTCGGGAGGGTCGTGTCTATGAGAAACGCGGTGGACCCGCAGTTCGGTGTTATCGCGGCGGCGGGCGCCGGGCGACCGAGCACGACCGTGCCGACCACAAAGACCGAGAGTAGGAGTAGAGACAGTATGCGCTTCGCTTTCACGAGATTGATACACAACATAAGTTACCTCCTAGCGACCTAACTCGACCGGCTTGCCGGCTGAGAGGTCTATCACGGGTAGCACAGTGAGTGCTTGACCATCCGGTGTGGACAGGAGCAGTTGGGCGCAGCGGTGAGCGCCGCAGGCAGTGGCGGCCCCTCGCGTGGCGTCGGGCTGCGCATCGGCGCGGAAAATCAGCGCCTGGCTCTTGATCTCGCCGGGCCGGGCGAGATCCTGGCCGGTGATCTGCTTTACTGCGCACGGATGCTCGCGCCCACTCGCGCGTCCTGCATTGCTATCCTGACCGCGCGTGCGGTCTCCGCTGCTGTCAGCGGTAGCTGGACACCGCGTAGGGTTTCCACTCGGTCCACCCTGCCGGTTCGTACATCAACCACGGAGTGAACGAGCTCATCCTTATCGTAGTCGTAGATGTACACGTCCGCCCTCCGCGGCCATGTCCCGCGCTTGTACGTGCTCTTCTCCTCCTCGTGGCGCTCAACAAGCAGCACTTCCGTACGAGGCGTGGATCGAAGGACCCTTGCCACCGCAGGGGCGGATCGCGCAGTCCCGAGCGCTTTCTCCTGCTCCGCCACGGAGAGGGGATCAAAACCAATCCTCGGGGCTTTGGTCTGATTACTTGCCCTGGTCTGCCCTGCGGGCTGTGTGACCACCGTCTGCTTCTGCGCGGCGATCGGGGGCGTGGGCTGTTGTATCTGGGATGCCGGTGTGCCTAGCCGGGCGGCTCCACCAGCCAGAAGGCTCACCAACATGGCTCCTATCACGACCTGAAGCATCGAACGCATAGCTTTCCCCTTTCTAGTACAGGCTGATTCTCAATAGAACGTGCATGCTCAACCCTCTGCCCTCGCTCGGGGCGGCAATAGCTTAATGATCTGGGCGATATAGAAGTTACGGTCGTTCCAGACTGGAGTCTGGCTGAGGATTGGGACTCGATTGGGCGCCGTGTACGTGTCGCAGGTCTCACCGGCTCACCTCGCTTCCCACCCCGCATATAGCGTCTAAGGTGTACCTCCCTCCTCCCCTTCTGGATTTCCAGCCTCTGGCTGCCCCGCCTACCATTCGTCAGGGTCCCCCGGTCCGTGCTCTTATACTGGGGCATCATGCTGCTTCGGACCACTTACGCAGCCCTTACACTTACCCTCACAGTTGGTGCGTTGGCGACTCTTGTCCTGGCGGCTGCGAACAGCGGGGTGCTGGTAGCTGGGTTGAATACCGTTGGGATGGGGAGTGGATGTGACAGTAGAGGGACTTCGCTCGTTTTGTGGGTCCCTCAGGCGATAGGGGCGACTCGGTGAGTCGCCCCTGCATGGCGTGGAGCATGCTTGATGCGAGGCTCGATCACGCGGACCGGTGCTTCGTGGTTACCGCGGGCCGATCCTCTACTCGATGTTGCGCTACTCCTGCGCGCCTCAGCAGGCCTCTGGGGCAGCCTGGCTTACCTGGATCTCGACTGCTTTGGGACCGAGCACGGGGTGCGTCGCTTCCAGGCGTATCACGCCTGGCTCCTGGCGGGAGCGCACCCATACCGCCCCCACGCCTCCGGCGAGCGCGAACGGGTTCTCGCCGATGATCTCACCCGGTCCTTCGATTGCGAGTTGTATCGCGCCCGTGGCGAACGGCCTCGCGGCGCCGTACTCATCGGTAACGCGGAACACCACCCGCGTCGCGTCGCTGCCGTCGCCAACGAGCTGTGTGTCGTCCGGTTCGAGGTGGAACTGACGGTCCACCCCGCGCGCGGACATGCTCTTTGAGATTACCTTCTCGTCACCGATGAAGCCGTCTATGCGCAGGTCGTCCCACCGGTAGCCCCACAGCCCCGTGAGCGCGTCCGTCACGAACGGTGGGTGGGCAAGGTTGGGATAGCGCTCCCGGTCCGGCTCCACCGTCGCGCGCAGTTCGCCTCCGACGTACAGCTCCAGGCGGTCGCAGTTGGAGCAGATGATACCCGTGCCGATGCCCCCACCCTCGCTCTTGTCGCCTATTGCCCAGTGAAACGCGGGTTCAAGGACAACCTCGTCGCTCGGGTCGCACTGGCTCCTGTAGAAGCCCGCCGCGGGCTTCGGGGTGCGGAAGATGTCCGAGACGCCGTGGTAACAGATGCGGTCGCCCGAGCCAAAGTCCGAGTGGGTGTTGTAGTCGAACGCGCACCACCCGATGCCCCCCGCGTAGCGGACATCCGCGCCGAGCATGTTGTGTACGCGCGCGTGTCGGTCCACGTGCTCCTGCACCCGCTCCACGTTATCAATGTGCTTCGTGGGGAACATGTGGCCGACGAACTCCGTGTTCAGGTAGAGCGGGTGCTTAGGTGGTCGGAGCTCGTTCGGATTGAAGTCGTTCATCGTGAACACATCTTCGAGCAGCTCAGAGTCGTAGTTGAAGCGGACGCCGCCCGTCTGCCGGGATGGGTCCAGCTCGTGTGCTATCGCGTTGGTGCGCGTGTAGAAGTCATGGTCGTCCCCCGACTCGTTGATGCGAACGCCCCAAAGGATTATGGACGGGTGGTTCCAGTCGCGGCGTATCATCTCCTCCACGTTGCGGCACGCTATATCCTTCCACCCCTCGCCGCCGATGTGCTGCCAGCCGGGTATCTCCTCGAACACCGGCAGGCCCAGCTCGTCGCATGCATCGAGGAAGTGGATGGACTGCGGATAGTGCGACGTGCGCGCGATGTTGCACTTGAGCTCGCGCTTCAGAATCTCCGCATCCTTCCGTTGCACCCTGGCGGGCATTGCCTGACCGACGAACGGATACGTCTGGTGCCGGTTCAGACCGCGCAGCTTCACATGGCGGCCGTTCAGGCGGAACCCCTCTGGGGTGAAGCGCGCCTCGCGGAAGCCGATGCGCGTGGTGTACTCATCCACCACCTCGTTCCCCTCCAGCAGCCGCGTTACCACCGCGTAGAGCTTAGGGGTGTCCAGATCCCACAATTCCACTTCTCCCAGGTCCGAGAGTGTGAGGTCAACGGAGGTCGCGCCGGGAGCAGCCTCGGCGGTGGCGGTGGACAGCACCCGCTCACCGTCGCGAAGCTCCACCTGAAGGCTTCGCCCAGTGTCCTCGTCGTTGCCCTCCAGGTAGCAGCGCACCTCTACCCGGCGCGCGTCGGTGAGCACGTCCACGGGGCGCGCGAAGACGTTCTCGATGTACGCTTGCGGCACGGCACGCAGGCTCACCTCACGGTAGATGCCGCCGAAGGTGAGGTAGTCTATCAGCCCACCGAATGGCGGTATGTCGGCACGCTCCGTCGAGTCCACCTCGACCGCGAGCACGTTCTCCGCGTCCCATCGCAGGTGCGGCGTGAGCTCGAAGCTGAAGGGGGTGTAGCCGCCCAGATGCTCGCCCAGCCGCTCGCCGTTGAGGTACACCGTCGTGGCTGTCATCACACCCCCGAAGTCCACGAAGACGCGCCTTCCCCGTAGCTCGGCGGGCGGCGTGAAGTGGCGGCGATAGATCGAGACAAACTGGTACTCAAGGTCGTCGAAGCTGTGCCACGGCAAGAGCTTGTTCGAGTGCGGTATTGTAACGCGCTCGAACGCGGAGTCATCGAACTCCGCTGCTGTACTTCCAGCGGTAGCCTCGCCCCCGTACAGCCAGTTGCGGTTCAGGGACAGGATTGTTCGGGCCACGGGAACCTCCATTGATGTGTTGCGTTCTGCCACTCAGGATGTCGCACGACATCTGCTCAATGCCTGGGGGAATATCATTACGTTAGGGACACGTACGTGTTGAGATTCCTCGCTGAGGCCGTGTACGACATCCTGACAAGTATCCGCAAGCGGACGGCCTAGCGCAGTTGCATCGAGCCGAGCATCGAGCGTAATACTGGCAGGTAGCGTGCCCGCTCACCGCGCGGGGCCGCGAGTGTGACTACCCATCCTCGTCCGTTCGCCACCCAGACCGCCTGAGTAATCTCGTACACCTGCCCAGGTCGGCTGACATCCTCCCAGTTGAGGAGCACCGCCGTGTTTCCCGCGACAGTGGTCTCCCCAGCGCGTGCAGGCGACTTTACGCCCGACCGCTGTATCTGCTCGCTGGTCAGCTGCGCGTATCGCTCCGTGTCCAGCTCGGCGTCAGGCAGTTGCTCGCTGAGCACGTTCACCGAGACCTCCCCGGTCTGCGTCCGTGTAGAGAACACGTCGCCCCGCACGTCACCGACTCTTAGTCCTCCGCCGCTCGCGGTCCAACCCCCCGGATAGCCAATGCTGTACGGGTGTGTCTCGGAGGTGAAGGGCTGCAGTTCCTGGAGCGTCGCGGTGCCTGTTGCAATTGGCCCGGCAGACGGTGTGAGGATAGGAAGGGTTGCAGTCGTCGGGACGCCTGGACTAGCCTCCCCCGCGGTTGCTGTGCCGCGTGCCCGCACCGGTGAGGTCGTGGTGGCCGTCGCCGCTGGCGTCATGGGGAGCGTGGCGAGCGCAGTCGGAGCAGGCGTTGTGTCGCTAGAAGCTGGGGTGGTGGGGGTGGGCTGGACTGGGTCACTGGTGCTGCCGATACGGCACCCGGAGAGAGCGAGGCCGAGCATCAGTGCCATCAGGAGCCAGCAGATTCCGCGTGTAAGGATTGCGAAGCGGTTGCCTGGCCCCAGCGGACAGTGAGACCTGCCCCACTGCCATAGTCCGCGGCTGACCGTGGTGCTCTCGTTCCTCGCTGCCCTGCCCTGCCTCATCGTGCCCGCAGCCCGACCAGGTCGAGCATCGTCAGCAAGCCGGCAGGGCGCTCCAGTATTCCTGACACGCAGTTGAGCGCCATCGCGGCGGTGGCGCGGTCGCCGTGGATGCCACCGGAAACCGTCACGTCCACGTCCGGCACGCCCCATACTCGCACCCGGTCACGTGGGGACTCCGCCCCCACGTACATCGCAAGCCTCAGCCTGAGCAGCTCCTCGCCCCTGCACAGCGCCCGAAGCGTCTGGCGCACGCCTGCCACTCGGCCCGGCTCCACCGTGAGCATCCCGGTGGCAATTTCCGCCTCCGCGAGCACCGGCTCGACAATCTCCTCCACCTCATCGACCTCCCACCCGAGCCCGTCGAGCAGCATCCATGCCGACTCCGCCAGCCCTACGTGGCGCACGCGGCCCTCCTGCACCAACTGGTCGAACGCCGCCACCGTGAGCCCTGCGCCAACCTTCCGCTGCAGGGGACCACGGCGCGCACCGGCGTCTACGACGCGCTCCAACTCAACCCGTCGTACACTCTGGCACGGGCTGGTAAGCACGAGTGGCAGGGCATCCATCGAGTAGCCGGGGTTGACGCCCGTGCCCAGCACTCGCGCTCCGGACTTCCGCGCTGCCTCGTCAATCTCGCCTGCGAGGCCCGCCTGCGTGCGCCACGGGTACGACAACTCCTCGCAGGTCGAGACCACGCTTATCCCCCGTGTCACGGCAGGCGCCATCTGCTCCCACGCAGCCCGGGCTGACGAGGTGGTCGAGTGAAGCAGTACATGCGCCTCTTCCCCAAGCAGCGCCTCATCCAGGGAAGGTGTCACGAGGACATCGCTCTCCGCGCCAGCGACATCACGGAGGGAACGGCCGATCTTGGCGTGGTCTACATCCACTGCCCCCACGATCTTCATGTTCGGCCGTTCCGCGGCCACGCGGGCTATCTCGCAACCGATGGGTCCGAGCCCAAAGGAGACAGCTCGTATGGTGCGTGCAGGTGAGGCTCCAGCACGGACGCGGGTATGGGAAATGGTACGTTTGCCTTTCTAATCGCCGCTGGGGCGGAGGAGGGTGGGGCAGGTACGCAGTCCTGCCCCTGCTGCCGTCTTGCTTAGTCGAGGAAGTCGCGCAGCTTGGCGCTCATATCGCATTCCTTGAGCCGTTCCATAGCTTTCGCCTCGATCTGGCGGACGCGCTCGCGCGTGACGTGAAGGTCCCGGCCTACCTCCTCGAGGGTGTGGGGTTGGTGACCCTCGAGGCCGTAGCGTAGCACGACCACGCGGCGCTCCCGCTCGGCGAGGCCGTCGAGCACCTTCGAGAGATCCGCCTTCAGCATCTGTCTCGTGGCGATCTCCGCGGGGGTCTCGGCAGTGAGGTCGGGGATGAACTGTCCCAGGTTCGAGTCGCCGTCTCCCACCGGGCCCTCAAGGGAGAGCGGTTGGCGGGATGCCTTGAGGATCTGGCGCACCTTCGCCACGGGCATCTCTATGCAATCCGCAACCTCCTCGCTCGACGGCTCGCGGCCGAGGTCCTGCGAGAGCTTGCGGGAGGTGCGGTAGACGTTGTTGATAGTCTCCGTGATGTGTACTGGGAGGCGGATAGTGCGGGACTGGTCCGCTATCGCGCGGGTAACCGCCTGCCGTATCCACCAGGTTGCGTACGTGGAGAACTTGTAGCCTCTGGTGTAGTCGAACTTGTCGGCCGCGCGCATCAGGCCTATGTTGCCTTCTTCTATGAGGTCGAGCAGGCTCATGCCGCGGTTCATGTGCTTCTTCGCCACGCTGACAACGAGGCGCAAGTTTGCCTCGATGAGGTGGCGGCGGGCTGCTTCCCCACGGGCGCGCTCCTGCCGGAGATGTGCCCGTTCCCTGGGATCAAGGTCAGGATCTTCGAGAGCTTCGGCGGCGAGCTTGCCGCGCTCCATGCTTTTGGCTAGCGTCACCTCTTCCGGTCCGGTGAGCAGGGGTACGAGGCCAATCTCCCGGAGGTACATGCGTACCGAGTCATCAACGTCCTCGTGTTCTGGGGCGACGCCCGCTCCTTTCGTCTCGAAGCCTGAATCGTACTCCGAACTGAGTTGGCGAAGTTCGTCGCCGGGGCCGAGGGGTAGGTCGTGCAGTTGAACGTCCCGGATATCCGCTAACACCGATACCTCCCTGTGCTCTATTTAATTGTCTCAACGACCAGGACGAGCTATGGGCGGCCCGCTGGCACCCCTCGGAAGAGGATGCGCAAACGGATGGTGAGGAGGAAGCGCCAACACGCCCCGGTACCAGTGGTTCACACTATAGCACAAGATTCCCGGAACACAAAGCATTTCCGCCACTTTTGGTCTATACAAAGGGTGGGAAAGCCCTGTGCATCTGGTACAGACTGTGTTCTGGACCCTCTGAAGGGGAACCTTACACAGGAATCGAGCCATCTGTAAACTAGACTACTGTCTCAGGGTGTCCGTCAGATTTTTGAGGAGGCCGTTTAGCAAGGAAGTACGCCCCATTCTGCACCTTGCTACGACCCCGTGCGCGGTG
>JADDPP010000418.1 GCA_016781845.1 Rubrobacter sp.
CCACTCCCGGCCGACCCACCGCTATCACGTTCATGGCTGCATCGACGAACTCCCCACACTTGAGCCTCTCGATCTGCTGCCTCGCCACGAGCGGGAAGCTCTCCATCCGCAGCGTCCTAAACGTCTTCTCCTCGGGTAATCCCGATCTTTGCAGGAGTCTGGCGATCTTGCGCTCCTCGCGCTGCTCGCACTCGGTGCTCACCAACTCGTACAGGAACGCCTCGTGCGTCAGCTTCTCTTTGGCGGCCTTCATCGCCAACTCCTCGAAGGCTCCCGCCATCCCTGGCAACCTCAACGTCTTGAGCATCGCCCTCATCTCGGCGTACGGGAGCTCACCGCTTACTTCCGGGCGCAGTTGCCCGACCTCCCCGTGGTCGATCGGTCCGATTGCTACGCCGGCCACAAGGATCTCAACGCCTGGGCGGTTGCTCAGGCTGTGGAGCGCCAGCCGCCGTCGGTCGAGCGGTGATGCCGAGATAGCGCTGCTTTGCTGGTGAAAAGAAAAACAGGGCACTGTCAGGTAAAGGTCGGCGGCGGAGATCTGCGATACTGCGCGCATGAATGAGCAGGATGCCGCCCGCTACAAACGCCATCGCTTCCCGCCCGCGATCATCGGCCACGCGGTGTGGCTGTACTTCCGCTTCGCGCTCAGCTACCGCGATGTCGAGGAGCTGCCGGCCGAGCGGGGGGTAATCGTGACGTACGAGACCGTCAACAGCCAGCTGGCCGGCCAGTTCCACCTCCAGCGCAACCGCGCCAAGTGCGTCTCCGGCCTGTGCGCGCGCGTCCAGGCCAAGCTCGCCGCCCACACCCTCGGCCTCTACCTCAATCACCTGCTCGGCCGCCCGGTCCTCGCCCTGATGGATCTCGCCGTGATCTAGCACAATGGGTGATTCGTCTCTTCTCGGCGTTCTCGCCGGATGGTTAGGGCCGGTCAGTCGGCACCGGTAGCAACGGAGGCACTGCTGCTCGCTCCGGCCCTCCCCCACGCGGCTGTCCACCCGAAGCGCTGGCCGATGGCGGGCAGCAGGTAGCGGTCGAGGCCGTAGTAGCCCGCCGCGGTGCCGGCGAAGACGAGCGCGGCCTCGGCCACCAGCATCTGCGGGTTCGGGCTGATCGTGCCCGCGAAGAGGTACGCGAGGTTCATCGTGACGCCCATGAGGGCGGCGAATCCTGTGCTTGTCCCTGTGACCGGCGGGCCAGCCAGGCGTCGACCGACCAGGCGCCAGCGCCGACGATGAGCAGGAAGAGCGCGGCCAGCAACAGCGTCATGTCCAGGCGTGCCTGATAGGCGAAGGCCCAGAAGCCCGTCTGGGGCGCGGCGCTCACCGGTTCGGGGCCGGGGCCGGTCAGCAGCGGCAGTTTGCTGGTGGCGATCGCGACCACCATGTCGGCGATCAGCGGGATTGCCGCCAGCCGGGTCAGCAGCCCCAGCACCAAGAGCGTGCCCGCGACGATCTCCACGGTGCCGATGAAGGGCGCCAGGATGTCCGGCGCGGGGACGCCGAGCTTGGCGAACCGGCCAGCCCCCTGATTGGGATAGAGGAACTTGATCAACCCCGAGGCGATGAAGACCCACCCGACGATCAGCCGGATCAGGAGCGTCGCCGCCGGTGCGCTCCCGGCCTCGCGATCGAACAACCACCGCGACAACCGTGCCATGATACACCTCCCCATAGCTGCATTGTGATCGGCGCGTTCGGCCGGAGGGGTAGCCGAGCGGCCCGGGCCTCGCCCCCTCCTGCACACTATACGTCGGGCGCGGCGCTTTGGATTGGTTGTGTCAGCTTGGCCCCTCCTGTCTCGGCTACTTCTCCTCTCCGGCGTGGGGTTGCCCCGTCTCCACGGACACCCGATGACAGGGTCGTATCTGAGGAGGTGTCCGATGTCGCGAACCCATCGCCCCTACCTGCATCGCGCCAGAGGATGGTATCCGTCGTTGGGGGTAGGTTGTTGTCGGAAGCGCTCATTCCCTGGAGGCAACAACCCTGGGAAATCGCGCCACTTCCGCTTTCGCTATCCGACAGCCTGATGTGCCCAAATACGACTCCAAACCTCTGGCGAGATGCACCCCGGCTAGCGAGGCTTCCTCTTCCTAGCTGGCCCGCCGTCGTGAGATCCCTCCT
>JADDPP010000168.1 GCA_016781845.1 Rubrobacter sp.
GTAGCGATCCTTCCACCACGACCAGCGCGGCGCATCCAGGCTGGCCTGTGGGTCCATGCCGTAGTCAACGGTGTTCACTATCATCTGGACATGGCCCTGCGGCTGCATGTGCCCGCCCATCACACCGAACGGCCCTAATGGCTGACCGTCACGGGTCAGGAAGCCGGGGATGATCGTGTGGAAGGACCGCTTGCCGGGTTCCAGCCGGTTCGGGTGGCCGGGCTCGAGCGAGAACCCGCTGCCCCGGTTCTGCAGCACTATGCCGGTCCCCGGTACTGCGACATGCGACCCGAAGGCAGCGGCTGTTGACTGAATGAAGCTGACCATCATGCCGTCGGCGTCGGCGGTGCAGAGGTACACCGTGTCGCCGCGCAGAGGGTTCCCCGGCGCAGGGTGGAGCGCCTCCTCGCCGATCAGCGCGCGTCGCTCCGCGGCATACGACCTGGAAAGCAGCTCCTCTGTCGGAACCGTTGCGCGTTCCGGGTCCGCTATATAGCGGCGTGCGTCGGCGAACGCGAGCTTCATCGCCTCTATCTGCAGGTGGTAGCTCTCAGCGGACTCGCGCGGGAACGCAGCGAGATCGAAGCCTCCCAGGATATTCAGCGCGATGAGAGCGGCGAGTCCCTGTCCGTTCGGCGGCATCTCCCACACGTCATAGCCCCGGTAGGTCGTGCTTATCGGATCTACCCAGGTACTCGTGTGCGCCGCCAGGTCGTCGGCGGTGATGTATCCGCCCGTGCGCGCTGCGAAGTCCGCGATGGTCTCGGCCAGCTCGCCCCGGTACAACGCCTCAGCCCGCGTCTCGGCTATCAGGCGCAGGCTGCGCGCCATCTCCGGGCTCCGCCATATCTCGCCTACCCTCGGCGCACGGCCCATCGGCGCGAACGCTTGCGTCCAGGCCTCGAACTCCTCACCCCTCAGCTTCGGGTGGTTCTGCTCCGCCTCCCACCTCCAGTGCCAAACGGATATGGGCGAGACCGGGTGTCCCTCCTCCGCGTACCTGATAGCAGGCTCGAAGAGCGTGGCGAAGGGGAGTCTGCCGAACCGCTCGTGCAGGTCCCTCCAGGCCGCCGCCGCGCCCGGTACGGTCACGGACAACCAGCCACGTCCTGGAATACTGTCGTGACCGCGCCGACGGACCTCCTCGGCAGTGAGGGTGTAGGGCGCACGACCGGAGCCGTTCAGTCCGTGCAGAGTACTGCCGTCCCACACCAGTGCGAAGGCATCGCCCCCAATTCCGTTCGATGCTGGCTCAACCACCGTAAGCGTAATCGCCGTGGCAAGCGCAGCATCCACCGCGTTCCCGCCGCGCTGCAACACCACCAGCCCGGCCTGAGCGGCTAGCGGCTGACTAGTGGCGACAACGCCCCTCGACGCCAACACCGGCTGATGCTTGCCAGGATACACCAGACCCTCGAGATCAATCCGCATGTCCGCCCCCTGGAAACTCGAACGCTTCAAGCGCGCTCCTCCCTCAGACCCTGACCCAGTACCAAGACACCACCCTGCCAGAGCGGGGACCTGCCACCCTGCGCTCCAGCCTGCCCCCGTTCTTCTCGATAGCGCGGACCGAGCCCGCGTTCTCACCCACCACCGGGAGCATTACTCCTTCCATGCATAGCTCCCTCGCCTTGCTAAGCAGCATCGCGAGCCCGCGCGTCGCGTACCCTTTGCGCCGCTCCGATGGTCGGACGTTGTAGCCTATGTGCCCATTGTTCGTACGGAACGGGGGCGGCACGGTCGGTCGGAAGCGGAACTCGCCCAGCACCCGCTCACCGTCCCTTACCAGCACGTACGTGGTCTGTGGCACTATGCCGGGTGGCAGGCCGATGCCGTGCTTCTCGTCCTCCAGCTCGCGCACGAACGCCGCGAAGTCGCGCCGCGCGAGCGCGATGTTGTTGTACGGGTACCCCTCGCCCGCCGCCTCGAACTCATCTATCATATCGAGATACCCCGCCGCCCGAGGCATACTTATCTCCTCTAGCGTCAGGACTTCCGTCCGTTCCATTTTCTCACTCCTTATGCTATCAGTCACTGCACTGGTAGCCTTGAAATGTGCCCAAGGGATGGAGGTCACCGCTTCTGGTCGAGTCCGACCATGTACGGCTCGGTGACCCCCACGTCACCCCGCCACAACCTCCGCATCTCCCCACTCGTCGCGAGCAGTTCCTCCAGCCTGCCTTCGGCCTCGACCATGCCGTCGCGCAGGACGATCAGGTGGTCCGCTCGCTTCAGGGCTGCCCGCCGGTGGGACACGACGAGGCACGTCGAAACCGTGCCTGAGAAGACCCTGTCCCAGAGCGTCGGCTCGGTCTCCACGTCGAGTGCGCTTCTGAGGTCGTCGAAGACGAGCAGCTCGGCGTCGCGCACGAACATCCGTGCGGCGGCCCGCTGTGCCCCGCCCGGCTCGACGCTGTCTATGAAGTAGCGGATTATCTGCGGGCCGCTGAAGAGCAGCACGGCTAGCAGCATCACCCACGCCCGCTGGGGCTTTAGATACGTGGAGAGCAAGCGCCAGTATCGCCTGAGCGGTATCTTCATCGCTCCCCCTGCCCTTTCATCCGCAGGTAGCTCTCGTACCTGCGCGTACTGATGCCGCCCGACGCGACCGCCTCCTTGATCGCGCAGCCTGGCTCGTGAACGTGCGCGCATCCAGCGCCGAACCTGCAGCGCCCGAGAAGGGGGCGCATCTCGCGGAAGAGCTCCGCCACGTCCAGGTCCGCGTCGCCCCACAGCGCGAACTCCCGCATGCCCGGAGTGTCGACGATACTGCCGCCGAAGGCCAGGCTGAACATCTCGAGCGAGCTCGTTGTGTGCTTGCCCTTGCCTGTCGCGCGGTTCACCTCGCCGACGCGCAAGCCCAGTCCGGGCTGCAGCGTGTTGAGCAGAGTGGTCTTGCCCACGCCCGACGAGCCCGCCAGCACCGACACGCGCCCTCTCAGCTCCTCCCGCAGGCACTCGGTCCCCTCGCCCGTCACGGCGCTCGTGACGACCACGGAGTACCCGATGCGCTCGTACGCGCGCACCTCTCCCTCGATGCTCGCCCTGTCGGCCAGGTCAAGCTTTGTGATACAGATGAGAGCTGGCAGGTCCGCCGACTCCGCCGCCGCGAGGTAGCGGTCGAGCAGCCACCACTTGGGGGCAGGGTTGGCCGCCGCGAAAACCACCACTATCTGGTCCACGTTCGCCACGATGACCTGCTCAAGCGGCTTGTCGCCGGCAGCTCGGCGGTTGAGATGATTCGTGCGCTGCAGCACCTCGACTATCATCCCGGTTCCATCACCGCTGTTCACGTAGCACACCCTGTCGCCGATGGCCACCGGATCAACCGTCCTGATGTCATCTACCCTCACCACGTGCGGACGCAAAGACCAGGGAGCGGCGGTGGGGTACACAAGCTGCTTGCGCAGCTTGTTTGATATGGAGCAGACTACGGGCCTGCCCTGGTCTTCCACGGTGTAATGTCCCTGGGTCTTCTTGTAGACGATGCCGTGGAGCGCCGTGGAAACATCCTCGATTTCGTTCGTGTGTTGCATCTTCGCTTGCCCTCCTAACTCTCGGACAGCACTGACAGCGCTGCCGGGCTTGAAGGGGCCCTATCCACACCGCGCCTGAGAGCACGGCCGTACAGCGCCAGCGCGGGCGAGAGCGCGAGCGCGGCCGTTGCCAGAGCCACCCGCAGGCCGTACACGGTACCAAGAGTTCCTATTGCCGGACCGACCGTGAACTGGCCGAGGGCGTCCGTCTGCGTGCTCATCGAGAGCACGGTCGCCCGAACCCGCGAGTCAACGTCCTAGTTCAACCACGTCATGTAGACGGGTCCTTGCAGGTTCCGCGACATCGCCCCGGCCCAGAACGCGGCGAGCGCGAGCGCGAAGTTCCCCGCGAGCGCGAAGACGACGACACTCGCTATCAGCAGGGTGTTGAGACCGAAGAGCGCCCGCACCGCCACCGCCGGGTTCGCGGCGTTCAGCGTGCGGCTCGCTATCCAGCTCGATACGAAGCCCACGACGGATGAGCCAGCGCTGATGATGCCGAACCATACAACTGGGTCAAGTCCGCCCAGGCGCGGCAGGCCGACGCTCTGGACGAAGTGCGCCTCCCATAGACGGTCGAAGCCCTCGCTGAACCCTCCGAAGATCGCTGCTATTGCGAGGATGGTAAGCGCCAGCGGCCTGCGGCGGACGACGTGCGCTCCCTCCCGCAGAGTGTTCTCCATATCCCGCAGGGCGCCGCCCAGACTGGCGCCCTGCTCTCGGGACGGTCGCTGGTACGCCGTCTCCGGCATCACGAATACCAGGTAAATACCGAGGCCGAGGAAGAGCACACCGCCCACGAGGATGGGCAGGCCGAGAGTCAGACTCGCAAGCGCGACGCTTCCCCCTATGCCGAGCAGGCCGGCCAGATTGCCTACCTGAGAGCCGCGCAGGAACACGGAGCCCACATTCTCCTCGCCCACCTCGTCCGTGATCCAGGCCTCGAGGGCGCCCTCGACCATGCAGTACGCGATCCCCTCGATTACCTGGGCTGCCAGGATCGCCGCGAAGGTGGGCGTTGTGCCCTCAAGCACGAAACCCGCCGCAAACAGGAAGACGCCGACGACGACCGACAGTTTCCGGCTTCGGCTGTCGGCGATTGCCCCAAGGGGCACGTTGAACAGAAAGTACGTAACCTCCAGTACCGTGCCAACCAGCACGAGCTGCAGCGGGTTGAGGCCCGCGGCCTGGAGACGGTATATCGCGGAGATCGTGAAGATCAGCGCGAAGAAGAACGAAGTCGCGCCAGTATAGAGTAAATAAACGCGAAACGCGCGCGGATTACGCAAAACAAGCCTCTCCTATGGAGACCCCAGAGCGTAGCGCCCATCTCACAATGTGTGAAGGGATGCGAGTGCTGCGGGGACGGTTAAGGTATCGGCTCGTGACCTATGACGTTGAAGGTAGGAAAGTCAGCGCGCGTACAGGGCCACCAGCGGGGTGACCCCGAGGCTAAGAATGCGTGGAGTGCGACTCGGGTATCGCTAGACAAGCCCACCGTCATCGGCGGCGATCACGAGCATCGTGTTCGCAAAAGCTAGCGATAGAAGTCTCATTGCACTCTCCTTGAAGCGGCGGGGCGACAACATCAGTCCTGTTCTCTGTCGCCGCCCTCAGCATATAACGAGCTTCCAGCCCTGTCAATACCCCGCACCGACGAAACAGTGCTATCTCAGGGTCAGCGCCGGGAGGATGAAACAGCAGTAGAGACGCTGCACGCAACGTCTGCGTAAGGTGTCCACTTCCACCAACAGTGACCTTGAAGGCGCCCCGCCTATCGCTCCCGAAAGGGCCGTGCGGCAAAGCGCCGCCGGGGTTACACTGTACGGAGTACGAAACAGGAGAAGATCGTGTCCCAGTTGCCACCCGAAGCATTCGCGCGCCATGACGAGACGCCCGACCGCGCGTTCTACTCTCAGCCACGGTTCGTGACCCACATTGACGAGCGTGCGATAGCGGCGGTGACGCAGCTCTACCGCGAGTTCTTCCCGCCGGGTGGGGCCATATTCGACCTCATGAGCTCCTGGGTGAGCCACCTGCCGCCCGATGTGAAGTACAGCCGGGTGGCAGGCGTCGGCATGAACAAGCAGGAGCTCGCGCGCAACCCGCGGCTCGACCGGTACTACGTGCAGGACCTGAACCAGGAGCCGGAGCTGCCTTTCGATGATGGCGAGTTCGACGGCGCGGGTATCTGCGTCTCCATCCAGTACCTCACACAACCAGTGCAAGTACTTCGAGAGGTGGGGCGCGTGCTGAGCCCAGGCGCGCCCCTCGTCATCACTTTCTCGAACCGCTGCTTCCCCACAAAGGCCGTAGCCGTGTGGCAGGCGCTGGATGACGAGGGACACAGCCTCCTCGTAGAGCGGTACCTGATGGACGCGGGGAACTGGAGGGACATCGGGCGCCTGAACCGCACTCCGCGCGGCGGCGGAGACCCGCTGCACGCCGTGGTAGGACGCAGTACCGGGCACGCCGCTGAGAGCAGGTAACAGGAGCGATCCTGCCCCGCCGGGCACACGCTACACGGCAAGCGCCGCCAGTCCCCACGCTGGCGCTTTACAAGCCCTAAGTTTAGTGCTAAACTGTTGCCGTCGAGATTATCAGCACATAAGGAACCGGGCGGATATCGCCTGAGCCGGGAGTACAGAGGGCAAGAGGTTATGAACAACAGGACGCATCTGGCAGCGGGCGCTTACGAAACCAAGGGAGGGTTCAGAATACTCGCCATTCCCGGCAGCCTGCGCGAGGCGTCTCAGAACCGCGGCCTGCTGCGCGCGGCGCGAGAGGTGGCTCCGCCAGGTGTGGAGATAGAGCTGTTCCATCTGGGCCGGATACCTCTGTACGACGGCGATGTCGAGAGCCAGGGGTACCCGGAGGCGGTGAGGGAGCTGCACGAGGCGATACGCCGCGCGGACGCGCTTCTCGTCGCCACGCCCGAGTACAACGGCTCGATACCTGGTGTGCTCAAGAACGCCCTTGACTGGGCCTCGCGCCCGCGCTCCAGCAGCGCGCTGCGCCACAAACCCGTCGCGCTCATGGGCGCCTCGGCGGGCAGGTCACGCACCGCGAACGCGCAAGCACACCTGCGCGGAGTTTTCGACCACACCGGCTCCCCGCTGCTCTCCGAGCCGCGCGTGCTGGTGTCCGGCGCCAGTGGCGCGTTCGATGCAGACGGCAACCTACTGGACCTGGATGTGCGGGAGCAGGTACGGGAGCTGGTGCAGGCTCTGGTTGACTGGGTGCGTGTGCGCCCGTTAGAGACCGCCGTGGCGGGGGTTGCGTAGCGATTGTGGGGAGCATCTCAGCGGATATGTCGGACGCACGACACCGCAAACCCGGCAGCCGACAAAGCCTCAGAAGGCCAGCTGTGCTAGCCTGGATGCGCCTCGCTCGCGTTCATGGCAAGGTCCAGCGGTTCGCAGCGGAGCACGCTCGAGCCTGCGGTCTCAGCCTGGGCCAGTTCGACGTGCTCGTCAGCGTCGGGGCGCACGAGGGACTCACCCAGCAGGAGCTCGCGGACCGGCTCCTCGTCACGAAGGGCAACGTCTGCCAGCTGCTTGACAAGATGCAGCGCGACGGCCTGCTAGTGCGGCGGCAGGAGGGCCGCGCTAACCGGGTCCACCTCACGGACGACGGCAGGCGGCTCTTCGAGGAGGTAGTGCCCGCCCACGAGGACCGCATTGCCGGCTGCCTGTCCAGCCTCACACGAGAGGAGCAGACCCAGCTCAACGCGCTGCTGGCGAAGCTCGACCGCGCATTGGAGTGATGAGAGCGAGCGTGTCGCGTTCGCTGCTCGGCCGGGATTTCCGAAACATTCACACATATCAGGGGAAGTAACAATGGCGAACGATATTCAGATAGGCGGACTACATCACCTCACGGCAGTGACGGGCGACGCGCCCGGCAACGTTGAGTTCTATACTCAAACGCTCGGGCTGCGCCTCGTCAAGAAGACCGTGAACCAGGACGATGTCTCCGCGTACCACCTGTTCTACGGCGACGCGCTGGGCAGCCCCGGAACGGAGGTGACGTTCTTCGATTGGCCGATGACGGGTCGCAACAGACCGGGCGCGGGCGAGGTGTCGCGTCTGGCTCTGCGAGTGCCGGGCCGCGATGCGCTTGACTGGTGGGCGCGCCGACTCACCGAGCTCGGTGTAGAGCGCACGGACGTGCAGGAGCGAGGCGGCGCGGCGTACCTGCAGCTCACCGACCCGGAGGGGCAGCGGCTGGAGCTCGTGGACGACGGCGGCGCGCCGAGCAACAGCACGCCGTGGGCAGGCTCTCCGGTGCCACCCGAGATGGCGATCCGCGGCATGCACTCCGTCACGCTTACCGTGCGTGAGCTGGGACCGACCGAATGGGTGCTAACTCAGGTGCTCGGTTTCCGGCGCGTGGAGGACCTCGATGGGCTGGCCGTGTACGAGGTCGGACCGGGCGGACCGGGAGCGCAGGTACGAGTGGATGCCCGTGCCGACCTGCCGTACGCGAGGACCGGCATCGGCGGTGTACACCACATCGCGTTCCGCTCCGCGAACGATGAGCAGCACAAGGAGTGGCGCGAGCGCATCGCCGCCGCTGGGCTGCAGGTCACGCCGGTGATTGATCGCTACTACTTCCGCTCCCTATACTTCCGGGAGCCGGGGGGCGTACTCTTCGAGATCGCGACGGATGGGCCCGGCTTCGCGACGGACGAGGATGTCGCACACCTGGGCGAGCGCCTGTCTCTGCCGCCCTTCCTCGAGCCGCACCGCTCGGAGATCGAGGCTGGCCTGCGACCTCTCGGGGCAGTCGGGACACCCGTGGGCCGGTAACGGGACGGAAGGGTGGCGGTCGGCTGGGCTGCCCCTTCCTGGCGCGGCGCTCCGCTGGTGGGAAGAAGGCGCTATTTCACGGGGAATAGCGCCTTCTCTCGCGGGCGTTTTAGTCTTGTGGAGGCGACAGCGCAGAGCGTGCGGCCTTCCACAGGATGTCATAGACGAACCTTATGTCCGGCCCGGCAACTAGTCCTCCTTCTTATTCCAGGCCGAGGCTCTATGATCTGGCCATAACCT
>JADDPP010000326.1 GCA_016781845.1 Rubrobacter sp.
TGAAGCTGATTGAGTCAGGGGTGGTGGACACGGTCCAGGTGATCTACAACATCTTCGACCAAAGCCCGGAGGACGAGCTCTTTCCAGCGTGTCAGCAACACGATGTCGGTGTGATCGTGCGCGTGCCGCTCGACGAGGGCGGTCTGACAGGAAAGATCACGCCCGAGACGACGTTCGACGAAGGCGACTTCCGTGCGAATTACTTTCGGGGCGACCGCAAACAGGAAGTATACGAGCGCGCCCAGGCGATAGCCGCCGACCTTGGCATCTCGATGGACGACCTGCCGGAGATCGCACTGCGGTATATTCTGAGCCATCCGGCTGTCTCGACGGTGATTCCGGGGATGCGGAGCGTCCGGAACGTTGAGCGGAACACGGCGGTCGGGGATGGAAAGGGCCTGCCCGAGGATCAGGTGCGAAAGCTCAAAAAACACCGCTGGGTCCGCAGCTACTACGGGTAGAGATGGCCTTCGCACAGGGACAGCGGCCGGTGGCGCCTCAGTCACCGGCCGCTGATGTCGTGCTGTCCCAAGCGCTCCCCTAGCCGCTGCCGAACCACCGGATTTCGTTGTTAGCATGGACTCATTCTTGTTGCGTGATTTGGTGATGGGCTAACGTCCTGGGGCTTTGGGCCGAGATCCTGCTGATACCATACTCGCATTCGCCCGAGGACGAGGTAGGTAGGTGTCAGCGCCTTGCTCTCGCCCGAGGGGACAAGACGTGGAGGAGGATGTTGAAGATGGCAGGACAGTTCGATGGCAAGGTGGCGCTGGTCACGGGCGCCGGCGGGGGCATAGGGCGAGCGACGGCCCTGGCGTTCGCTCAGCAGGGAGCAAAGGTGGTCGCCGCCGACATCACGGTCGAGGGCGGAGAGGAGACAGTGCGGCAGATCAAGGATTCGGGCGGCGACGCGACCTTCGTGGGGACGGATGTCACGAAGGCGGCCGAGGTGGAGGCGATGGTCAACAAGGCCGTTGATTCATATGGCCGTCTGGATTTCGCCCACAACAACGCCGGTACCGAGGGGGCGTTGGCCACCACGGTGGACTATCCCGAGGACGTCTGGAACCGGGTCTTGGCGATCAACCTCACCGCGGTGTGGCTGGGAATGAAGTATGAGATCCCGCGGATGCTGGAGCAGGGCGGCGGGGCGATCGTGAACACCGCCTCGATCCTGGGCCTGGTCGGTTTTCCCACCACCCCGGCATACACCGCCTCGAAGCACGGCGTGGTCGGCCTGACGAAGGTGGCGGCGCTGGAGAACGCGACGCAGGGCATCCGCGTGAACGCTGTCTGCCCGGGCTGGATCGAGACGCCGATGGTGATGGAGCGGGGGGTGGCGGCGGGCGCGAACCGGGAGGTCTACGACCAGATCGCGAACATGCACCCGGTCAAGCGCCTCGGCAAGGCGGAGGAGATCGCTCAGGTAGTCGTCTGGCTATGCTCGGACGCGGCCTCGTTCGTCACCGGCCAGCCGATCACCGTCGACGGCGCATACACGGCGCAGTAGGAGAGAGAGTCTCCCCGAGGAGTGACTAGCAGAGAGTCGCTGCAGACCCGGACACTGCTCCTCTGCGACAGGACGGAGACTGGATCAGGGTGGTGATTATCGCGGGTGCCGCTCTATGGGCTTCATTTCGTGCCTGAAGAGTCGCTCGTGATAGTATCAGCAGGTTTGAGAGGGAGAGAACTTCGAGGTGGAGGGGAATGAGGCGCTCGATGCGCTCATCGGCGTGATAGCTCTGCTCGCCGTCTTCGTCAGTAGCATCTTCTCATATGTGGCATGGGCCAAGGTGGTGGAGCCTGGTGGGAAGCCGAATTACAGACGCTACACCAAAATACTGTTCTCCTGGCCCTATGTGATGGGTGTGGTGCTCTTCGTAGTCAGCACGGCCGTGCTTGCGATTGGTAGGTTCAAGGGGCATTACCTGCCGTAGCAGCACCGGATTCCGCTAACAGATTGGATAAGACCCGAGCGTGTTGAAGAAGTCGGGTGAGTGCCGGTAGTATGGCTGCCCATGAGCGAGAAGGGGCAGCACGTTGATGGGGAACAAGGAGCGGATCTTCGAGCCGCTACGTGACGTATCAATCGAG
>JADDPP010000411.1 GCA_016781845.1 Rubrobacter sp.
TAAATCCGTGTAGACGGGAGGACGCGGCTGTGGACGGCACGCCGGCACAGGACCGGAACGAGCAGAACGTAGAGCTTACAGCAGGCGGGGTGAGGCTACAGGGAAACCTTGTCGTGCCGGAAGGCGCGCGTGGGGTTGTGCTGTTCGCGCACGGGAGTGGGAGCAGCCGGCACAGCCCGCGCAACCAGTACGTCGCGCGGGCACTCCAGGACGCTGGCTTGGGAACCCTCCTCATAGACCTCCTCAGTGCCGAGGAGGAACGGGTGGACCTCCGGACGAGACACCTACGGTTCGATATCGAATTGCTCGCGGGGCGGCTCGTCAACGCTCTGGACTGGCTGGCGCAGCACCCGTGGACCCGGCATCTGGCCGCAGGTATATTCGGCGCGAGCACGGGCGGCGGGGCGGCGCTGGTGGCGGCGGCGGAGCGGCCCGGTTGTGTCAGGGCGGTCGTCTCGCGCGGCGGACGGCCCGACCTTGCGGGCCCTGCCCTGCCGCGCGTACAGGCGCCCACGCTGCTCATTGTAGGCGGCAACGACCTCCCGGTCATTGGCATGAACCGGGAGGCGATGGCCCGCCTGCGAGTGGAAACGAGGTTGGAGATAGTGCCGGGAGCCTCCCATCTATTCGAGGAGCCGGGGACTCTTGAGGAGGTGGCCCGGCTCGCGTCCGATTGGTTCCTGCGCCACCTCGGCACGGGAGGCGCTTCCGGTACCGTATAGATGTAAGTGAGGTTAGACAATGCAGAGGATAAGGGACCGTCTCTCCACCGTTGGACCCGGGAGTACGTCCGCACTCGTAGACCGCATACGGCAGATGGCGCGCCCGCTGGAGGGATCCGGTGACCTTGATGGTTTGATGGAGCGGATTGGTGATGCCCACTATGTCCTCCTTGGGGAGGCGTCCCATGGCACGCACGAATACTATACGTGGCGCGCCGAGATCAGTAAGCGGCTGATAGTGGAGAAGGGCTTCAGGTTCATCGGAGTGGAGGGGGACTGGCCGGACTGCTACCGGGTGAACCGATACGTGAAGGGGTGGCCGGACTCGGGCAGCAGCGCGTATGAGGTGCTGAATGCGTACGAGCGCTGGCCGACCTGGATGTGGGCCAACCGGGAGGTCGTCGAGCTCGCAGAGTGGCTCAGGCAGTACAACGATGGCAGGCCGGAGGAGGAGAAGGTCGGTTTCTACGGCCTCGACGTGTACAGCCTGTGGGACTCGCTGGACGCCGTCACGAAGTACCTCGAACAGGTTGACCCCGAGGCGGCTCAGGCGGCGCAGCGCGCGTACCGGTGCTTCGAGCCGTACATAGGGGACGAGCAGCAGTATGCGTGGTCCACAGCGCTGGTGCCACAGTCTTGCGAGGATGAGGCGGTGTCGCTGCTCCGCGAGCTATGCAACAAGGCATCCGCGTACCGCGAGGATGACCCCGAGGCGTTCTTCAACGCCGAGCAGAACGCGCTCATAGCCAGAAATGCGGAGCTGTACTACAGGACCATGATCAGGGGCGACTCCGCGTCCTGGAACGTGCGCGATCACCACATGACGGACACGCTCGACCGCCTTATGCAGCACCACGGGCCGGATGCCAAAGGGGTCGTCTGGGAGCACAACACGCACATAGGTGATGCGCGCGCGACGGATATGGCCTCCTCCGGGATGGTGAATGTAGGTCAGCTGGTGCGAGAGCGGCATGGGGTCGAGGACACGGTGATCGTCGGCTTCGGTTCGCACCGGGGCAGCGTGATCGCCGCAAACAGATGGGGCGGGCAGATGGAGCGCATGCCTGTACCGGCGGCCCGTGAGGGCACCCACGAGGACGCCCTCCACACTGCGGGCGAGGAGGATAAGTTGCTCGTATTCGCGGACGCAGGCGGCGATCTGGGTCCGTTCCTCGACCCGCGAGGCCACCGCGCGATCGGGGTAGTGTACGACCCGAACCGGGAGCGGTATGGCAACTACGTCCCGACGGTGTTGCCATTGCGCTACGACGCCTTTCTGTACATAGACGAGACCCGCGCACTCCAGCCGCTGCACCTGGAGCCTCCTGCCGGGCATGAGCTCGAGACGTTTCCAACGGGAGTGTAGTGGGAGCCGGTATGAGCGTTGGTCAGGCTGTCCGCGTAAGCTCTTCTGAGGAGTTCCAGCCGCAGGCGGGTGTTGTCAGGGAGACCGGCCTGCGTTACCTGAGCGCGGGTGGGGGCGAGCCTGTCGTGCTGCTGCACGGGTGGGGCGGGTACAAAGAGATGTGGTGGGGCGTTATGCGTGTGCTCAGCCCCTCCCGCAGGGTGGTGGCGTTCGAGTGGCCGGGGCACGGCGGGAGCGCGCCCCTGGAGTCTGGCGAGCCAGTACTCGAGACGCTTGCGGACCTCACAGCGGCGAGTTGCGAGGCACTGGGGCTGGAACGCATCGCGCTCGTGGGGCACTCTTTCGGCGGCAACGTCGCAGCACGCTTGGCACTCGACAGGCCGGGCCTCGTCGCCCGGCTCGCGCTCATTGATGCTGCCATTGATGCCCGGTACATATCTCGGACCGGGCGGCTCTGCGTGCACCCACGTTTCGGCTCGCACGTTCTGCGGCTCAACCGACTGCTCTCGTGGCCGCTTGCCAGGCTCGGCGAGAGCGTATCCCCGGAGCACGAGGGCGGTTTCCTCCGGCCGCTGGCCCGCCGGCAGAGCTATATGGCTCGCGTGGAGGTCCAGGCGCTGCTGAGCTTCCTCACCGCTCTCTACGAGGGCTCGCTCGGCGACCGCGTCTCGGGCATCTCGCAGCCAACCCTTGTGCTGACCGGCGAGCGAGACCCTCTGGTGCATCCCCAGCAGGCGCGCGAGCTTGCCGAGAAGATTCCCGATGCGAGGCTCTGCGTGATACCGCGCGCGTACCACTGTCCTATGGACGAGCGACCTGCCCTGTTCAACCGCGCGTTGCTCGACTTTCTTCGGGACGGGCCACGCCCGTCCGCAGAATGAGTTCTCGACTTTTCCTCAACTCACTTTCGACAGAATAAGCATCGCTGGATCGCACAATACGAGCAGGACAAAGGCGGTCTCAGCCTGCTGCCCGATACCAGTCATGCAGAGGCTGGTTGAGTAGCGGTGCATCTGTCATTCCAGGCACCGGTGAGGAATCCGTGCCCTCAGGTCACGGGCTCTTCGCTCCGCTCATCGTGACAGAGTACAGGTCGTAGCTCGGCCCTGGTACCTGGACAGAGGGGCATAAGTGGGCGTGGTCGAGGAGAGTTGAGGGAGGTTCGTACGTTGCGCGTGATAGTTACCGGCTGCGCCGGGTTTCTCGGGTCGCACCTGAGCGAAGAGTTCATTGCCCAGGGGCATGAGGTGGTGGGAGTGGACTGCTTCACGGACTACTACTCCCGCTCCGCGAAGGAGGCCAACCTTGTGCGCCTGCGCGAAGAGCCACGATTCTCCCTTGTAGAGGCAGATCTCTGCACGATGGACCTGGAGTCGCTCGTCGAGGGCACAGACCTCATCTACCACCAGGCAGCGCAGGCAGGTGTGCGGGCGAGCTGGGGCGCTTACTTCGAGACGTATGTTCGGAACAACGTAGTCGCTACTCAGAGGCTGCTGGAGGCGGTGAAGGGGCAGTCCCTCAAGAAGTTCGTGTACGCATCTTCCTCCTCTGTGTACGGGGATGCGGAGTCGTACCCCACCAGCGAAAGTGTCCTGCCGTGCCCGGTGTCGCCGTACGGCGTGACGAAGCTTGGCGGCGAGCAACTCGTCTACCTGTACCATCGCAACTACGGCGTGCCCACGGTGGCCCTCCGGTACTTCACTGTGTACGGTCCACGCCAGCGTCCGGACATGGCGTTTCACAAGTTCATCCGCTGGGCGCTCGAAGGCAAGCCGATCCAGATATACGGTGACGGCGAGCAGAGCCGGGACTTCACCTTCGTCAGCGACGCCGTTGCAGCGAACGTAGCTGCGGGGATAAGCGACGCGACAGGCGTGGCGCTGAACATCGGCGGAGGCAGCCAGGTCACCGTCAACGAGGTGATTGGGATTCTCGAAGAGCTGCTCGACATGGATATAAGGGTGGACTACGCCTCCTCGCAGCGTGGCGATGTCCGGCACACCTCTGCTGACACAAGCCTGGCTGCTTCCCTGATAGGGTATGAGCCTCGGGTGGACCTCAGGGCCGGACTCGCGCAGGAGGCGCGGTGGGTCAGGCGGGCTCACTTCCAGTCCACGGAGCGGCCCGTCGTGTCAGTGCGGAAGCCGGAGGCAGCGATGGCCGTGGGCGCCTGAGAAAGTCCGGCGCCACTGGGCGGCGGCGAGCGGGGTCGCGGAGATCGAACATTCGATCCGCAGCCCTTTCGTTTTAGGCAGCATTACTTATCGCGAAGCATACAGAGACGGGAGGGGTCCGGCGTGTTCAGCACAAGGAAGCGGTGGGGTGTACAGCGGCTGGAACATGGGCGCCTGATTCTCTGTGACAACCATAAGACTACAACATGACAGAACCTCAACGCCTCTGCAACAACTCCCGGATGCTTTGCCCATACCTCACCTGTACAGTAGGGATCACAGGAGGGAGAGACGTAGGGACTCTAGCGAACGGCAGGCAGGCCTAGAGTCGCCCCATTTAGAGGGAGACCATGACATGCTGGACCTCGCGCGGCAACTTCGTATCAACGAGTCGGTCGTCTGCAGCGAGTTGGACGACGAAATGGTGCTGTTGAATATCGAGATAGGCATATACTTTGGACTGGATGCGGTCGGAACCGCGATCTGGAGGCTGTTGGTCAAAGGCGCTGATGAAAGTGAGATCGTTCGTCGCCTGCTGGCGGAGTACGACGTAGAACCCGTGCGGTTGCGCACGGATGTATCCGCCTTCCTGAACCTCCTGTCCGCACGGGGGCTGTTGCATCCGGAGCGCGGATAGGTGGCGAAGCTGCGGGACGCCGGACGTCATATCGCGGGCAGGTGTGCTGATCTGGGTCTGTTCGTCCGGGCATATATCCGGGTCGGCCACGTTGATCTGCGCCTGCGAGCTTACGGGTTCCAGGGGGTGATGCAGCGGGTGGAACGGCGGATAGTGAGCGAGGGGACAACCGTACACGCTCGGGATGTACGCCGCGCGCGCCGCTACGCGCGCCGGATCGAGACCGCTGCCCGACTCCACTTCGTACGTGCCCGCTGCCTGCACCGCTCCCTCGCGCTCCACGAGTGGCTGCGCGAGGAGGGGCTGCCGAGCGAACTACGGATCGGAGTGCGGAAGCAGGGGGGCGAGCTCAAGGCGCATGCGTGGGTGGAGCTCGGGCAACACGTCGTCACCGAGGCGGCGGTGATTGGCTTCGCGCCCCTGGGCAGGGCTGCTATCGAAGGGGATGCGTCCGATAGCGGCCTGCGGTGGGCGTGTCAGCCCGTAGATAGGTAGAGGGAATGGGTGAGCTAGTGGGAGAGAGACGGAACGTGGCGGATGCGTGCCGCCAGGGTGCTGCTCGGTCCCCGATCTCTCAGCCGACCTACGCCATGTATGGGATACGCGTCCAGAGCGACATCCTGTTGCCCTTCCTGCCCTCAGAGTGCGAGCAGCACGCGCCGCCCGACATCATAGTGTGCCGCGCCCCTCTCGACGCTGGCCAACTGGTTCCGGGCGGGCCACTGATAGCTTTCGTCCGGTCACCTGAAGGTGATGATGAGATGGTCACCCGCGTGTACCGCGGCGCTGGTGGCACGTGGATCTGGAACCGCTCCGTCGGTACATGCCATTTGACGCCCGATGCGCGCCGCGTGACGGTGTATATCGAGCACGACACCGATGAGAATCTGCTGAGGCAGATCCTCGTGAGCCAGGTGCTCGTGATCGCTCTGCACGGGCTGGGATGTCCTTCCCTTCACGCAAGCAGCGTGCTGCTCGGACGGTTGGGAGCCCTGACCTTTGTAGGGACCTCAGGCGACGGGAAATCAACCATGGCGGCAGCCTTCCTCCGCCACGGCGCGGAGCTCTTGACGGACGATGCCCTGCCTCTCAGGTTGCGAGAGGATGGGGTGTATGGGGGGCCGGGTGTGCCAGCTATGAAGTTATGGCCGGAGACGGCTCGCTGCGCTCTCAATCTGACGGAGGAGCTACCACACCTCGCCACTCTCCACGACAAGAGGCTGCTGACCCTCGACAGACGCTACCGGTTCGCCTCCTCGCCGGCATTCCTGCGCGCCGTATACCTGCTCAGGAGGTACGACCCGGAGGCCGCCGGGCGCACGGACACAGTCATCAGACCTCTTCACGGTCGCCAGGCCGTCACTGCGCTGCTGGCCCAGACGTCGCATCGCGCCACCATAGCACCCAGCCGAATGGCGGGTCTGCTGCCGCTATACGCCCGCCTGGTGGGCCAGGCAGCGGTGTGCGTGCTCGAGTACCCGCACGGCTTCGAGTACCAGGAGTCCGTGCGCGAGCGGATCCTCACCGAGCTTGAAGGGATGGCATGAGCGGACTAGCGATACTGCTACATCGCGATGGGAGACCGGTGGACCGATGCGACATATCGTCCATGCTTGCTGCGGCCCCGTACAGGGGGCCCGACGGTATGTTCGTGCGTACGTGGGGCAGCCTCGGCCTGGGGCACGCCAGGATGGCGCTAACTTTGGAGGAGGAATCGGAGGAGCAACCGCTCGTAAGCCCGAGAACGGGATGCGCCATCGTGGCCGACGTCAGGCTTGACAATCGCGAGGAACTGATGGCACGGCTCGGACGCTCGCTGGGGGAGCGCCTGAGCGATGCCGATATCATTCTGCGAGCGTACGAGGAATGGGGGGTGGATGCGCTTCGCCGCCTGCTCGGCGACTTCGCGTTCGCCATCTGGGACCCACGTTGCCAGAGCCTGGTTTGCGCCCGTGACGCCATGGGCCAGCGGGCGCTGTTCTATCGCTGCGACCACTTCACCTTCGCGGCCGCCTCCGAGATACAGCAACTCCTGCAGGACCCTGCGGTCCCAATCGCGCCGAGCGAGGAGCGCATTCGCGATTTCCTGACGCCTCTGAACGGATTGCGGAACGAGCGAGATCACCCCCTCACATTCTATGAGGGTATCTATTCTCTGCCCGCGGGCCACGTTATGACGGTTGGTAGTAGCGGTGTGAAGACCCGGAGGTACTGGGAGATGGATCCTCCGGCGGAGCTGCGGTATCGTTCGAGCGACGAGTACGCCGAGCATTACAGGGCTCTGCTGTTGGAGGTGGTGCGGGCCCGGCTCCGAAGCTCGCGCCCGATCGAGGCGCTGCTGAGCGGTGGACTGGACTCCTCCTCCATCGTCTGCGTCGCTCAGGAGCTGTATCGCGCGGGAGCAGCGCCGGACCGGGGCTTCGCGAGCATCAGCGTGACCTACGAAGGTTACGACTGCGATGAGACCCACTTTATCCGGGAGGTGCGAGCGAAGTACGGCTTCGAGGCGCACTACGTCACGTGTGGCGACCTGGCCGGCCGGCTACAGCCCGACCCGCGCGGGTTTCAGGAGGCGCCGAACGTGGGCGTGAGCGAGGTGCGCGACGCCATCGGCGACACGGCTACTCGGGCCGGCATCCGGGTACTGCTTCGAGGGGACCTCGCGGACAACTGCGTCGGCGGATCCAGACTGGTGTTCGACTCGCTGCTCAGACGGGGACGCTTCCTGGCCCTGGCGCGGCAGCTGGGGGCATACGAGGGGGTGTCCCCGGAGTCGCTGCGTAGGATCGTTGCCGTATATTGCCTCGGCCCGCTGCTACCGCTTGGGCTTCAGAAGCGTCTCCTCGCCGCGGATGCCCGCCGCAGCTTCGACCGGCGCAGGGGACGGCTGCTGCCGTACTGGATGCCAAAGTCGCTCCAGGAAGAGATGGAGGAGCGTGAGCTGCGACTCCGTCTGAGCGCTATCGAACGACGGCGGTTCACCAGCCCTGCCCATGAAGGGATCTACCAGTCGCTCTACCCACCGGAGGTGGCGAGGCACCCCGCTCCCTGGCCGGTGCAGCTGGTCCGACCCTTCGCAGACCGGCGGCTGCATGAGTTCCTGTTGTCGGTCCCTCCTGAAGAGCTGTTTGAGCCACATCCGGAAACGGATGACTTTTATGCCGGTGCGAAGCGGCTGGTGCGGCGCGGTCTGCGCGATATGCTGCCGGAATCCATCCGGACGCGCACTTCGAGGACGAACTTCAGTGGTATGTTCGAGGCCGAGGTGCGGCGTCACTGGGCCGTGTACGAGGAGACGTTCGGGCCCTCCACCTATTCGCAGATCGCACGGCGAGGCTACGTGGATCGAGACCGGTTCTGGGATCGCCTGCGGAGGATACATACCCCTACTCAGCGCCAGGACAACTTCTACGTGGCGCAGCTTGTGGGGCTGGAGACGTGGCTGCGCACGCTGACCCTGCCGCGCTGGGAACTCGTAACCATGCCCGCACCGTGGCAACTGCGGGGGGTTGCAGAGCAAAGACATGAAGGCGCGGGTGAGGAAGTCACCACATAATCCACCGCTTGACCACTCAATGTCCACCGATGTGACTTATAAGACCTTA
>JADDPP010000469.1 GCA_016781845.1 Rubrobacter sp.
AAGTGTGGGATGGTGTAGCGGAAGTCGTCCGGCTGCCAGAACTTCCCGGTGTCACGTCGCGTGGAGATCCTGACGCTCTGCAGCTCTCCGAGCGCACCGCTAGCTACCACGCGTTGCGCGGCCCGCGCGGGGCGGCGGAAACGGTAGCTCTGGCCCACCATCAGCACGCGGTCTGCCCGCGTGGAAGCGCCTGCCATCGAGACGGCGTCGGAGAGGGAGGTGGCGAGCGGCTTCTCGCAGAGCACGTGCTTTCCCGCATCGAGCGATGCTATCACCGCTTCGTAGTGCGTCCACATGGGCGTGGCGACGATGACTGCCTCGCACTCCGTGTGCTCAAGCGCGGAGTGGACCGTCTCGTGACACGCCGCCGGAGGCAGGCCGAGCTCGGAGGAGGCCCACTCCCGTGCCTCGGCGGAGGGGTCGGCTATGGCGACGAGCTCGACACCTTGCACTCCGCTCATCATCCGGGTCCAGGCTTTGCCCCAGCCGCCGAGGCCCGCCAGCAGGAGGCGCATCGCAGCTACACTCCCTCTTTCAAGTCATGGGGTGCTGCGGCACCCGCCATCAGGACGCCAGCTCCAGGGAGAGGCCGAGCTCGTTCTGTACGAAGTCGCGGCACTGCTTGAGGCTCTGGTACGGAGTGCTCGTGGATACGTCTATCTCTACGGTCATCCAGCCGTTGTAACCCACCTCCTGAAGCGCCTGCATCACGGACTCGAAGTCCACCGTGCCCAGGCCGAGCTCGCAGAATATCGGCAGGGCCTCCGTGCCGGAGAAGGCGGTGAAGGCGGAGCGGTCGGTCGGGTTCTGGGGCGTCAGGTCCTTTAGGTGCATGTACTGCATCCGTGACCCGTACGTGCGGATCACGTCGGCGGGGTCCATGCCCGCGCCCGCCAGATGAGCCGTGTCAGGGCAGAAGAAGACCACCTCCGGGTCGGTTTGCTCCATGATCGCGTCAATCTCCTCGCGGTCCTGGATCTCGGTGCCGAGGTGGGGGTGGACGCACGCAAGCACACCCAGATCCGCGGTGCGCTTCGCCGCCTCGTTGATGGTCGAGGCCATCTGCCGCAGCTGCTCAGGGGTGGACTGGCCGTCACGCGGGCCGCCGGGTCCGAACACTATCCGGTCCACGCCCGCGGCATTCAGGAGCTTCGCCACGCGCGTGTTGAACTCGATCACGTCCTGCGCCTTGTCCGGGTCGCTGAAGCGTCCCCCCGCGTACAGCGCGGAGAGTCTGAGGTTGTGCGAGGCGAGCATCTGCTTGTAGTCGTCCACGCGTCCCTCGTACGCGAGCGCGTGGTTGGTGAACGTCTCGCACGCGCGGTAGCCTAGTTCGGACGCTTCGCGCATGCCGGTGTCGAGGTCCTGGCCCCATGTGATGAGGTGGCACGAAATCGGGTTGTTGGGCACGGTGGTGTTCCTTTCGGCGTGCTGGGTGGTGCAACTCGGACGGCCCACAAGCCGCCCCTGAAATGGACTGATGAGCGGGCACGCTGCAATCAACGGGCCACGAGGCGCGTTTGACACACCGAGGAGCGCGTTCGTATAATGCGCGTGATAGGGGTATAGCTCAGCTGGTAGAGCACTGGTCTCCAAAACCAGGTGTCGGGGGTTCGAGTCCCTCTGCCCCTGCCGTTGCGAAAAGAGCCGTCTCTCACAGCAGAGACGGCTCTCGTGTTATGAGCCTGGCCGCTACCGTAAGACTCTCCGGTTAGCTGGCCTGACCAGCGAGTGCGGCGCTGGTCTCGAACTGCGGCATGACCTCCTGCGCGAAGCGCTGCATCATGCTCTGGTCGTACGCGATGCGCGGGAACGAGAGTATGAAGTAGTTCGCGCCTCTGTCAATAAGCGGCACGATGCGCTCGATCACCCTCTCGGGCGTGCCGACTATCGTGTTCTTCGCGTACGCCTCGTAGCTCTGCTCGCCGCGCGCCTGCGCCGTCTCCGCCTCGGCCTGCGCCTCGTTCTCGATGAGGTGTATCGTCAGGCTCGTGGACTTGATGATCTCGTCGTAGTTGCGACCTACGTCGTCACAGTGGCCCTTGAGCACCTCCAGCTTGTGGCTCAACTGCTCAGGGTCGGAGCTCACGTTGCAGGCGTCGGCCCATTTCGCGACGAGCTTCAGCGTCACCTTCTCTCCGCCGCCTCCGATCCAGAAGGAAGGATGGGGCTTGCGCACGCCCTTGGGCACGTTGATTGGGCCGTCAATCGTGTAGTACTTGCCCTGGAACTTGGGATAGTCCTCCGTCCACATCCTGTGGATGATCTCGCACGCCTCGCGGAACGCGCCCATACGGTCGCGGGTCTCCGGGAAGCCGTAGCCGTACGCGCGCCACTCGTGCTCGTACCACCCTGCGCCCAGTCCCGCATACAGCCTGCCGTGCGCCATCACGTCCACCGTCGAGGCGATCTTCGCGTACAACGCCGGGTTGCGGTAGCCGTTGCAGCCAACCATCTGGCCGACATTGATCTTCTGTGTGTCGCGCACGAGTCCGGCTGTGATGCTCCAGCACTCGAACGTCGTCTCGAGCTCTGGGGTGGGGACGGTGTGGAAGTGGTCGAATACCCAGATGGAGTCGTAGCCCAGCTGCTCGGCTTGCTTGCCCACGTTCGTCATCGTCTCGTACTGCTCGATCGGATCCTTGATCTCGGTGAGGTCCAGTCTCCAGCCTTGCGGTACGAAGACGCCGAATTTGACGGGTGTGTTGGTCACGGCCATGGTGGTTCGCCCTCCTGAACGTATATACCTGCGGCGGCGGCCGCAAGCGGAGAGGCAACATTCACCTCACGGCTGCTGACGGCCTACCAGCCCATCACGCCGCACCGGGTTGCATATTCAGTGCCAGCGGGAGTATATTCCACTCAGATGAAGGTGGCGCCCGGTGACGGGGCGATACAGGGACTTTCGACGCGCCACACCCCAGGAGCAGCATGATACTTCGACGCCTGTACAACGAGCAGCTATCCCAGGCGAGCTACCTGGTGGGATGTGAGACGACTGGTGAGGCGCTCGTCATTGATCCCAACCGGGACGTGGACGCATATACGGAGCTCGCGGCCTCACAGGGGCTTCGCGTCGTCGCAGTTACGGAGACGCACATCCACGCCGACTTCGTCTCCGGTGCTCGCGAGCTGGCAGCCCGAGCGGGCGCCCGGCTGCTGCTGTCTCGCGCAGGCCCCGAGAAGTGGCAGTACAGATACGCCTCGGCCGTGGGTGCGGCGCTGCTGCGTGATGGCGATTGCTTCGAGGTAGGGCGGGTAGCCGTTCGCGCCATGCACACTCCCGGCCACACACCGGAGCACCTCTCTTTTGTGCTGACAGATTCCGTCGCAGCGTCAGAGCCGATGGGCGTCTTCACGGGCGACTTCGTGTTCGTCGGCGATGTCGGCCGCCCCGACCTGCTGGAGACCGCGGTGGGCGTAGCGGGCGCGAAGGAAGAGGGCGCGCGGCAGTTGTTCGCCTCGCTCCAGCGTTTCCGCGAGCTTCCCGATTACCTGCAGGTATGGCCCGGACACGGCGCGGGCAGCCCCTGCGGACGAACTCTCGGTTCCGTGCCTCAGAGCACCGTCGGCTACGAGAAGCGGTTCAACTGGGCGTTCCAGGCCGGGGACGAGGCTGGGTTCGTCCGCGCGGTTCTCGACGGGCAGGTGGAGCCGCCAGCGTACTTCGCGCGCATGAAGCATGTCAACCGGGAGGGGCCCGTACCGCTCGCCTCGCTCTCTACGCCGGGCGAGCTGCCGACTGAAATGCTCGCAGCGAAGCTTGAAGGGGGCGCCGTTGTCGTGGTGGACACGCGCTCCGCGGATGCGTATGCTGGGGGCACCTGCCCGGCACACTCAACATTCCCGCGGGTTCCTCCCTCCTGAGGTGGGCCGGCGCGCTGCTCCCGTACGACCGCCCTCTGGGCCTGATCGCGCACGCGGAGGGGGCCGAGGAGATCATGCGCCAGCTTCGGCTGATCGGGCACCACGACATTACCGGCTACTGGACGCCAGAAGTGTTGAAGGCGTGGCGGTCGTCCGGCAGGGAGGTAGAGATCACCCGCCGGGTGAAGCCGCCCCAGCTGCGCAGGATGCTGGAGCGCGGCGAGGTTGAGGTGGTAGACGTGCGTGGAGCGGGGGAGCATGCCGCAGGCAGAATCGCAGGCAGCCGGAACATTCCCCTCGACCAGCTTCAGCGGCGGCTCGCGGAGCTGCCGGACGGACGTCCGCTGGTGCTCCACTGCCAGGGCGGGCTGCGCTCCGTCATCGCCGCGAGCGTGTTGCAAAGGGCCGGCTTCAAGGACGTGCTCGACCTGGAAGGCGGCCTCGGCGCGTGGCAGGCTGAGGGGGAGCCCTCGGAGCAGGACGGATAGGGGCGCCCCGGCCGCTGTCCTTCGAGTCCTTCTGCGAGTTAGCCCGGAATATTCGCCACGGAGAACGCAGAGCACGTAAAAGGGTAGAGAGCGTACAGGCGGAGGGACAGTTCCCCGAGGGTACGACCGGAACCAGCGAGAGTTCTCTAGATTCTGTGGCGAGTGATCCCGGTTGGCTGTCAGGCCGCGTCCTTCAGGTAACGGCTGACGGTCTGCAAGAGTAGAGGGATGTCGAACGGCTTGTGTATAAGCCCGTCCGCCCCGCATTCGCCCGCGTCCAGCCATCGCCCCGCGCTCATCAGGATGACCCTCGTGCGGGCCGTCGCGGGGTCAGACCTGATGAGGCGGCAAAGTGCCCGCCCGTCGAGCCGTGGCATCATCACGTCGGTGAGAACCAGCTCGGGCTGGTGCTCGCGCACCATCTCCAGAGCCTGCTCGCCGTCGTATGCTGAGAGCACACTGGCATCTCCGTCGAGCAACATAGCCAGGAGGGCGACAATCTCCTCCTCGTCGTCGACGATCAGTATCTTCTTCATACCTATCCCTACCGCGCTGTAGGCCGGCAGGATTCGCGGCCCCTGGTTCCGATGTCCAGGTGTGGTCGGAGCCTTCCCCGGCTCAGCCGATGCCCACGCTCTATCATAAGGCATCGCCTCGAGGGCATGATACCTCTCATACTGCTGTCCCTTGCTGGGTATCATCCCGACCCCCCTGCGTGTACGATGCCGCTCTTTCGGATAGCCTGGCATTCTGACCATCCATCAAGGCTACCTTAGCACCGCATCGTGAAGAGATCGTGAATTGCCGCAGGGCTCAACAGCAACTTCGGAAAGACCCTGCTTCGCCACGCATCGGCCCCACGACCAGGCCCGTCGCTGCAGGGATCACTCGACAGCGGCACGTGGGTTCGGCGGGCAGCATGCCAGAGCACGACTGTGCCGTCGAAGACCCCCCAGCCCCATCCACAGGAGGACCCTCCCGCCGATCAATGAAGGTCTGTGTTCGTACCGTCTCACGTGCTCCGCCTCCCTGTCGCGTAAGGGCCTACTATGCTGGCGTGGCTTGTCTACACTGGCGCACGGGCACGAAGGGTTACCAGGCACTGCCTGCGGCGCGGCGCTCCTATCTGCCTGTCAGCAGCAGATAGCCTGCGAGCGCGATGCCCAGCACGACATTCGCGGCTATGACCAGGTAGAGCGAGCCGTAGCGCCGCCGATACACGCGCTCCTCGATCTCACGCTCTGTACGAAAGTACCTGAGCGAGCCGGTTACCACGAGCACCGGTCCGAGGAGAACCAGCCCGATGCCCACGGCTTCGGCGTACGGACCGAGCGAGGGCGCGGAGTTCTGCCCGCTCGTGGCGCGCAGGAACAGCCCGAAGCGCGCTACGACGAACCCGAATCCGGCCGAGGCGAGCCCCAGACGTATCCATGACAGGAGCGTTCGCTCGTTCGCCAGATGCTCGCGCAGACGCGAGTCGTCACGAGAGCGCTCGCGCTGCTCTGGCTCTTCGCTCTTGACGCGCCCTGCCGCATCGCCCGGCGGCGCCTCGCCATGCGACCCCCCCACTTACCGCCGCATCCTGTGCAACACCCAGACAACCATGCGACTCAGACCTTCACCAATAGTCGCGCCTGAGACCACGTCCATAGGATAGTGGTGCCCCAGGTACACGCGTGAGAAGGCGACAAGCGAGGCAAGCGAGTAGAGGATGGGCCTGCGCCAGGGGTATCTGGCACTGAGCGCGCTGGCGCACGCGAACGATGTGGCAGAGTGACCGCTGGGGAAGGACCAGCTACCCGGCTTCCTGCCGACGACCATTGCCTGCACTATCGTAATGAACGGCCTCCGCCTGCGGAAGTACTTCTTGATTACGCGCTCTACGAGCGTGTTCGTCACGAGCAGCGCGGGGAGCATCTCCCGAGCCGCGCTGCGGCCCCGGCTGGGCTCGACCACGGCCAGGGCGAGGGCGCCGGCTGCCCACCCGGCCCCGTGCCACGCTATAGTGCTTGCCCCGCGCATCAGCCGTGTGACAAGTGGGCTATGCTGCAGCCGATTTACGGAGACGTACAGGGCCGTGTCCACCGCCTGCAACGGAGTCATGCGCCTGAGCACGGCGCGCCGGAGGTAGGTGTGCGCTTCCAGCAGCCCATCGTCGGGCCGCGACATCGCCTCCTGTACCGCCGCGCTCAATGCCTCGGACTCGGCGGTCTGCTCACCGGATGTTTGCTCGACCGCGGCCTCCAGCGCTACCACGGGCTTGTCCGCCTTGTCGGCCTTGCGTACCTGCCGCTTCAGGCTGGCTGGCGTGCCGGCCGGTGTTGTCTCAACGTCCGCTTCCGTACGCCCTGCTGTGCGGCGCTCTATCTCATCGAGAACTCTCTCCGCGTCCTCTTCCGAGCGGATGCGCTTCAGCGCGATCTCGACGACCTCCGTCGCTTCGCGCACGTCCGTATTGTGGTCCGTGTCCTCTACTGGTGTTCGCATATATAGTGACGCCTCGTGTCTCATTTGATCTGGTCCGTACGTTTCAGGCAAGCACTCCCAGTGCCACCGGATGGATGCGCGGAATGTATTCTGCCCATGAGGGTGTTATAACTGGTGGCAGTGCTTATGCGCTCCAAACACAGTATTCTCCAGGAGGATTTATTTTGGCTACACGAGTTCATCCGATAGACGTCTCCGACGCGAACTTTGAGGAGACGGTTCTTCAGGCAGACACTCCCGCGATTGTAGACTTCTGGGCTCCCTGGTGTGGTCCCTGCCGGATGATGGCGCCCGCCTTTGAGGAGCTCGCCGGGCAGTACGCGGGCCGCGTCCTGTTCGCGAAGATGAACATAGATGAGAACGAGACCCAGAACAGCCTCGGCATTCAGAGCATCCCTACCTTGATCATCTTCAAGAACGGGCAGGAAGTCGAGCGCATCATCGGGTACAAGGCGAAGGAGCGACTCGCGGCCGAGATCGATTCGGCCATATAGTCCGATCGCCAGACGTAAGTAGGGGCCGGGCTTCTGCCCGGCCCCAGGTTTATCAGGAGGTTCACAGTACATGTCAATGCCTGAGACTTCCGGTTCCAACTATGCCCGCCCAGAAGACATCAGCAGGATACTGAACCTCAAGACCATCGCGGTAGTCGGGCTCTCCCCCGACCCATTCCGGCCGAGCCACACCGTCGCTCTGTATATGCAGCGACATGGTTACCGGGTCGTGCCCGTCAATCCGTATTGCGAGCTTGTGCTCAACGAGCGTGTGTACCCGGATGTCGAGAGTATCCCTTTCAAGATCGATGTGGTGAACATTTTCCGGAGGTCCAGCGAGGTGGCCGAGATCGTCGAGGCCGCCATCCGGAAGGGCGCCAAGGCTGTGTGGATGCAGGAGGGTGTGGTGGACGACCTGGCGGCGGAGCGCGCGCGGCGCGCCGGGCTGCTCGTGGTCATGGATCGCTGCATGCTCAAAGAGCATGCCTACCTTGCCGAACACCCGGAGCTCGCGTCGAGCACGCCCCCCAGCTAGTCACTCCCTTGCATGTGGTGATGTCCCTCACCCACCGCTTCACCGCGTCCTCCGACTCTCCGTCACCCTGCTGACTGGGTCTGTCCCACTTGTGGGGCGGTTCGGGCAGAGAGTGAGCTGTCGGGAGAGGCAGCGCCTGCAAGGACATAGCGCGCCATGTCCTTACAGGTACCATCGGTTGCTTGCCAGAACCTCAACTGGCCCGGGAACCTGTTGCCAGCCCCCGTAGCCCGCTCATCGTGAGAAAGGGATGTCTTGGTACTTCACGTAGTGCTCCTGAAAATCAGGCCCGACGCGGAGCCGCAGGCGATGCGGCATCTGGACGAGGCGCTTGCCAGCCTGCAGGACGTGATACCCGGTCTCCTCACCTACAGTTGGGGGCCGAACGTCAGCCCGGAGAATCTAGGCCGGGGATACAACCACGGCTTCGTGATGACGTTCGAGAACACGGCCGCGCGCGATGCGTACCTACCCCACCCTGAGCACCAGAAGGTAGGTCCACTAGTGGGCGCCGTGGCCGAAGAGGTGCTAGTGTTTGACTTGGAGGTGAGTAGTAGTGAGGAGTGATGAGCACCGAGCGCTCCTT
>JADDPP010000032.1 GCA_016781845.1 Rubrobacter sp.
TCACTCTGCCTCGGGGGTTGATTGGTCGGCAAGGGGCGAGGGCAGAGATACCCTCCCTGCTTCAGCAGGGGTGACCGCAGCTATGCAGCTCCCCGGAGGCCCCTCTCGCGCTGCACGTTTTCAGTACTTGGTGTACAATCCTCCACTCTCTCGCAGAGCTGCCCACGGCCGTTAGTGGGCAGATGCCAACGACTCAGGAGGCCATACTTGCTTCGTCTCACCCGCCGCGTCGCTCCACTCGCGTTATACGCCCTCTGGGCTCTCCTCGCGCTCTACCCCGACCCCTCGCTCCTTGTTCGGTCCATCCCCCAGGGTCTCAACCCTCGGATAGACCCGGCTGCTGTAAAAGCTTGGGCCGACGAGCTGCCAGATGACCCGGAACACATCGAGCGGCAGGTACTCGGCAGGTACGTGTCGTACGCCGTACCGTGGCAGACGCACGGGGTCCCGTGGTACTTCCCCACGACCGCGGAAGTGGTGGCGCAGGGCCGGGGCGACTGCCAGGCTCGAATGTTGGTGTTCGCGAGCATCCTGGAGGCGAAGAATATTCCGTATCGGCTGGAGGCGTCGTTCGACCATATATGGGTATGGTACGCAGAGAAGAAGACGAACACCTGGGAGAATGCCGCGATTCGCCTGATGGTGGAGGATGGCTCCGGTCGCCGGCTGCAGCTACCGCAGCGATGGGACTGGCGCGAGACTTACCGCATCGAGAAGGAATACTTCTGGGATTACATGCCACTCGGGAGAAAGCTCCTGCTCTTCGGCGGCATGGTCCTGATATTCTTCCGTGGACGCCTCGCAAGCTGGGTGCGTACCGCGTGGGCATAGCGCACGCAGGGAGCGCAGCATGTGTACTGGTGCACAAGGAGTACCTTGTCACGTATACCGACCGCGCGCGGTCCGCGCCATGCTCCCGCCTCCGAGTCTCTACCGGGTCCTCGATAGCGGGCCTGGCCCTACCACCAACCTTTTCGGCGGAAGAACGCGAGTAGCGTCACGCTGACAAGCACCATTCCGCCTATGATGGAGAGGAAGGTTGCGAGGCTGTCCTCGGGATTCCCTATGGTGGGGAGCCTCACGTTCATTCCGTAAATGCCGGAGATGAGGGTAAGCGGAAGCAGGATTACACTGATCAGCGTGAGTGCGCGCAGCGTCTCGGTCGTGCGGTAGCTGTACAGAGTGTTGAAGGTGTCGTCCAACCCTTCCAGCTCTTCCTTGAACTCCGTGAGCATGTCCCATACCCTGGTGAAATGGTCCGAGATGTCGCTCCAGTATGGCTGCATCTCCTCGGAGAGCTGCGAGGCGCGACCGTTCTCAAGCAGGCTGATAACTAGCATGTCGGGGCGGATAATGCGGCGAAGGCTGATAAGGTCGCGCCGATAGTTGCTGAGGTCCCGTACTGCGCGGCTCGCGTTTCCGTGGAAGATGCGAGCATCAAGCTGGTCTATGTTCTGGTCAATCCGCGTCATCATCGGAAACAGATAGTTGGTCAGGCGGTCGAGGATATGATACAGCAGGAGTTCGGCGCTGCCACCCATATACTCGGCCCGCATGCTCTCGCTCTCCTCCATCTGCGTCCACAGGTTGAGGAGAGGCGGCAAATCATCGCTGCGTCCGACGCCGTGGATAGTGATGACGTAGTCCGGCCCCAGAAAGAAGTCCACCTCGCTCGTCATCGCGATGTGCTCTCGGGGGTTGAAGCGGGGAAAATGCGTCACCAGGAAGATATATCGCTCGTAGTCATCCAGCTTCGGACGCTGCACACGCGAGAGCACATCGTCAAGCACGAGTGGGTGAAAATCGAACTGCTCACCCAGCGCGTCCACGTCCGCCTTTGTAGGGTGCTGTATATCAATCCAGCGCAGCCCGTTGTGCTCGAGCTCGCGGCGGTTCCCGGTGCGGCGCTCGGGTATGGGGGTGCGTCCGTTCTGCCTGCGAGCGATCACCTGCAGCGGGCGCGCGAGGTTACGCACGCGCGTAGTCGGCTGCTCCTCGGCACGTGCCATGGGCGCCCTCCTTCCCCATCATCGAGCTTTACATCATGTCAATAGTATAGGGCCGTGACCATGGGCGGGTCAAT
>JADDPP010000161.1 GCA_016781845.1 Rubrobacter sp.
CGTCTCGAGATCTCAGGGAACTCCTGTGAGCGGACATACTTGCGCACGGTCTGGCAGTTTAGTCCTGCTGCACGCGAGATCGCACGTATCCCCATCCCCCTCTGGTGCAACTCCTTCACCTGGTCGTACCTGGCCTTGCGCCGCTCACGCCGGGCCTGACTCTGTCTATCCTTGCTCGTTTGGCGAGGTTGTGTGCCTGCAACCGATGCTTCAGCTTGCGTCTCATCTGTAATTGCCGTTGTATGAGGCATGCGCCCTGGTAGTTCGGAATGCCGACGGATGCAGAACTTCTCTGCCGCCTCACGTAGGTTCTTGAGTAAGTGCCACCTGTCGGCCACCTGCACAGCGTCGGGAGCTCCTTCTGATGCACCGTTAGCGTACGCCTCCGCTCTGTCGCGGCTGATGATCTCCACCCTTGGATGAGCATTGAGCCACCCAGCAAGCGTCTCCGACGACCTGTCAGGCAAGAGGTCTATCGGGCAGTGCCGCTCGAGATCGACCAGGATCGTGCCGTAGGTTCTGCCCTTTTTCATCGCCCACTCATCGACGCCCAGCACACGGACATTGCCGCCGTCGGGACACGGGGTTGCCCGGATCGCCCTCAGGATCGTGTCGGGGCTGGTGAATATCCCCAGCTCCACCGCGAGCCGTGCCCCCGGCTCGCCTCCCAGTGCCAGTCCTATCTCTGATAGTTTCCCGCTTGCACGATCGGTGCGCCGGGCGTATACCTGCGCTATGTCGCCCAGCCGCTCGGCAAAGATCTTCTTCGGACACAATGGACTGAGGCAGCGGAAGTGCCGGACGCGGACGCGCAGCATGACCGACAGTCCGGCCCAGGGCACGTCGGAGAGCGTTCGGTTGCGATACCTATGGACCCGAGAGGAGCTCTGTCCGCACACCGGGCAGTGAGCACTGGAGGTAGTTAGGGCTGCTACCATCGTGGCGGCATTCGCCTCTAGGATCACCATCTCTATTCGCAGTCCTTCAGGTAGTAGAGATCGAAGACCGGGATCCATATGCTTCCCCTTCCACTAACATAGACGGGCCTTTATGCCCGCTGTCATTATGGAAGGCGCCCACTACATCTGGTAGGCGAGCACCAAATCTGCGGGAGAACCCCAAAAACAACGCCTCGACCAGAATCCCGCAGCAGTGTATCTTGGACGCCTGGCCGCGGGATCTCAGCGTGCTCAGCGAGGGGCTTTGGAGACAATCGCGCGGCTCGTAAGTAACGGGCAGACCGGACACCTCGAGTTCCCTTGGCACCAGATGGCGTACCAGCATACACAGGCGGTACGCGCGCAACTCGATTGCAAGTATGCTCCGGCGACAACGAACAGAATGCTCGCCGCGCTCAAGGGGTGCTTGCAGGAAGCGTGGCGACTGGAACTGATGCCGGCGGAGCAATACCGAAAGGCAGTGGATCTACGGCCGGTGCGTGGTTCTACAGAGCCCAAGGGCCGGGCGCTGGCCGTGAGTGAGCTCAGGCGGCTCCTGGAGGCCTGCGTATTGGATCCCAGGCCAGCAGGGCGCCGGGACGCAGCGATGCTGGCGGTGTTGTGCTCCACCGGGCTGCGGCGGTCGGAGGTGGTAGCTCTGGAGATCGGCGACTTCGATCCAGACTTGGGCGAGCTAAAAGTGAAGCGCGGGAAGGGCCGCAAGGCCAGGACGGGTTATATTACGGGTGAGTGGGCGGAACTGCTCGGTGCCTGGCTGCAAGTGCGGGGCGAGCTGCCCGGGCCATTGTTCCTGCCTATAAACAGGGGTGGCGGCATGACGATGCGGGCACTCAGTTCACAGTCCGTGCTGGACATCCTGGCCCGCCGTGCTGAAGCCGCGGGAATCATCCGTCGGTTCGCACCTCACGACATGCGGCGGACTTTCATCACCCGGCTGCTCGAGGCCGGCGTCGATGTCGGGGTGGTTCAGCAGCTCGCCGGACACAGCAACGTGCAGACGACGTTGAAGTACGACCGCCGCGGGGACCAGGCGAAGAAGCGAGCTGCTGGACTGCTGGGGCT
>JADDPP010000212.1 GCA_016781845.1 Rubrobacter sp.
AGTCGCTGGACATTGAGGCGGGCGTCCCCCAGGAGCTGCCGCTCATCCGGCCCCAGCTGGTTGACAGCGCCCACCTCGAGCATTCCCAGTCCAGCCTGGATGGCGGTGAGCGGCGTCCTCAACTCGTGGGAGACCGAGGAGATGAACTCCAATCGGAGGCGGTCCAACTCCTCGCTACGGCGCACCTCCTCCTCCGCCCGCTTGCGCTCGGTGACGTCGCGGTAGTTCACGACTATCCCGCCGATGGCCGGGTCGTCCGCCCGGTTGCTGAAGACTCCCTCGAGATTTCGCCACGAACCGTCCTTGTGCCGAGCGCGTACCTCAATGCTGCCGGTTGCACTTGGATCCTTTACAAGCTGGGTGAAGAGGACGCGAAGCTTGGCCGAGTCATCCGGGCCGAGTATTGCAGAATCGAAGGCGCTCCTGCCGATCCTCTCCTCAGGTCTGTACCCCAAAACGCCTTCAATCGAGGGGCTAATGTACAGGATGGTGCCATCGGTTGCAATGACGTCGATTACATCAGACGCATTTTGGACCAGGGAGCGGAAGCGCTCCTCGTTCCGGCGCAAAGCTTCCTCTGCCTCCTTGCGCTCGGTGATGTCACGGGCGTTGAAGATCACCCCGGCTACACCTGGGTCTTCCAGCGCATTGCTGCCGATTGCCTCGATATATCTCCACGTGCCGTCGCGCTGTCGTAGCCGCAATTCGATTGAGGGAGTAATACCGGGGTTGCCAAGCACGTTCGCATAGAAGCTGCGTACTCGAGCGAGGTCGTCTGGGTGCACCAGATCGACACCGCTGGTGCCGAGCAGTTCCGGGTATTGATAGCCGAGGATCCGCTCCACCGAGGGGCTTGCGAATCGAATGGTGGCACCGGCGTCGACGACCAAGATAATGTCGGATGCGTTCCGGATTAGAGAGCGGAAGTGGTCTTCGGCAAGCCGCCTCTCAAGGTCACGGCGCCTGGCCATCTCCCTGTCCCGCTCGATCTGCGTGGCTATAAAGCGTGCCAGCACCACCAGCAGGTCAGCGTGACGCCGCGTAAGCGTACGTGGCTCCGGGTCAACCGCGCAGAGCGTTCCGTAGAATGTGCCGTCCGACAGCACTACCGGCACGCCGATGAAGCTGCGGATGCCTGGGGAGAGGGCCGCCGCCAGATGCGAGGCGAAGGCGGGATCGGACGGCACGTCTCCTATTAGCAACGGCGACGGCTCGACCGAGCCGGAGATCGCGCTTCAGAAGGTCCCGGACAGGGGCAGCACGGCACCCGCCGGGATGCCGCAACCGTCGGGGGCATTGTGCGAGGCCACCACCTCGTTGCGGTCCTCTGCGGGCGTGATATGCGTCAGGAAGGTCGAGCGCATGCCCAACTGCTCCGAAACCAGCCGGAGGAGGGCTCTCGTCGCCTCGTCCGTCGAATCGAAGCTGCGCGCCGCGAGCTCGGAGAGGCCGCCGAGGTAAGTAGGTACAGCGATCTGTTCCATCAGTGGGACCCGACTCCTGCTACTGTAGAGTGTAGTTGGGTGGCCGCCCGCGCCCGAACTGATCCGTATCGGGCATGCCCATCCCCTCCAGCCTCGGCGATAATCACGCGACGACCTGGCCAGATCATTCGCGCGCCGTATGACACTATCCTTGCAATCTCCTCCGTGTCCTGGGCGATCTAGTCGCCTGAAGGTCGCAAGCTCCCCGCTCCTACTATTCAGCCGTATGACGCCTCGAACCATAGCGTCCTAAAGGACTCCTGTCAGCGCGCCCGATAGCAAAACTGGCACCACGGCAGTATTGATCGGGTGTGCAACCGGCGAGCAAGCGTGCCGACTCCCTCGTGTCGAAGTTCTGCGCGATGCCGATCAGAGTTGGCGCCGCAACTCTGCACCCTCGGAAGGGGCGGGCCGGGGATCCTTTCCTCACGTACGGAAAGGGTGGGATCGGTCGCAGCCTATCTCGCGACAACCTGCCCGACCATCGTGGGCGCAGCCTGTGCTGTGCATCGAGGACGGGACCAGCGCCATCCCCATCAGTACGATGAGTGCGGGGCTTGCACCAACTTCTACTGCTGAT
>JADDPP010000412.1 GCA_016781845.1 Rubrobacter sp.
TACCATCCTTGTGCTGATGCTCACTTTCCCTGCAGATATGGCCGCGGCGCGGGTGCTTCCAACGCCGCAGCGGAGCATCACGACAACCACGCCCGCCATCTCGCTTTCTGTGAGCTGTTACGGGAACCCGGAGCGGACGTGGATAAAGAACAACTCCACCCGGACCATCACCTTGCACTCCCTCGGCTCGATCTACAATCGGGGGACGAACGAGCCCCTCAGCATCGGGTACCGGCTGGGTGCGGGCAAGTCCGTCACATATCAGACCGGTTCGCGGGCCTCGGTGAACGTGCTCACCAGGGGGTTCATCTACGACAGCTACGTGGGCACCTCCGAGGGCTCGCAGGTCGTGACCTCCGTAGGCACTTTCTCCGCGCGGTGCGTTTATATCTCCGGGTACTTCCCCCTGAGTCCCGGCAGCGCTACCAAAACGCAGCTCGCCGGACTGCTGCCGGGCACACGTCGTACAGAGCACTTCACCGTCCACTATCGCCCGCGCAGCTTCGGCCAGCACAACAGTGGTATCTTCGCGCAGGACGCGGAGGCGGCGGTAACACACATCGAGAGCAGGCTGGCGCTCACGTGGTACGGGCACGACGACTACTACCTCTCGTGCGGCATCACCCCCCAACCCAATCCCGGCCTGCGTGGCCTCGCCCGCTGCGGTTACCGCACCATCTACGAGCGTCACGACGGCGTCGGCAGCAGGTTTGACCGGCAGTACATCGCGGCGCATGAGACCACACACCAGATCGCTTGTGACAATATAGGAGCGGCGGCATGGGTGATGCTCTCTGAGGGGCTCGCGATGTACACCTCCGAGCGATACCTGCTGGCGGACGGGCAAATCTCCCTTGACGGATTCTCCCGCGCAGCGCTTCAGCAAGGCAAGCTCATATCCATCACGAACCTGACGAACGATAAGTTCTACGGACGGCTCCTCCGAAGGTATCCGTACGACGAGGCCGGCTCCTTCGTAGGCTATCTTGTCAGGAGGTACGGGGTCGCCAAGTTCAAGAAGGTGTATACCAGCGGGAACTATACGGGTGTATACGGCAAGAGCCTGTATACGCTTGGCGCGGACTGGCGCCGGTACCTGGGCTCCGCCGCCGCCAGAGGCCCGTTCCCATCCGACGACGCCAGGTACCTCGGCTACGTAGCGAAGGTGCAGGACGGCCACAGGCATCTCTTCGCCGTGCTCGACGCGGGCAAGAGGGTGTCCATGCGATGCTACCGCGCCCTTGACGACGCGCGCCTCGCGGCCGACCGTGCGAACTTTGCGATGGCCGAGAGTCGCCTCCGCGACTTCTACGCCCTCGCCCCGAAGATCTCTACCACCAGGGGCACCTCGATTCCGGGCCCGGCGATACGCGAGTAGGGTCGGGGGGTGGACGGGCGGGACTCCATCACTTGTTGTCGGGGCATAGCGCACTATGCCCCTGCGTATGCAGTGACGCCGGTGGGGCGCCTGCAATCGGGCCGCGATGGCGCCGGGTCTGCTACCGCGAAGGCCGCTTGATCTCCGCTATGTTAAGGTTCCCTGCGACGACCTGCCGGAGGGTATCGAAGGCGCGAGCTGCCTCCTCGCCCCTGCTTGCGGGCATCATCTTCAGGTAAGCCCCCGCGTCCTCCCCGAAGTAAAAGGTGGGGGTGCCGAAGACACCTCTGGCTACTGCCTCCTCGTGGTCACTCGCCAGTGAGGACAAGATGTCGGGAGCATCGAGGTCACGCGCCAACTGCTCCGCGTCCAGGCCCGCCCGCTCCGCGACACGCATCACCCCCTCACGGTCGAGCCCCTCCTTACGCTCGTGACGGGCTTCGAGGAGCGCGTGGTGGAATCGGTCGAAGGACTCCTCACCCTGCCGGCGCGCCGCCTCAGCGGCCTTGAAGGCGACGAGCGACGTGGCTACCTCCTCGGATTGGTCCCACACCTTCCACTCGTCGCCGTGCTTGCTGTTCACCTGCTCCAGCGAGAAGTATTTCCACTCCACCCGGAACGGCCCCGCGCCGTGATTCCTTGCCTCTCGCAGCCAGACCGCTGCTTGATGCACAAACGGTCAGCGGTAGTCGTAGTAG
>JADDPP010000427.1 GCA_016781845.1 Rubrobacter sp.
CGAGTCTTCACAGGTAACCCCTTTGTGCCTGCAACTCAACGCTGAATAGTTACGTTCCAAGTCGCAACCCCACCCGGTTTCGGTTCCGAAACGAATATCTAAGCTGTATACAAAAGAACAGCTCTGCCCTCGGCGGTGCAACCTTGCACTAAGCTTGGTCTCCTGCCGACCAAACAATGTCACTTGCTGAGACCAGGCGAAGCTCAAGTAAACAGCCCGGCAGGACGCGGCCTGCAGGTACCTCCACAATCGTCCCACCAACGGAGTCTGGCAGGGCACAGCCCGCAACACGCTGCGGCCTCCTCGCTTGCTGCATCACTCGTGGAGGCGGCATTCGGCTGATAGAATAGCTCCCAACGAGCGTCGCGCAGAAGGAGCTTTGTCGTATGGACCACACTACTCCCGGCTCTCTAGAGCGATACGAGCAGGACGAGCGCGGCCTGAACCTGTTCTTCGAACGCGGCAGGATGCGCGTAAGCCCCGTGTTCGAGGGCGGCGTGCGGGTGCGCTTCACGCTTACGGATGAGTTCGCGCCGCGACGGTCGTGGGACGTGGCGCTGCCGGATGAAGAGATGGAGACGGCGCAGTTCAGCGTCGAAGAGAGTGGGGACACTCTCACGCTCGTAGCCGCACCCTTGAGCATCAAGGTGTCGAGAGCGGATGGCCGGGTGGGGTTCATTGACAGCTCGGGAATCGAGTTCGCCTCCGACATCTCGCCCATCAACTGGGGAGAGGAAGGACTGGGCTGGGCGACGCGAGGCATGGCGGCGCACCTGGAGGAGCTGCGGGCGGGTCTGGAGGGCCAGGATGAGAACCTCCGGAAGCGGGCGCTCACGGAGGTAAGGGTAAGGAAGACGCTCGATGAGAGGGAGGTGCTGTACGGCTTCGGCCAGCGTATCGGGCTGCTGGACCGGAGGGGGCGGAACCTGACCAACTGGACTATTGACCCTGCCTTCGGGCACGGACGGGCGCACGACAACATGTACCAGGCGCACCCAACATTCCTCGCCCTGCGACCGGAGCTGGCATGGGGCTGCTTCCTGCACTCCACGTGGTACAGCCGCTTCGACGCGGGCAACAGTAATTGGAGTGAGCTCGAGATGGCAACCTTCGGCGGGGAGCTGGATTACTACATCTTCCACGGCCCCACGCCTGCCGAGGTATTGGAGAAGCTAACCCGGCTTACCGGCAGACCATTCCTGCCTCCCCTGTGGGCGTTGGGATACCACCAGTCACGCTGGGGCTACATGAACCAGGACGACATCCGTGAAGTAGCTCGCGGCTTCCACGACCGCGAGATCCCACTGGATGTCATCCATTTCGACATTGATTATATGCGCGGCTATCGCGACTTCACATGGGACCCCGAACGCTTCCGCGACCCGAAGGCGCTCATCGCGGAGTTGGGGGAGCGGGGCGTGCGCGCCGTAACGATCATTGATCCCGGAGTGAAGGAGGACGTGAACAACGGGTACGAGACCGCGGACGATGGGATGAAGAAGGACGTGTTCATCCGCAACCCGGATGGCACACCGTTCGTGGGCTATGTGTGGCCGGACGCCGCGCTCTTCCCTGACTTCACCCGCCCGGAGGTGCGCGAGTGGTGGGGAGGCTGGCACCAGGGGCATGTGAACGCCGGCGTTGCGGGTATCTGGAACGATATGAACGAGCCTGCTATCTTCGACCGGCCCTTTAGCGAGGGGTTCTCGGAGCAGAAGCCGATGCCGCTGGGAACCTCTCAGGGCGGGGAGGGTGAGCGAACCGTACACGCGGAAACACACAACCTGTACGGCCTGCTGATGAGTCGCGCAACGCACGAGGGACTGTCCAGACTGCGCCCCGATACCCGTCCCTGGGTGCTCACACGAAGTGCGTACACCGGGATACAACGGTATGCGGCGGCCTGGATGGGCGACAACAACTCGTGGTGGGAGCATCTTGAGGCAAGCCTGCCCCAGCTGGCGAGCATGGGTGTGAGTGGAGTGCCGCACGTCGGCGTGGATGTAGGGGGATTTTTCGACAACGCAAGCGCGGAGCTTTTCGCGCGATGGATCCTGTTGGGCACCTTCTACCCGTTCATGCGCACGCACACCGCCATGGGCACGAACAGGCAGGAGCCGTGGTCGCTTGGAGCCGAGGTAGAGGAAATATCGCGCCGGGCGATACGGCTGCGCTACCGACTGCTGCCGTACCTTTACACGCTCGCGCACGAGGCGCACCGCACAGGCGCCCCCATACTCCGTCCGATGGGTTACGACTTCCCCAACGATACCGCAACGTATCACCTGCACGACCAGGTTATGGTCGGCCCGCACCTGCTGGTTGCCCCTATATACAGCCCTGGCAGGGAAAACCGCATCGTGTACCTGCCCGCGGGGCGCTGGTACGACTTCTGGACGGGGAAGGCAATCGAGGGGCCGACGCCCTTCACCGCGCACGCCCCGATGGACCGTATCCCGGTGTTCATACGTGGCGGCGCCGTGCTGCCGCTGGGCAACGAACGCCGCACAACGTCCGAGCCGCTTACGGAGCTGACACTGCAGGTATACCCGGCCGAGGAAAGCGCGTGGACGATCACGGAGGACGACGGGGAGACACTGGCCTATCAGCGCGGGGAGACGGCGGAGACATCCATGCATGTTTCCGAAGCAGATGGACGCGTCACGGTCCGACTCGAGGCTCGCCGAGGCCCCTACCAACCCCACCCCCGCATGTTGTCCCTGCTTGTACACACGCCCGGACGCCCAACATCGGTGACATTCGACGGCGCCCGGCGTGATGACTGGACGTGGGACGAGGAGCGGGGTGCGGTCGCTCTCTCCTGGGAGGACGATGGGCAGGCGCACGAGGTAGCGACGCAGAGCTAGCCGCGGGGCGCGAGTTCTCAGGCCCGCAACTACCCACACCTGTTGAGGTCCTTTGCTGGCACGCAGGATGGCAGTGTGACTGGGTTTGCCCCGAAGGCTACAGGGAGGTAAGGGAGTCATAGAAGTCTTTGATGTTGGGGGTGAGTCGGGGCATGTACCGGCAGGCGGGTTCCAGTCCCTCGCCGAGCTGAACGCGAGCCTGGACAGTTGCGCGGCGTGTACGACAGTGGGGTACGGGTACAGGCATGTGACAGGAGGCGGCTGCACCGAGCGGCCAGCGTTGATGCTGGTATTCATCAACCCAACGCCACGCAACATCACAGCGCACGCTGGCTGGGATGGCATCCGCTTCCCGATGGCGGGCAAGGGACCTTTCTGGCGCATTCTCGCCAGGGCTGGCCTCGTGAGCCGGAACCTGCCGGAGCGCCTTGCCGCCCTCGAACCGACGCCTGAGATGATAGAGCTTCTGCGGGAAGAGACGAGAAGATGCGGGCTGTACCTCACTAACGCGGTAAAGTGCGTGGATGGAGGCTCGCTCGTGCCCGCCGGGGAGAGGCTGGAGGTGGGCTGGAGGGTGTTGCAGGCCGAGATCGCGCTGGTCCGGCCCCAGCGCATAGTCGCGTGCGGCCTGATGCCGTTCAGGATGCTCACTGGGCACGACGTGCGCCTCGCCGACGAGCTATGGAGGGCTCGCAACAGCAGCTACCTCCCATACGAGTCCCGACTCATAGGGGACACCGCGTACCCCGTTTACCCCTGCTACTTCCCCACGGGCCGAGGCAACCCGTCCGGCGCGGCGGAGCTACTGAAGGCCATCCAGGAGCAGTTGCTGCACTAGCGCGTCAGGTTATTCACTGCAGAGAACGCGGAGGGAACCGGGAGATGCGGGGTGACTGACTGGTTGCCCTCGTAGGTTGAAGGGCAGGCACGGGGACCTGCCCCTAGCAGGCGTCTCCGCCTGGATCGTGACGCCCTGCCCCCCCTATACACGGCCTGCGCAGACATCTGTGCGCTCTCGGCGTGCTCTGCGGGGATTCAAGACAGGCCGATCAGGTCAAGGAGGATGCTGCACGCGTCGCGGAAGTGATTACTGCCCGAACGCATAGGTCCTCTATCCCTCATTCGCCCGGCGCGCCGGACACCCCTCGACGCTATCCTGGTACCTGACAAGAGAAGTACACGGAGATGCAACGTGCTCATATACCTGGTCCGACACGCGCTGGCAGACTACAACAGCGCCACACCGGATCACACTGCGCCCGGCCCGCCGCTCACGGAGCTCGGCAAGCAGCAGGCGGAGGCGACGGCGCGGTTGCTGGACTACTCACAGATAACGGGCGTCGTCAGTTCCCCGCTGCGCCGCTGCACGCAAACCGCGGAGCCTGTATGCGACCGGTTCGGGCTGCAGCTGCGACTCGACGACGACCTGGGGGAGATGCAGCCAGGGGAATCCCCTGCGGCGATGGGGCTACGTATGATCCGCTCGGTGCTCGCGCACACGGATACTTGCGCGGTGGCGCTCGTCTCACACGCCGCACCGCTGGAGCAGCTAGTGCTCGCCCTCACCCGCGACCGGGTAGTGTTTCCAGCACCCGACGCCCGTGGGTGCCGTATCAAGGTGGGCGAGGTGTGGCAGCTCGTCCGCCGCGACGGTGAGTGGAGCGCACAGCACCTGCCCGCCGGAGGCGTTCTGGTCTGAGAGCACCAGGGCACTGGTCGGCGCTACCCACCACCTATTGGTGTAGCTATGGAATGATGGCTTGCCTTCCAGCATCAGGTGTAGGATGATGCGCCATACGCAACACCCCCCTTGCATGCAGGAGGTACGTGATAGTGTCTACCCCGTCTCGACCGCCCGTCGTTGATACTCACAACCACTTCTGGGATATCGAGCGCTCCGAGCTGTACTGGCTCCAACCCACGCCGGAGACGGCGCCGCTGCGGCGCAGCTTCACGCCGCCAGACCTCAAGCCGCAGATGGACGAGGTCGGCGTGGAGCGGTCGGTCATCATACAGGCCGCCAGCTCGCGGTGGGATAACCTGTGGTGGCTCGGCCTGACAGAGGAGTACCCGTATGTGAGCGCCGTCATTGGCTGGGTGGACCTGGAGCGGCCGGACGTGGGAGCCGCGCTCGACGAGTACCGCGCTCACCCGGCGTTCCGGGGGGTACGCGCAACGGCGGAGGACGTGGACGACCCGGACTGGATCGCCCGGCCCGAGGTGCGGCGCGGCATCGGGGAGGTGGCGAGCCGGGGGCTGGTGCTCGATCTGCTCGTCCGCACCCCACACCTGCGGCACGTTCCGTCCCTTGCCTCCGAGTTCCCCGACCTGCCGATGGTGATAGACCACCTCGCCAAGCCAGCTATCGAGAGCGGCGCTCTGGACGAGTGGTACGCCGGGATGGAGCAGGTGGCGAGGGAGACCGGTGCGTGGGCGAAGATATCCGGCCTGCTGACAGAGGCGGGGCCGGACCCGACGACGGAGCGCATCCGGCCCGTTGTGGCTTTCGCGCTGGATGAGTTCGGCGCAGGACGGCTGATGTGGGGCAGCGACTGGCCCGTCTGCACCCTCGCCGCGCCGTACGTGGAGACGTACCGCACCGTGACCGCCGCGCTCGATCCACTGCCAGACGCCGACCGCTCCGCGATCCTGGGCGGCAACGCCGTGGCTTTCTACAGCCTGCGATGACTGATACGCCTGCGGTACAATGACGGCTCACGGAACATCGTCCGTGGGGTTTCAACACAGAGGACAAGGAAAGACAGACAAGGATGTAGGTTACGGGGGCAGGCACGGGGACCTGCCCCTACGAATGTCCTCCCTTCGTCTCTGGGTTGAAATGCCCACGTTATCGAGTTGAACAGGGGGCATCTATGCGCGGTAACCACGTACGGAGGCGGCTGGAGGCAGGGGAGGCGTCGGTGGGATGCTGGCTGTCGTTGCCGAGTCCGGAGAGCGCGGAGTATGTGAGCAGGCTCGGCTTTGACTGGCTTGTGGTTGACACAGAGCACAACCCCATTGACATCCGCACGCTGGCGCACATGCTGTCCGTTATAGGCGCTTCTCCCGCCACCGCAGCGATGGTGCGCATCCCGTGGAACACGCCGGAGCACTTCAAGCGCGTGCTCGATGCCGGGGCGTGGGGCGTCGTCGTGCCGATGGTGAACAGACGCGAGGAGGCCGAGGCGGCGGTGCGCGCGACACGCTACCACCCGATGGGCGAGCGCAGCGTCGGGGGCGGGCGCCACGCACTCAGCTTCGACGCGACGCCGGGCGACTACTACAGCCGCGCGAACGAGGAGGTACTGCTCGTGGTGCAGATCGAGCACATCCACGGCGTCGAGCATGCGGATGAGATTCTGAGCGTGCCGGGGGTGGATGCGTGCTTCATCGGGCCGAACGACCTCGCCGCCTCGATGGGTCTGGGCCTCGGCATACCGTACGAGTGGGAGCACCCGCAACTGGCGGAGGCCGTGGCGCACGTGCGCGAGACCTGCGTGCGCCACGGGGTCGCCCCAGGCATTCACACCTCCGGCGCGGCCGCGGTCAACCAGCGGCTCGCGGAGGGATTCCGGTTCGTGGCGATGGCGAGTGAGCTTCGTTACATGCTCGGAGGCATAAGCACGGACCTCTCCCGGTTGGAGTGGACGCCGGCGGGCCGCGAGACCATAGAGACACGTGATCAGGAAGTCCCCGCCCGCCGATGAGCACCTTCTGTGCGGGGTGGAGAGATGGGAAGGAGCTGTTATCGTGGGCGACGAACTGAAGGCCGTGCTGGTAGGCTGCGGCGGGATAAGCACGGCCTGGCTCGACCCTGTGACGAAGATGCAGGACGTACGGCTCGTCGGACTCGTGGACATCGTGGAAGAGGCAGCCCGCAAGCGCGCGGAGCAGTACGGGCTCCAGGACGCGGTGACAGGCACGGACCTGCGGACGGTGCTGCGCGACACCGACCCGGACATCGTCTTCAACTGCACTATCCCGGAAGCGCACCTCGAGGTCACGCTCACCGCGCTCGGCCATGGCTGCCACGTGCTGAGCGAGAAGCCTATGGCTGACTCTATGGAGAACGCGCGCCGGATGGTGGAGGCCGCGGAGGAGTCGGGGAAGCTCTTCGCCGTGATGCAGAACCGCCGCTACGCCGAGCCTATCCGCAGGCTCCGGGCGTTTCTGGAGTGGGGCCAGGTGGGGCCGCTCACGACCCTGAACAGCGACTTCTACATCGGAGCGCACTTCGGAGGCTTCCGAGACCACATGCCTCACGTTCTCCTGCTGGACATGGCGATCCACACCTTCGATGCGGCGCGCTTCATCAGCGGTGCGGACCCAGTTGCCGTGTACTGCCACGAGTGGAACCCGGCGGGCTCCTGGTACGACCGCGACGCCTCGGCGGTGGCGGTCTTCGAGATGACGGGCGGTCTGGTGTACACGTACCGGGGAAGCTGGTGCGCCGAAGGTCTGCAGACCTCGTGGGAGGCCGAGTGGCGAGCGATTGGGCCGGGGGGCAGCGTTCTGTGGGATGGCCACGAAGGCTTCCGATCGCAGGTGGTGGCCGAGACCGGCGGCTTCCAGAGCAAGTACGCGGACGTCGCTCTGCCCCCACACGACGCGCAGGGGGAGACGGGTGGCCACGGCGGGCTCATCCGCGACTTTGTCGGGTACGTGCGTGAGGGCAGGACCCCAGGCACGGTCTGCACGGACAACATCAAGAGCCTGGCTATGGTGTTCGGGGCTATAGAAAGCGCGGAGACCGGAAGGCGCGTCGAGATCGAGGCGTGATACGGTTTCCAGGCGCTGATGTGGCTCGATAGCAAGAACGGGTCGCCAGGCGATGTGTGCCCGGCGACCCGTGCCCGCGTCAGCGAGCTGCCACACCAGGGAAGCGGCGACTAATAGCCACCGTCGCAGTTCGACGAGAAGGTGTAGGTCTCGGTGCCAAGAGAGCCCGATGTATCGGAAGTGACGCCATCGAGCGTTAGAGCTACCACAGCCTGCCGACTCGTCCCCTTGTACGAGTACTTGTAGGTGCAGTCGCCCTCCGTGAACTGGCCACGGCCACTATAAGAGGACAGGTCGCCAACGCCGGTAAACGTAGCGGATACCGTTACATCACGGGTAGCGGTGCAGCCGCGCCGGTTGCAGTCGTAGAAGGTAATCGTTGTGGGCGAGAGCGTGGCCGACGACAGCCTGGAGTTGACGGTGAATGCCCCCGCCTCCAGCGGGCTGCAGCCGGACTCAGAGCTGATGTAGTCGTAGCCACGCCGGGTGAGAGCGTACGTCTCGACGTAGAGGCAAGCCTCCGCGCCGTACTCGTCGTTACTGTATACGTCAAGATAAGTGTCGGTGCAGACCGTCCTGCCCTGCTGCTCAGTGCAGCTTGATGAGAAGCTCGATGCGTAGGTGTAAGTGCCCGACTCGCGGATACGCCCACCCGCCGCAGTGCCAGGACCACCTGCCGCGGCCGCGCTGGTGGCCATCATCCCGAGAACTAAGCACGTAAACATAAG
>JADDPP010000476.1 GCA_016781845.1 Rubrobacter sp.
GATCCTACTATCTCCCTACCCCAAACTGCGAAATCCAGACTAAGCTGCGAACCAATGCGATCCGGGCTGGATGCGGTTTTCTCAGTTCATGTACCGCTCGTACCAGAGGCCGAAGATGAGCAGGCTCCAGATGTTGCGGCTGTGGTCGCGCCGACCCCGCTGGTGCGCCTCGAGTATCCCGGTCACGACCTGAGGGTCAAACAGGCCCTGTTCTGCGATCACCCGCGGGGAGAGGCGGTCGGCTACCAGGTCGGCCAGGTCTGTCTTGATCCAGAGGGGGATCGGCACATGGAAGCCCGCCTTCGGGCGACGCAGGATCTCCTCGGGCAGCAGCGGTGCCGCGACCTTCTTCAGCAGATACTTCAGCTGCAGGCGGCGCACCTTGAGGTCGCTCGGCAGTTGCGACACAAACTCAACCAGACGAAGGTCGAGCAAGGGCACGCGTACCTCCAGGGAATGCGCCATGCTCGTGCGGTCCACTTTGGTCAGCATGTCATCCACGAGCTGCACCTTCGTGTCCACGTACAGCAGCCTGTTGATGAAGTCATCGGTCGGATAGGCGTCGTAGTGCTCCTGCATCACCTCGACCGTCGGGCGCAGCGACGTGCCGTTGAGGTCGCCTGCCAACGGGCTGTAGAGCCGCGACTTCATGTCCTCGCTCAGGAACGTCTTCCAGGCGACATGGGCGGGTAGCGGCGGGAGCGATGCGCCGCTCACGAACCGCTTGAGCTTGAAGTCCAGGCTGACCTTGCGGTCCGAGGTGGGGACCATGTCGGCCAGCCGGGGCAGCAGCCGCGCGCCAACTGTTTTCGGCAGCCGCCGGTAGAGCGCGGCAAGCTTGTCGGCCTGATATGTGTAGTAACCGCCGAAGAGCTCGTCGCCGCCGTCACCGCTGAGCGCCACTTTGACGTGCCCGGACGCCAGCTTGCTGACGGCGTACACCGCTACCGCGGAGGAGTCCGCGAACGGCTCGTCAAAGCAGCCAGCCATTGCCGTCACGATGTCGTGCGCGCGCGGCTCCAGCACCAGCTCGTGATGATCCGTGTGGAATCGGTCGGCCACGATCTTTGCGTACGGTAGCTCGTTGTACGATTGCTCCTGGAAGCCGACGGAGAATGTCCGTACCGGCTGGCCGGAGACCTCGCTCATCAGCGCGACGACTACGCTGGAGTCAATGCCCCCGCTCAGAAACGCGCCGACCGGCACGTCGGACACCATCTGGTCGTGTACGGCCTCGCGCAGCAGCGTCAGCAGGGTGCCTTCCACGTCCTCCGAGTTCCGGCCCCGAGTTTGAGACGCGGGGGTAGACCGCGGCAGGTCCCAGAATCGATTGACCTCCACCTGTCGAGTGCCTGCATCAAACGCCAGGAGGTGGCCGGGCAGCAGCTTGCGGATCGCCGCGAAGATAGTGCGCGGACCGGGAACGTAGTTGAGCGAGAGATAATCGTGCAGCGCGAGCGGGTCTATGCGGCGGTCTATGCCGTCCGGCAGCAGCGCCTTGATCTCGGAGCCGAAGAGCAGCCGGTCGCCGAGCTGCGCGTAGAAAAGTGGCTTGATGCCGAGGTGGTCGCGCGCGAGCACCAGCCGTCGCCTGCGCTCATCCCAGATCGCGAGCGCGAACATGCCGTTGAGGGAGCGGACAAAGTCGTCGCCCTCCTCTTCGTACAGGTGTACGATAGTCTCGGTGTCGGAGTGAGTGGTGAAGCGATGCCCCGCACGCTCGAGACGCTCGCGAAGCTGAGGGAAGTTGTAGACCTCCCCGTTGTAGACGGTCCACACCGTCCCATCCTCGTTGCAGAGCGGCTGGTGGCCGTGCTCGACGTCAATGATTGATAGCCGAGCGGAGCCGAGCCCGACTTGCCCTTTGACGAACATGCCCTGCTCGTCGGGGCCACGGTGGAGGAGCGTGTCACGCATCGAGCCAACGATCTCACGCTCGACGGGGCGGTCCCAGTCGTAGTACACCTTCCCGCAGATTCCGCACATGGTGTTACAGAGTCCGCCAGGTCATCAGTGCGCCCCCCGTGCCTGGATCACAGCGGGAATGGTCCGCAACAGGATCTGGATGTCGAGCCAGAGACAGCGGCGCTCGATGTAGATAAGGTCGAGGCGCACGCGCTCGTTGAACTGGTTTCCCTTGCGCCCGAGCAGTTGCGCCAGCCCGGTGATGCCCGGTTGCGCTTCGAGGCGCTTCAGTTGCCATGTGGCGTACGTCTCTGCCCCCCACGAGGTGGGGCGTGGGCCGACCAGGCTCATGTCGCCCATCAGGATGTTGAGCAGCTGAGGAAGCTCATCAAGGCTGGTCTTTCGCAGAAAGCGACCTACGCGGGTAACACGGGGATCATTCGTGATGAAGAAGTCAGGCCACGGCGCTTCGTTCAGGTGGGCGAGCTCTTTCTTCAACTCCTGGGCGTTGACGACCATCGTGCGAAACTTGTACATGACAAATCGTTTACCACCCTTGCCCGTGCGGAGTTGACCGAAGAAGACCGGGTCGCGCGGTGATTCAAGCTTCACCAGCAGCGCGCCCAGGCCGAGGAGCGGCAGGAGCAGTGGCGAGGCCGAGGCGACGATCAGCAGATCCATGAGCCGTTTCGCGACGAGGTATGCGCGGCCTTTCAGCAGGGACCTGTCAGGATTGGATTCACGCAACCACGGATGCTGGAAGTAGATGTCCGAGTCCATGCCCAACGCGGTCGTAGACTTCCCTCCTGATACCTGCCGCAACCGAGCTGAGTTAGACGGACGGTTGCACACCTATGATATTCTGTTTCATCAGGCTTAACGTTCCAGTAAGTATAAGAGATGAAGAGGCGATTGGACAGCGTAGCGTTCTTGCCGTTACGTGCCCGGAGTGAGTGCTACTCTAAACCTGTTGTTCCGAACAAGGTGAAGAATGACAGGGACCGCAAACCTGCCAAATGCGCCAGTTGGGAGCGCAGGAAAGAAGAGCTATGGATATAAGTCCTCACGTCGTTGTAGTTGGGCTGGGGTACGCTGGGCTGCCGCTCGCGGTCGCGTTCGCCGAAGCCGGAGTCCAGGTGGTCGGACTCGATGTGGCTCCCAAGCGAGTGGAGATGATCAACGGGGGAGCCAGTTACATTGACGACATCGCGGACGAGCGGCTAAACGATGTGGTGACGAGCGGCGCATTCTCCGCGACTGTGGATCCGGCATGCCTGGAGCGCGCGACAGACATCATTATCTGCGTCCCGACACCGCTGACGAAGCATCGTATCCCGGACATGCGCCCCATCGAGTCGGCCTCCAGGACCGTTGCAGCGTGCCTTCGCCCCGGCCAGCTCGTCGTGCTCGAGAGCACCACGTATCCGGGCACGACGGACGAAGTCGTTCGCCCAATCCTTGAAGACAGCGGCTTGCAGGCCGGCGTTGACTTCGCCCTAGCATACTCTCCGGAGCGGATTGACCCCGGAGCAACAGGGTCGGGAGGCTTCACGCTGCGGAACACGCCGAAGCTCGTCGGCGGCCTGACCGAAAGTTGCGCCGCTCGGGCCGCCGCACTGTACGGCCGCGTCGTGGATTGTCTCGTCCCCGTCAGCTCGCCCCGTATCGCGGAGATGGCGAAGCTCTTCGAGAATATCTTTCGGAACGTGAACATGGCGCTGGTGAACGAGCTGTCCATACTCTGTGAGCGCATGGACCTGGACGTGTGGGAGGTCCTGGACGCAGCAGCGACGAAGCCGTTCGGTTTCACGCGCTTCAATCCCAGCCCCGGCGTAGGCGGCCACTGCATCCCGGTGGACCCGTTCTACCTGACGTGGAAAGCCCGCGAGTACGGCATGCACACCCGATTTGTCGAGTTGGCCGGTGAGATCAACGAGAACATGCCCCGCCACGTGGTTGGGCGCGTTACCCGTGCCCTCAATGACCAGATGAAGAGCCTGAAAGGATCGCGTATCCTGGCGCTGGGTGTGGCCTACAAGGCGAATGTGTCGGATATGCGAGGATCACCCGCGATAGCTGTGATCGAGGGGCTGGTGTCAGATGGCGCAGAGGTTCGCTACCACGATCCGCACGTCCCGGAGGTTCACGTCGCAGGGTCGTCAATGAAGAGTGTGCCGCTCACCTCCGACGAGATAGCCCACGCCGACTGCGTCCTGGTGCTAACCGACCATTCAAGCGTGGATTACGGGCTCGTGGTTGACCACGCTCGAATGGTGGTGGATACCCGGAACTGCGTACGTAAGTCTCGGTTGAGCAGCCTGAAGCAGCAGGTATGCGCCTGACACACCCCGCGAGGCACGCTTGGGTTGACCATGGGGCTGTCGCACATCACACGCCTGTGGCGTTCCCGTCCGGCTTTCGATGTCGCCGGTTTGCCGCGCCCCGTTCGATAGCGATGCGATGATGGAGAGGTGTGCCGGGCGGCAGCGCGTCCACGCGAGAGAGCTGCCATGCTGTCACTTCCGCTGTCGAGCGTTGCGGCAACTGGGTCAGGCTGCCCGCGTAGTACATCGTCATCCGGGCCGGCCAGCGCTCCGAGACCTCGACATGTACCAGCTCATCCAGCTGCACGAGGGCGCCGCCCTCCTCGGCCAGCTCGCGCGCCAATGCGTGCTCGGGCAGCTCCCCGCGGTCCGCGTGGCCACCCGGCAGCCGCCACGAGCCGGAGGGGTGGTAGCGGTGCCGAAACAGCAACACCCGACCGTCCGTGTCGAACGCGGCCACGCACACGCCTGCCGTGGTTTTGGTCGAGAGCAACCATTCCGCGACCTCCTGCACCCGCGCCGGTAGCACGCCGTAAAGGTTCAGTAGCAGACGGTATATCATCGCTCAAGTATAGTCCGTGGCTCCTGCGCCCGTGTACATCTCCCGGACCCAGACCCTATAATCCTGGCAGGATGAAGGCAGCTTTTCCAGCAGATCACGAAGCGTATGAGGTCGCTGGCGTCCGCGTGCAAGCGCTCGATACGCGACAGGCTTTGTCCGCCATAGAGGGCTTACTCTCGGATGGGCAGCCTCATCAGGTCGTCACGGTCAACGCGGAGTTCGTCGTACGTGCGCGCAGGGACGAAGCGTTCAGGAGAGTGCTGAACGCGAGCGACCTCGCCATCATTGACGGAATGGGGGTGGTGTTCGCACTCCGGTTCCTGCACGGCGTCCGTACCACCCGCGTGGGGGGCGCTGACATCATCCCGGACCTCGCGCGGCTGGCAGCCGAGAAGAAGTGGCCGATGTTCCTGCTTGGGGCGATGCCGGGAGTTGCGGAGGCGGCGGCGAAGCGGCTCGTTGAGCTCGCGCCAGGGCTCCTTATCTCCGGGACGTACTCCGGCTCCCCCGATCCATCGCAGGAAGAGGAGATACTGGCTCGGGTGCGCTCCGGGCGGACGAGAGTCCTGCTGGTGGCGTTTGGCGCTCCCGCTCAGGATATCTGGATAGCGCGCAACCTGTCGCATCTCGGCCCCTGCGTGGCTATCGGGGTGGGCGGCGCGTTCGACTACATAGCCGGGCTGGTGCCGCGCGCGCCCGTGTGGATGCGGCGGGCGGGACTGGAGTGGTTGTACAGGCTGATACGCCAGCCGTGGCGATGGCGGAGACAACTCGCGCTTCCGCTCTTCGTGTACCTCGCTCTCAGCGAGTTGGCCCGCACAAGGCTCAGGCAGTCAAAAGCCGAACGGGGATGAGCTAGAGGCTATTTCGTCATCCTCTCCTCTTCGATTCCCGGCTCCCTTCTGGTCCTGACCCTACCCCAGGTCTCGCCCCCAAAGTCACCGTCCAACTCCCTGTTGAAGCTGTCTCTGCGCCCCCATATTCTGAAAGTGGCTATGGCGCTCAGGATACTCAGGGCGGCGATAAGCACGATGTAACCCGTGAAGCTGTTCATCAGCTGTCCCAGCACGACCAAACCAACCGAGACGAGTAGCAACACTACCAGTACCAGGCCGAAAGCCTTAAGCAAGAACACGTCCTGTCTCCCTTCCAGGCGCCCCCAGTGTCCGCGCAGCTAGTCGCCGCCGAACGCTAGCCTTTCTGCTGCGCGCGCTCCCTGTTGGACTGTCCAGCATGAAGCATTCCGGACCCAGCGGACGGCAACACGTGTGTGCCTCCGTCTGGTCACGGTGGATTGCTAGCCATCACCACTTGGCTGCGGAGATGATAGGAGGGGAAGAAGCTTCCGTACCCGCTGCCTGACGACGAAGCTAGGCCGCTGGGTCCAGCTTGGAGCTCTTGCCAGCTTTCTTCGCTGCCTTCAGCGCCTTCTTCGAACGCTTCTCCCGCTCCTTGCTGCACATCTCGAGCGCCTTTCTCGCGGTCTTCCTGCCGCGGCGGCCCTTGTCCTTCGCCACCCACTTCCGCACGGGCTCTCCCCCGGACAGGTGCTCGGATACCACGCGGCGGATGGCCTCGGGGGAAAGCTCGGCGTACCAGACCCTGTCCGGCTGGACCACCATGCTTGGGCCCTGGTCGCACAGGGAATTGCACCCTCCCCGCTTCGTCTCCACCCTGCACTCCAGCCCCTGCGCCGCTATCTCCTGGTCGAGCAGCTTTGCCAGAGCCTGCGAGCCTCGCTTGCGGCACTTCGATGCCTGGCAGACAGCCACCTGCTTGATTCCTGGAGAGCCACCCTTCAATGACAGCCTCTTCCTAGCTCTCCGCGCCGTCCTGTTCCTGCCCAGGCTCACGCGCACCAAGCTCGCGGTCGAGCATCACAAGCGCGTCCCCCCGGTCTCCAATTAGCCGCAGCGTATCTATCAGCTGTTGCGCGTTCTTTTCTTCCTCCACCTGCTCGGTCACGAACCAGTTGAGGAACGCCTGGCTTGCGAAATCGTTCTCGCGGACGGCTGTGGCGTAGATGTTGTTGATCTGGGCGGTCACCTTCTGCTCGTGTGCCAGCGCCTTCTCGAACACGCCGAGCGGAGAGCCGAACTCAATCAGTGGCTGTCCTATCGCCTGTAGTCTCGTGCGGCCGTTGCGGTCATGAATGAAGTCGTAGAACTTCATCGCGTGCTCTCTCTCCTCCTCCGCCTGCAGGCGGAACCATCGGGCGAAGCCGGGCAGGCTGAGGTCCTCGAAGTACGCCGACATTGCGAGGTACTGGTTGCTGGCGAACATCTCGTTCGCAATCTGGTCGTTCATAAGGTCTTCTAGTGATTTCGTGAGCATCTGGTTGTTTCTCCTTCGTCCCGCATCCTATTCAATGTAGTGTCCTTGTGCCGTTCCCATTTTAGCCTCACGCCGAGAATGGCGCGAGCACCTCTAACGGCATTCACCCTCAGGCACCAGTTACAGCACTGGTCAAGCTGTAGCACGAAGCATGCGCGGATTCGTGCGAAATTGACATTATGTACGCTCTTATGTATCATCTCGGCACATACGGTGAACCGCAAAGAGAGGAGTCTTGTATGGCAGACCGATCCACGCTAAACCGGCGCGATTTCCTGCATCTTACCGCTGTGGCTGCTGGTGGCAGCATGCTCGCCGCCTGCGGCGGGGGCGGCGGTGGGAGGTCGGGTACCAACACGGGTAGAGGCACGGCAGCGGCAGACCCTACCGCCCCCGCGCCTTCGACAGGCGGTGAATCCACCGTCACAGCACCCGACGCTAGCGGTGAGCCCACCGCACAGTCCGAGGCCGCACGAGCTACTCCCATCAAGGCCACGGGCAACTACAAGCAGGCGCCGTCGCTCGACAACGTGGCCGGCCTGCCCCCCGTTGCGGAGCGGCTCCCGAAGAATCCATACGTTGTGCCACACCAGTGGCTCACGACGGGCAAGTATGGCGGGCACCTCCTGATGTCGTCTCAGGATCCTGGCTGGGGCTACGCGCACTACGTACAGGAGAGCATGTACGGCAACTCCTTCCTGCGCTACCTCAAGGATGGCATGCAGATTGGGCCCGGTCTCGTCGAGAGTTGGGACTCGAACCCCGAGGCGACCCAGTGGACTCTGCACTTTCGCGAGGGGCTGAAGTGGAGTGACGGCAAGCCGTGGACAACCGCCGACGTTATGTACTGGTGGGAGGACATGGTGCTCAATGATCAGCACCCTGCGGGCCCGCCGGACGACGTGCGCTCTGGCAAAGGCACCGTGGCGACGCTCAAGGCCGTTGACGATGTTACGTTAACCATGACCTTCGACGCGCCCGCGCCCATCACTCCCGACCGTCTCGCGGCGTGGGTGAACCGGGGAATCGGTCCCGACTGGCACCAGCCGAAGCACTACCTGCAGCAGTTCCACCCGAAGTACAACAAGAAGATCAACCCTAAGTCCGACTGGATGGGCAAGCACGACGAGGCGAAGGACTTCGCCATCAATCCGGACTGCCCGACGATGACAGGGTGGAAGCTGAAGTCTCTCAAGGAGGGCGTCAACACCGTCTGGGAGCGCAACCCGTACTACTGG
>JADDPP010000085.1 GCA_016781845.1 Rubrobacter sp.
TGCCTTGCTCCAGGCACGGAGCACTATATGTCGTATCTGAATAGTTACGGGACGATTCACAACATGGCCTGGCAGATGGGTAGGGCGCAGACCGGGGGCGCTGCATGCTGTGTTATAATCTGCCACCGGGCAGCCGACCCTGACAGACAGGCATATGCCTTAGTTGTGCAAGGAGCACCCTGTGCAGCTTCAGCTCTCAGAGCAGCACGGAGCCTTCAGAGACACCGTTCGCGACTTTGCCCGCTCCGTCATTGCGCCGCGCGCGGCAGACATGGATCGCACCGGTCAGCACCCACACGATATCTTCCATCAGATGGCCGGAATGGGCCTGCTCGGCGTCACGATTCCCAGGGAGTACGAGGGGCTGGGCGCGGACACGCTCTCCTACGCTATCGCTGTGGAGGAAGTATCGTACGCCTCCGGCTCAGTCGGCCTCTCGCTCGCCGCGCACAACTCGCTCGGCGCTGCGCCCATCTACCTGTATGGGACGCCGGAGCAGAAGGACCGATACCTTCCCAACCTCGCCTCCGGGCGGATGCTCGGCGCGTTCGCGCTGACGGAGCGACACGCGGGCTCCGATGCCGGCGCCATCCACACCCGCGCGGTACGCGACGGGGATGGGTGGTTGCTGGACGGCGCGAAGGTGTACTGCACCTCTGGAGGTATCGCTGGCGTGCTCTCCGTAGCCGCGCTAACCGACCCCGCGCAAGGCAAGCGCGGAATCACGAGCTTCCTCGTGGAGAAGGGCACACCCGGCCTGCGAGTGGGTAAGGACGAGGATAAGTTCGGGTGCCGCGCGTCCACCACCTACCAGCTATTCTTCGAGCATGTCCGGCTGTCGGACTCCCAGCGCCTCGGGCCCGAAAACCAAGGCTTCAAGCAGTTCCTGACGATTCTGGATGGCGGGCGCATCTCGATAGGCGCTATGGCGGTGGGGCTGGCACAGGCGGCATTTGACGCCGCGCTCGCATACTCGCATATGCGGCAGCAGTTCGGCGCGCCGATCAACAGGCTGCAAGCGATTCAGTTCAAGCTTGCGGACATGGCCTGCTGGGTCCGGGCGTCGCGCCTGATGGTGTACAAGGCGGCGGTGCTCAAGGACCAGGGGCGTCCGTTTGCGAAGCAGGCCTCCATGGCGAAACTGTACGCCTCGGAGCTCGGCGAGCGCGTCTGCAACGAGGCGATCCAGATCTTCGGCGGCAACGGTTATATCCGTGACTATCCCGTGGAGCGCTTCTACCGCGACCAGCGCATCACGGAGATCGGCGAGGGCACGAGCGAGATCCAGAAGCTCGTCATCGGCCGCGAGCTCATCCGCGAGTATACCGCGTTGGCGGAAGCCCGCGAGCTCGTTGTGGCAGGATGAGACCTGCGTGGTACGAATTTTCACCGTCGAGAGCGTGGAGCACGCAAAAATGGCTAGCGGTCATGCAGGGGTGGGTCGTCAGGCGTTCCCTGAGAAGAGCTCTCCACATCCGGAGACCGCCTCCGGGCAGGGGCGAAAAGTTGGCTTCTGCAAACCTAAGCTTCGCGCTCTCTGCGTGCTCTACCGTGCAAGATCAGCCGGAGGACATGCTTGTCTGAGGTAGCGGTGATCGGCGCGGGGACGATGGGGAGCGGCATAGCGCAGGTGTTCGCGCAGGCAGGCGATACCGTCCGGCTCATTGAGGTGTCCCTGGAACAGCTCGAACGTGGTGTCGCCACTATAGAGAAGAACCTGGGGCGCTCGGTGGAGAAGGGTAGGCTCACAGAGGAGGAGAGGCGCGCTATCCGCGAGCGTGTCGTCCCGTCGTCTGACGTGCAGGACGCGGAGGGGGCACAGCTCGTGGTGGAGGCCATATACGAGAGCCTGGACGCGAAGCTGGAGGTGTTCCGCTCACTCGATGAAGTGTGTCTGTCAGAAACGATACTCGCCTCGAACACCTCCTCCATATCTATCACCGCTCTCGGCGCGGCAACCTCCCGTCCGGACAAGGTCATCGGCATGCACTTCTTCAACCCGGTGCCCGTGATGAGGCTCGTGGAGATTGTGCGGGGCATCGCCACGAGCGACGATACGTACATCCGCGTCGAGGAGCAGGCGCGGCGCCTGGGCAAGGAACCTGTAGAGGTGCGTGATTTTCCCGGCTTCATCGCGAACCGGGTGCTCATGCCGATGATAAACGAGGCGATCTTCGCGCTGTACGAGGGCGTTGCAGGCGCGGATGAGATAGACACCGTGATGAAGCTCGGGATGAACCACCCGATGGGCCCGCTGCAGCTCGCGGACTTCATCGGCCTCGACGTCTGCCTGGACATACTGAAAGTCCTGCACGACGGTTTCGGCGACCCCAAGTACCGCCCGTGCCCCCTCTTGAAGCAGATGGTCGCGGGCGGGCGGCTGGGGCGCAAGACCGGGAGTGGCTTCTATGAGTATCCGATGTAGGGCGGTGGCGGTAGTACAATGTAGCAGCCGTCAGGACGAACGCGAGGTTCGCCGCTGCAAGATGCAGACAGGGAGACTGATCCGCCTATGAACTTCGACCTCACGCCTGACCAGGCGGCCCTGCGGGAGCGGGCTCGACGGTTCGCAAGCGAGGAGCTTGCGCCCGTAGCGGAGGAGTATGACCAGCGCGAGGAGTTCCCGCACGAGCAGTTCTGCCGCGCCGCGCAGCTTGGCTTCTTCGGGCTCTCCGTGCCACGGGAGTACGGAGGGCTGGGCGCAGACACCGTTTCCTACGCACTCGTGATCGAGGAACTGAGCCGCGCGATGCCCGCCTTCGGTGTGCCCGTATCCGTGCATAACTCGCTGGTATGCTACCCCATTGCGAAGCTCGGGACGCCGGAGCAGAGGCAGCGATACCTGCCGCGTCTGGCGACGGGAGAACTCCTCGGTGGCTTCTCGCTGACAGAGCCGGAGTCGGGGTCGGATGCCTCCGCGATGCAGACACTCGCTCGCAAGGTGGATGGCGGGTGGATAATTGATGGACACAAGACGTTCGTAAGCATGGGGGCGACAGCCGGTATCTTCCTTGTGATGGCCGTCACCGACCCCGACGCGAAGCGCTCACGCTCGATCAGTGCTTTCCTCATCGAACGCGGAGTGCCTGGCTTCTCCAGCGGTCAGAGGGTTTCCAAGATGGGAATGCGAGCTACGGACACCACGGAACTCCTGTTCCGTGAGGTGTACGTGCCGGACGCGAACCTGCTCGGGAACCGCGGTGACGGCTTCAAGGTCGCGCTCTCCTCGCTCGACAGCGGAAGGATAGGCATCGGGGCGCAGGCGCTAGGCATCGCCCAGGCGGCGCTCGACACGTCCGCGGCGTACGCGCTTAGCCGCAAGCAGTTCGGGGAGCCCATAATCAAGTTCCAGGCAGTACAGTTCAAGCTTTCCGACATGGCGACCGAGATCGAGGCAGCACGCCTGCTACTTATGGAGGCAGCCGCTCTCAAAGACGCGGGGCAGCCGATGACAACACAGGCGGCAATGGCGAAGCTTATGGCTAGCCAGGCAGCGGTGCGCGCCGCGGACTCAGCCGTGCAGATACACGGCGGGTACGGATACCTCAAGGGGAACACCGCGGAGCGGCTGTACCGCGACGCGAAGGTGACAGAGATATACGAGGGCACGAGCGAGATACAGCGGATAGTGATTGCCGAGAGCTTGATAGCCGAGCCGGCGACATACCCGCTGCCGGCGTTCGATGTATCGGCGCCGGTGAGTGGCTAGCGCAGCCAGTCACTACACACTCAGCAGAGGAGGCACAGAGAGCATCGAGAGCAGGAAGGCCGGCGCAGGGGCAGGCGTTGGGCGCTCGTCCTCGAATCTCCAGATCACTGCTTACCGGCGGCGCCCCATTACACCTCTGCTCCTCCATATAATCTCTGTACTCTCAGCGTGCCCTGGGGTGAACCCGAGGGAATAACCAGGAGGCTGACCCATGATTGACACGACGCGGCGTGAGATGCCGAAGCCGGCCACGGAAGAGATACCGGAGCACCTGCGGGCTTTGGCCGAGGAGCAGGAGCGCTGGGAGCAGACCGCCGTGAGCAAGGCACTCGCACGCCACCCGGAGCGGCGCGCGCGCTTCATGACCACCTCCAGCGAGACCGTGGAGCGTCTGTACACCCCGCTCGATGTGCCCGACCTCGATTACGGGCGCGACCTCGGCTTTCCCGGACAGTACCCCTACACGCGCGGTGTTCACCCGACGATGTACCGGGGCAAGCTGTGGACGATGCGGATGTTCGCGGGCTTCGGCAGCGCGGAGGAGACGAACCGGCGGTTCCACTACCTCCTCGCGCACGGACAGACCGGTCTCTCCGTCGCGTTCGACCTGCCCACACTGTACGGCTACGATACAGACCACCCCATGAGCGAGGGCGAGTTCGGCAAGTGCGGCGTAGCCATCTCCTCGCTGCAGGACATGGAGACGCTGCTGCAGGGGCTGCCACTCGATAAAGTCACCACCTCGATGACGATAAACGGCCCCGCCGCCATCGTCTGGGCCATGTACATCGCGGCTGCGGAGAAGGCGGGCTACCCACGCGAACGTCTGGGGGGAACGCTTCAGAACGACATTCTCAAGGAGTACATAGCGCAGAAGGAGTACATCTTCCCGCCCGGCCCCTCGATGCGTCTGGTCACGGACACTATCGAGTTTGGCAGCCAGGCGATGCCGCTATGGAACACGATAAGCATCAGCGGCTACCACATCCGCGAGGCCGGCGCCACCGCCGCGCAGGAGCTCGCCTTCACGCTCGCGGACGGCTTCGCGTACGTGGATGCCGCACTGGAGCGGGGGCTGGATGTAGACTCGTTCGCCCCGCGCCTGAGCTTCTTCTTCAACGCGCACAACGACCTCTTAGAGGAGGTGGCGAAGTACCGAGCCGCCCGGCGCATCTGGGCGCGTCAGATGAAGGAGAAGTACGGGGCGAAGGACCCGCGCTCGCTGCTCCTCCGCTTTCACACGCAGACCGCCGGATGCAGCCTCACAGCGCAGCAGCCGGAGAACAACATCGTCCGCACGACGATCCAGGCGCTCGCGGCCGTCCTCGGCGGCACGAACAGCCTGCACACCAACTCCATGGACGAGGCGCTCGCCCTTCCCTCGGAGCAGGCGGTGCGCATCGCGCTACGCACTCAGCAGATCATCGCGGAGGAAAGCGGCGTGGCGAACACGGCGGACCCTCTGGGCGGCAGCTACTTTGTAGAGGCGCTGACGAACCGCATCGAGGTGCAGGCGTACGAGTACTTCAGGAGGATAGACGAGCTAGGAGGGGTAATCCCAGCCATCGAGCGCAACTTCTTCCAGCGAGAGCTCTCGAACAGCTCCTACCTCTACGAACAGGAGATCAACGACCGCGAACGCATCATCGTCGGTGTCAACGAGTACACTGGAGGCAACGAGGAGATGAACATCCCCATTCTTGAGATGGATCCGCAGGGGGAGGATAGGCAGGTGGAGCAGCTAAGGCAGTTGCGCGCGACCCGCGACCAGACCGCGTGGGCCGAGGCGCTCCGGAAGGTGCGCCGAACGGCGGATGATGGCGCGAACCTGATGCCCGCCCTCATAGACGCGGTCCTCGCAGACGCCACGCTCGGCGAGATCACGGACGTGCTGCGCGAAGCGTTCGGTACGTACGAGGAGACGCCGGTGATATAGAATGCCGGGGTCAGGAGTAAGGCCACGCATGTCTTGTGGCAGCGAGACCTCAGGCGTACCTTTCTCCACGCAGAGGGTATACAATGCGGCATCCGGGAGAGGGGAGGACGCACAGGTATGGCCGGAGTGAGCACGACCGAGCTGACAATGATAGTAGCCCTGGGTGTTCTTGAGGGCGCCGTATTCGGTGCGGCCATGATTCTTGCCCTCATCATCACGAAGGGAAGGTAACCGCACCCCGCGCAGAGTGCGGTAGTCTGGAGAAGAGTGATGCAGGATGATTACGGTCCACGCGGGCCCTTTCCAGCCCCGGCCGCGTCATCCGTCTCCATACGTATCCCGCTGAGCGAGGCGCTGAAGCTCGGGCTCGGCCTGGGCTGCGGGCTGACGTTAGCTTCTGTCACGGCAGGCATCATACTGACGTTACTGGCAGCGCTCTTTGGCGGGTCTCTGCTGGCGCTGCTGACGGGTATCACTGTTCCTTGAAAGGTGTGAAGATGCTGAGCGAGCCTTTACCCAACTCCCTCCCGTTCGAGGCCGGCCCCTCTGCGCCGCGCATCCGCGTGCTCGTCGCGAAACCGGGGCTGGACGGACACGACCGGGGTGCGAAGGTGATAGCCCGCGCGCTGCGGGACGCGGGGATGGAGGTCATCTACACCGGACTGCGCCAGACGCCTGAGATGATCGTCGAGGCCGCGCTGCAGGAGGACGTGGATGTCATCGGGCTATCCATCCTGTCCGGCGCACACATGGCTATCTTCCCACGCATAATGCAACTGCTCAAGGAGAACCGGATCGAGAACGTGCTCATCGTAGCGGGAGGTATCATCCCCGCCGAGGACGTACCGCGGCTGAGAGAACTGGGCATCAGTGCCATCTTCGGCCCCGGCAGCTCGCTGAAGGACATAGTGGACTACATCCGTGCGAACGTAGACCCGGCACGGCAGCACGCGCTTGGTTGAGCGAGTTCTCGCGGGCGACCGCCTGGCGGTGTCACGGCTCATCTCCGCTGTGGAGGACGGGGCGCCCGAGGCGGAGTCTGCGCTGCGCGCGTTGTACCGCCACACCGGCCGGGCACATATCATTGGCATCACCGGCCCCGCAGGCTCAGGAAAGAGCACGCTCACAAACGAGCTAGTCAAGGAGTATCGCCGCCGGGAACTGAGTGTTGGCGTGATCGCCGTGGATCCCACGAGCGCGATCACTGGTGGCGCCATCCTCGGCGACCGAGTACGCATGCTGCGCGCGTACGGGGACCCCGGCGTATTTATCCGCTCCATGGCTACCAGGGGGCGAGTGGGCGGCCTGGCACGCGCCACCCGCGATGTCATCCGGGTGCTCGACGCTTCGGGCAAGGACATCGTGGTCGTGGAGACCGTGGGCGTGGGCCAGGACGAGGTGGACATAGCCTCGTCGGCGCTAACCACCTTGCTCGTGAACGTCCCTGGCTTGGGCGACGACATACAGGCGATCAAGGCAGGGATACTCGAGATCGCGGACATCATGGTTCTCAACAAGGCGGACCGCGAGGGCGCGAACGAGCTGCTGGCTCAGCTCCGTCATAACCTCTCGTTCTCTCACCCAGAGCCGGGCGAGTGGCGAGTGCCAATCCAGAAGACCGTCGCCACCACCGGCGAGGGCATCCGTGAGTTGGTGGACACCGTTGGCAAACACCGCGAGCACCTGAAATCGAGCGGGGAGTTGCAGGCGCGTCTCCGCGCCTCCCTTGAGGAGGAATTGGTCACCCTCGTCCAGGAAGCGGTGGGACGGCGCGTGCGTGGGAGACTCGCAGGGCCGGAGTGCAACAACCTGCTCGAGGGGGTGCTATCCCGCGAGACCGACCCGTTCTCGGCGGCGTCCCGCCTGCTGCGTGAGGTCTACAATGGACAGAAGTCTCATTGACCATCACGGGTTGCCGCCCTCGCTATATAGTCCTTCACGCTCGTCCGATATCGCGCATGCCAGAGTCCAAGCCATAGCTCAGGGAATATCCAGGTCAGCACAAGAGATATACGCCTCCCACTTACTCCACAGATATGACGGCCACATTGCCACCCCCCGGACGGTGCTAACACCTGTAGAGACGTTGCAAGCAACGTCTGCACGCAACGTCTGCACGCGACGTATTCCCCTCACCAACAGCGGCTTTAAGGTCACTCCTGCCCTGCTTGCTTGCGATACGCGTGTCCGCATTTGGCTGCCAAGCTGGAGCAAGGTCTGGACAGGTGGCCCCCAATGACCTTGCTACAAGAATGACGCTGTTATAGGAGTATCAGCAACAGACATAGAACGGTTCAGCTACGCGCACGCACGTGCGCTACGAGCGAGGCCTGAGTCAGGCTAACGCAGCGTGTCGCACCAAGACGCTGTTGCGCGATAGTGCTTCGGGTGTTCGCGCAGGAGCGCCTGCTCGCGCGAGGAGCCCGAGACCGACAAAGCCGCTGCCTGCCCCACGGTTGTCGGTGGAACCCCGCGACGGGACGGGCCCGTGGGTTGCTGGAGCTATAGTCCCAAGCGCTCGCCGCCCGCAGCGGAATAGCCCGCTATACAGCTACATCCCTGGTCACCGAGCAGCACAGTTATCTGCGGAGTTCCTTCCAGGAACCGCTCAACGATCCGGTGTGTCGTCACAGGCTGGTTGTCCGCAATGCGGGGAGATGAGTGACCGGACCCCGTTGTTGGTACCAGATCTTATGAGAGTCCAGAGCCT
>JADDPP010000174.1 GCA_016781845.1 Rubrobacter sp.
GGAGAGTTGGCGGTCCACGATGAACTCGCGGATGACGCGCTTGAGCTCGACGGGGTTGTCGCTGATGATGCCATCCACATCCAGGTCGAGCAACCTGCGCATCTCTTCGGGAGAGTTCACGGTGTACGGGTGGACGAGCAGGTCCCGGTCGTGCGCCTGTCTCACGAGGTCCCTGGTGACACTTCCCCTGTGCAGGCCCAGGCCATGCGCATAACCCCGCAGGCGGTCCAGCTCTCCTTCCGTGATGGAGTGACCGGGAAGCACTAGCTGGATGCGCGTGAGCTGGGGCGCGAGGAGAGCGAGCAGGCGCATACTTCCCACACTGAAGGACTGGAGCATAACGCTCCGTGCCGCCTCACCTTCGAGCATCCCGGCGTCGTGCAAGATGTCTAGCAACCTCTGCTCGAGGCCAGGATACAGATCGGGCTTCTTGATCTCGATACAAACACCGGCTCGGCCACGCACGACATCAAGCGCCTCCCGCAGCGTGGGGACGCGGAGGAGGCTGCGCTCCCAGGCCGGTATGGCGCCAGGACGATAGAACCACGAGCCTGCATCGAGGCGCTTCAGCTCCCACAGGTCGAACGTGCGCACCGGCCCGGTCCCGTTCGTCGTGCGATCCACAGTCCTGTCGTGAATTACTACCAGCTCATCATCGGCCGTCATGTGGACGTCTATTTCGACGTAATCTACGCCCAGCTCTACAGCGGTGGACAGGGCGGCGAGAGTGTTCTCGGGCGCAAGAGTTGATGCTCCCCGGTGAGTAAGGGTCTGCGGGACGCGCACGTTGCCGCGCTCATCGTGGGTTTCAGCCCGTTCGTGGGCTTCAAGTTGTCTCATAACTCGATTTTAGGCGCCGGGTAGCGAGCAGGCAAGGGTATCCGGTGATATCGTAACCGTTCTTTAACCTGCGCTAACATAGCCTTAACATTCGAGGGTCCAGAGAGGGTGGATGCCGAGTCCACCGTTGTCCGCCTATGGTCCCGTCGTAAAGTAGATGCTACCCCTGTACACCCTGCCCCAGGCGTCGGCGAGCGCGTACGCCAGACGGTAACGGGTGTTCGCGGCAAGCCCAGTGGAGGGCTTGAGCGACACGGCTCGCATATAGGCGCCCGTCGGCTGGGTAATCGTAATCCCAACCTCTGCCCCGCTCGACGCATTCGACAGGCTGATTCCGATGCCGCCTGAGTCAAGACCACCCTTGTACGGCGTGCGCACGAGCGTGTAGCTGCGCATCCACCGGTTGAAGTTGAGCGCGATGTCGGGCGTGCGCGAGACAGCTGTGGCGCCGTTCGCCGGGGTACTGCTGGAAAGGCGGCCGGGCCAGGGCATTGTGGTGAACGACCAGGTGTAATCGAACGGCGTCCCATTGAACGTGCCCTTGAAGTTCGCCGTGTACTTCGTGCCGTACCTCAGCGAGTCGAACGGCACGAAGCTCAGGCTCCGAGAGTAGTAGTGCAGCTTCGACGGGTCATTCTGGGGGCTTATCGCGCAGCCGGACACCGGGCTGCCGTCGCTGGCGCGGACCAAAGTTATGGAGGTGAGGGTGACGGTGCCCTGGTACCACGTCATCGAGACTGGGTAGCCACCCGGCAGGCTCTGCCCACATACGGCCAGCGGGTCCGGATACTCCCCGTTGAGTGACACACCTACACCTGTCTGGTTCGGCACCGGGTAGCGGGTGACGGGTCCGGTGAGGGTGTAGTCAGTGCCGAAGTTCATCACGGAGTAGGACTTGCCGTTGTGATACCAGGGGCCATACCCGACGTGCTCGGTGCGCGGGCTCACTATCGCGAAACGATGGTACACCGCTGCCATCCACCACTGCACCGCGTTGTCAACCTGCAGGTATGTGCGCGTGCCCTTCGCTCCCTGCGTGCTGTAGAGTATGTTCTCCCCGACTGAGGAGTTAGAGTATCCGTACTTCGCCGCCCGGTCTTTCGCGTACTTCTCTGCGAAGTACAGACTGTCCGCATAGTTCTCGTAATGGCCGAAGCGGTCGCGGGTCTCCACCGCGAGGTACTTCGCGTGAGCGAGGGCGGCGTACTCGAGCTTTGTGGAAGAGGAGTCGGCATGGCCGGCCACGGGAGTCATTCCTACCATCCGTCGGTAGCGGTTTACCTCGTTGCGTCCGCGGTCCTGTTCCTGCCCGATGGTGACGCCATCGGCGGTGACGGTCGCAGGACTCGCTGCAAGTGCGATGGTCAGGATGAGAAAGAGCGTGAGTAGTCTCTTCATGGCGTGGTGAGATCTCCATGAATCACTGCACATCGTATTCAGTTGTTGACGTGTAGTACAGCATATAACAGACCACGGCCGGCGTGAATAGTACAAAGGTGCTATCTTGAAGTAGAACCTTCGTTAGGGAATCATCTACTGTTACCCGCTGCTCCACTCAAGCTGATGGCGGGCGAGGAGGCTTACGTGTGATCCGTAGACGAATCGAGCCGGGACGGGGGCAGGAGTCAGTGTGGGACTATCCACGGCCGCCGCGTGTGGAGGGGTCGAACAGGAGAGTGCAGGTGGTGTTCGGCGGCAAGATAATCGCGGACACTACCCGAGCGAGGCGTGTGCTGGAAACGAGCCATCCCCCCGTGTACTACATCCCGCCTGAGGACATCAGAAAAGGGTTCCTGCGCCCGGAGAGTAGCGGCACAACGCACTGTGAGTTCAAGGGCGAGGCCGCGTACTACGCGGTGGTGGTAGGCGAGATGGCAGCGCCCAACGCCGCCTGGACCTATCCGAGTCCCACGCCTGGCTACGAGAGTCTCAAGGATTACATCGCGTTCTACCCGAGCGCGATGGACGCGTGCTACCTGGACGGCGAGCGCGTGCGGGCGCAGGAAGGCGACTTCTACGGCGGCTGGATAACCAGGGACATAGTTGGCCCGTTCAAAGGGGCTCCTGGCACCTGCGGCTGGTAGCGGCTACAGCGGTAGATAGCTGGGGCTAACGCTGCGGCTCGAAGACCCGCACCACGATAAAGGAGTCACGCTCGGGCTGGACCTCGGGGTCGAGAAGGACGCGGTTGCGGCTGACCACCACCGCCGTGCAGATCAGCGTAACCACCGCGCCGTACACCAGCGCAAACGTGGGCGAGACGAGCGCGGCGACTGTGCCCGCCTGCAGGCTGCCGATGGGGATGAAGCCCAGGCCCACGAGCATCCACACGCTCATCACCCGGCCACGGAGCTCGTCCGGCACCAGCGACTGCACAACGGTGTTGCCCGTGGCCATGAACGTCACCAGTGACCAGCCGACGAACACCAGCGCGGCCATCGAGAGCCACAGATTCGTAGAGAACGCGAACACGCTCGTCGAGAGCGCGAAGCCAACCTGCGCCCCAAGCATCCACCGCACACCGCTTGCTCCGCTCCGCCGCGCGAGCATCAGCGACCCACACAGGGCGCCCACGCCCGCGGAGACGAGCAGAAGGCTATACCCGCTCGCGCCGAGACCGAGCACGTTCTTCGCGAACACCGGCAGCAGCGTGCCGTACGGGAAGAGAAACACTGTCTGAACCGCCGCGAGGATGAGCACTGGACGGATAATCGAATGCCCGTGAACATAGCGCAGCGCAGCGCCCAGGCTGCGGAACACACCGTCCGGGCTGGTTTGCCTCTTCGCTGGCTCGTGCTTTGGCCGGATGAAGAGCATCGCGACCAGGAGCGCCAGGTAGCTCACCGCATTGAAGTAGTACGCTGCGGCCACTCCCATATACCGTATGACCAATCCACCAAGCGAGGGGCCGATGATGCGGGTGAGATTGAACTGCGCGGAGTTGAGCGCGATCGCGTTGCGAAGGACCTTCTTGCCGACAATCTCTGGCACAATCGCCTGGAACGCGGGCGCGTTCAGTGCCAGCACCGTACCGTTAGCGGCCGATATGACCATCAGGTGCCACAGCTCGACCCTCCCGGTCGCGATAAGCGTGGCGAGCAGAGCCGTCTGGAGGAACGCTATTGCCTGCAGGGGCATGATGATGAGCCGTTTGGGGAAGCGGTCCGCGAGCACCCCGCCGAATAGTGAGAGGAAGAGGGTGGGAATCATCGCGCAGAAGCCGACGAGTCCGACGTAGAACTCGGAGCTCGTGAGGGAGACAACGAGCCAGCCCTGGGCAACGTTCTGCATCCACATCCCGATGTTCGTCGCCATCGCGCCGCCGAAGAATATGCGGTAATCCGGGTTGCTGAGGGCCGTGGATATGCCGCGGTTGCGCCCTTGCCGCGCCTGGTCCGTGCTCCGGACCTGCGCTTCGGAAGCGTCCGCCGCCGCCTGTCCGATCCGCGCTGCCTGTGTTGTCACTCGCCTCTCCCCTCGATCTCCTGCTGTACCTGCTGGATGCGCTCGTTGAAGCCCGCAAGATCGCGCGCCAGCTCCTTTTTCATCGCCTGCATCTGCGCTATCTTCTCCTCAACCATCGCGAGCTGGTGGGCGGTAATCTCCGCCGCTTCGCGCATCTGCTTGAGCTTGCGCTTCAGGCTGCGCTCGGCCTTGACATCCGCGCGCAGGTGCTGCTTCGCCTCCTCGGCGTCCACGACGGTCTTGATCTCGTCGAGCGAGAAGTTGAGAAGCTCCTTCAAGCGCCGCACCTGCTTGATACGGGCGATGTCCTCGGGGCTGTACAGGCGCTGCCCTCCGGACACCCGTGCGGGTGGCTTCAGGAGCCCCAGCTCCTCGTAGTAGCGCAGCGTGCGCTGCGTGAGGCCCGTGCGCTCCGCCGCCTCCCTGATGCTTATGTATTCCGGCGCAGCCTCAGTGCGCTCAACAGTCTTCGTCACAGCCACAGTTCCTCCACAACCATGCTACCACGCCTTAACGCTTACGTCAACGTCAGATATATAACGACAGCGCCGCAACGTGAGCGCAAAGTACAGGCGAGGGATAGAGTGCAAGAGCAGGTCCACGGACCGCCGGGGGTGTGGTCGTGGACCTGCACGAACGTGCGCCAGGTGCCAGTCCGGGCGAGGCGAAGTGATGACAGTGAGCAGCTGTGAGAGCTTGTTTCGCGCTACAGCTCGCCCACGACCCGCATCCGCAGCGTTACATACTCGGGCGAGGTGTGGACGTCCTGTACGGCGAAACGGTTAAGGTCCACCGCCTCCGCGAGGTCCTGATTCAGGTCCTCGGCCAGGCCAGACAGGGCTCCTCCTGTCACGGTTATGCCACCGAGCGCCACGCTCAGGATGTCCACCTGCAGCACCCCGTTGCGTGCCACGAGCAGAGAGACTATCTGCACGTCCACATCGGTTCCCACCGCGGGCAAATCGCCCTTCGCGTTGAGCGTCACGGTGTTGTCGCCGTCGCCGAGCGTCCACTGTGGGTCCTGAAGCCCGTACTGCTCGAAGGTGTCCGCCGCCTGCTTGTTCGCCATCTGCACAAGCACCTCCTTGCCAATGGTCATGGTGAGGTCGGAGGCGGGGGTGGCCGATGCACGGGGTGGGACTGGCGCTATGACGGCATGGCTCGTGGCAGTCGGGACAGGTCGGACCACCATGTCCCGTGGGCGCAGCGAGAGCAGAATCAGGAGCGTGAGGAGCACGCCGGTGAAGCCACCCACCCCCAGGAGCGCAACCGTTATGGGAATCCTTCGCTCTGCCCCGAACCTCAAGCCACGCCTCCTAACTGCTCGCGCTGCTGTAGTGGCGGACGGCCCGGTTCCAGAAGAGGTGCGTGCCGACGAGTCCGGCGCCCGCGAGCACCCCGCCAAGCAGAAGCAGGCGTACGTCCGGTCCGTCCAGCAGTGCCCGTGTTGGGAACGTGGTCGCGAACGCCACGGGAAAAGCGAACGTCAGGAGCGCGCGCACCAGCCCCTTGAAAAAGCTCACCGGGTAGCGGGCCGCCTCGAAAACCCCGTAAAAGAGGTAGTCGAGGTTGTCCACCTGCACCAGCCAGAACGAGAACGTTACGGTGAAGAACCATAGACAGTACAGCAGCACCACCCCGCACGACAGAAATCCAGCGGCGCCCACTATTCCCTCCGCGCTCCACCGGACTCCCGCCGCTTTCCCGGCGTACACCGTCAGCGCGATCCCTATGAGCGCGTTCACCGCCGCCGGCAGAGCCACCAGACGAGTGCTCACGAGGAACTGGCTCGACACGGGGCGCAGCAGTATGAAGTCCAGGTCTCCGTGTCGGATGTAGCCGGAGATCGCCGTCATGTTGGGCGCGATCTGCAGGCTGATGACCGCGTCCACGACCCGGTATATGCCGACCAGCATCAACACCTCAGCCTGGGACCACCCCGCGACCACATCCGTGAACCGATACAGCAGCCCGAACGTGAGCACGGCGAGAAGCAGTTGCACGACGCCCTCCAGGACACTGAACACGAAGTTGACGCGATACTCCATCACGTGTACGAAACTGATCACGACGAAGCGCCACCACAGCCGTAAGTAGCTCATTGTGCTTCGTCCTCGCAGTGCCTCGCCTCCGCCCTTCCGCGCGCCGTGGAGGCTTGCGCCCGCCCACATCGCTCGCTCGCTCTCAGGGTGACAGGTAGAGCATATACAGTCGCTCTCCATGTCAGGCTCATGACGCACACCCCCACTCTACCCACCGAGCCCCATCTCCGGTATGGGCGGCAACTCCTCGCCATACAGCCAGGCAGCGAAGAAGCTGTGCAGGTCACGCCCGCTCACTTCCTCCGCCACAGCGATGAAGTCCTCCGTGCCCGCGTTGCCGTCGCGGTACCGGTCGTAGTACGTCCGCAGTATCCGGAAGAAGCTTTCATCTCCAACGCGGACGCGCAATGCGTGCAGCGTGAGGGCGCCGCCGTAGTACACGGCCGGGTTGAAGAGGTTCTCCGCACGCTGCCTGCCGACAGGGACCAGGGACGTTCCCTGCCCCCCGGCAGAGTACACCTCGCGGAGCCTGCGGTCCAGCTCCGCCCTGCCCTGCTGGCTCTCGACCCACAGCAGCTCGGCGTACGTCGCGAAGCCCTCGTTCAGCCAGATGTCGCCCCACCTCTTCAGGCTCACGCTGTTCCCGAACCACTGGTGCGCCAGCTCGTGTACAAGCGCCACCTCGGCGAAGCCACGGTTCTCGATGGCGTCGCGTCCAAACACCGAGAGCGTCTGTGTCTCGAGCGCAAAGCCCAACTCCTCGTCCACCACGACCACCCCGTACGCCTCAAAGGGGTATGGCCCGAACAGCCGGTTGAAGAACTGGACAACCTCCGGGGTGCGGGCGAAGATTTGAGGAGCAGAATCGGCGAGATCGGCAGGGAAGTAGTTGCGAATAGGCAACCCCCCAGGGCCCCTCTGCGTTTGCGTGGTGAACCTGCCGATGCCGACCGTGGCGAGGTAGCTCGCCATGGGGTCGCGCGCCTCCCAATGGTAGGTGCGGGTATTGCCATTGTCCCTCGTTGTGCGTAGAAGGCCGTTCGCCGCCACGACGTACGGCTCCGGCACAGTTATGCGGAACGTGTACGCAGCCTTGTCGCATGGGTGGTCGTTGACGGGGTACCAGGTCGCAGCGCCCGCGGGCTCGCTCACGACGTACGAGCCGCCTTCGTAGTTGATCCATCCCGTCTTGGTTGGTGCGCCCTCGATAGTGGGGTCTGGCACGCCACCGTACGTCACCCTCACGTCGAACCGCTCTCCGCGCCGCACCTCCTCGGGCAGAGCGATGGAGAGCTCGCGACCAGCGCGGCTATACTTCGCGCGCGCACCGTTCACGTCTACGCGCTGCACCGTCAGCCCCTCCAGATCCACGTTTAGCGCGAGCAGATCCTGGACGGCGCGGGCCGTCATCGTCGCGGTTCCGGACAGGGCGCCGCGGCTCACGTCTACGCTCAGGTCGAGCGTGTAGTGCAGCGCGTCATAGCCGCCGTTCCCCAACTGTGGAAAGAGCGGGTCGCCCAGGCCCTCGCGGTCGGCCGGACCCTGGCGGGCGAGTTGGCAGCGTGGCGAGGTGCGCCCCCTTACAACGCGAGCAGCCATCGCGTCTGGCGCGGGCGTTGTCTCCACCGTGGCTGTTGCTTCCGTCGGGGTCGCGGGTGTCACCGTCACCCCCACAGTGGCAGACGAGCTTGTTCCTGCAGGCGTGCCAGGGGACGGTGCGGTCGGCGTGAGACGCGAGGTTGACGTGCTCGATGGCAGGGTCTGTCCCACCGCTGTAGGGGCAGGGCGACGACTGCTCCGGCCACCGCACGCCGTAAGCAGCAGCGCGAGGATGCACAGAAGCACGCAGGACTGCTTCATAACGCACTTCCTTCCATACATTGGAACACCGGGTCAGGCGCCCGAGGCGGAGTAGGCGCGGAGGCCA
>JADDPP010000224.1 GCA_016781845.1 Rubrobacter sp.
AACCGCCAGCCCCACATCATCGGCGCTCTCACCCGCCCTGGCGACTAGTCTGGCGCCCACAAGCTGTCACGGTCGGCGGACGACGTACTCATTACCGCCCGTCCAGCAACCCCTCGATCTCCCGAGCGTCCTCGTACGGACCCACCACTGCCAGGGAGGGCTGCGCGTCGAACACCTCCGAGGCGAGGGTCAGCACGTCCGCGGCGGTGACTGCCTCCACCTCCGCCAGCACTTCCTCGACCTCGCGCACACGTCCCCGCAGCAGTTCCTGCCTCCCGCCCCACTGCACCAAACCGCGGCTGCCCTCCAGCCCCATCACCGTTCGCCCCTTGATGTAACGTTTGATGCGGGCCAGTTCATCCTCAGACAGCGGCTCGCTGCTCACCCGCCGCAACTGCTCGTACACCGCGTCCAGGCTTCGGCCAAGCATGTCCGGGGCGACCGCGGCATGTACGATGAAGGCGCCATCGTCCGCGTACTGCTGAGTGTAGCTTCCCACCGAGTAGGCCAGCCCTCCCCGCTCGCGCACCTCTATGAAGAGCCTGCTACTCATCCCGCTCCCCAGAACGGTGTCGAGGATGCTCAGCGTGTACCGCCTCGGGTCTTGGTACGAGATCGCAGGGAAGCCCAGGCAGAAGCTCGCCTGCTTCACCGGCTTCCCTGCCAGCGCCACGCGGCTCTCGCGTGACACGCTCGCTGGAGAAACGCACCCGGCGCTCCGAGCCTCCATATCGCCAAGCAGGTCCGACGCCCACTCCACGACGCGCGCGTGCTCAAGCGGTCCCGCGCACGCTACCACGAGGTTGCGCCCTCCGTAGAACCGCTGCATGTGTCCTAGCAAATCTTCCCTGGTAATGCTTGCCACTGTCTCTTCGGTGCCTGCCACCTCACGCCCCAGTGGCTGCCCGCTCCAGAGGAGGCCATCTACCATCCCACTTGCCAGACGACCCGGCGAGTCCTCGCGCCCCCTGATCTCTTCGAGGATCACGCCTCGTTCCCGGTCTACCTCCTCGGGCTGCACAAGCGAGTAGAGCGCCATATCCGACAGCAGCTCCAGGCCCCGCCGACTATACTCCGCGGGGAGCTTCGTCCAGTAGGTGGTGTACTCCCGCCCTGTGCCGGCGTTGAGCACGCCGCCCACGCCCTCCACAGTCTCACTCACCTCTCGTGCGCTCGGGCGGTTTGTGGTGCCCTTGAAAAGCATGTGCTCCAGGTAGTGCGACACCCCCGAAACCCGCTCCTCCTCGTACCGCGAACCGACTCCGAAGTACAGGCTCAGGGCGGTGGAGTAGGAGTGAGGGACAGTCGCGGATACTACGCGCATCCCATTGGGCAGAGTGGTCTTCTCGAACACCTAGCTTCCGGTCCCTTCCAGGTATTCGCGCAGGAGTCGCAGCCCTTCCTGCACGCTCAACTCAATGTTCTTCATCCGGTCCCCGCTCCACACGTTGCGCGTCACGGTCTCCCCCTCGGGTGTCGAGAGGGCCACGTATACCAGCCCTACGGGCTTCTGCGGCGTGCCACCCTCCGGTCCTGCTATCCCGGTCGTGGAGATTGCGATATGCGTCCCAAGTAGACGCCTCACACCGCGCGCCATCTGCAGCGCGCACTCCTCCGAGACGGCTCCATGACTCGCGAGCACGGCCTCCTTCACACCCAGGAGTCCCGCCTTCACGTCGTTCGAGTACGCGATCACTCCCCCACGAAAGTACGCGGAGCTGCCGGGAACGGATACAAGTCGGGCCGCGAGCGCGCCCCCGGTGCAGCTCTCCGCTACCGCGATCTGCCGGTCGCCCAGCAACGTGCCGAGCCCAGCCGGAGAATATCCTTGCTGATTGTCCATCACGCTTGAAGTATAGCGGCCCGCCCCGTAAACTTGGAGACCGTACGCGGCGGCACACACCATGCGTGCTGGACGGGGAACTTGAGTTTCCGGTTGGGCAGGCAGCTCCCTGTCCGCCACGCTCAGCAGGTCCTTACAGCAATGCAAGAGTCAACGGCCCCTTACATACCAGCTTCAGGAGAGAACAACACATGCCCACCATACTCGACATCGAAGCCATGGAGATACTCGACTCGCGAGGCAACCCGACGGTCGAGGTCACGGTGTACCTGGAGGACGGCGTACAGGGGACCGCTGCTGTCCCATCCGGTGCATCCACCGGCGCGCACGAGGCGGTCGAGCTGCGGGACGGCGACGCGGAGTATTACAACGGCAAGGGCGTGCTCGAGGCACTCACCAACGTCAACGATGTCATAGCGGAAGCCATTATCGGTGAAGACCCGTCGGACCAGGAGTACATAGACTCGCTGCTCATCAACATTGATGGCACCCCAAACAAAGGCAGGCTAGGCGCGAACGCCATCCTCGGCGTGAGCCTGGCGTGTGCCAAGGCCGCCGCCGCCGACCTCGAAGTTCCCCTCTACCAGTACCTCGGCGGCAAGCTCGCCCGCACGCTCCCAGTTCCGATGATGAACATCCTGAACGGCGGCAAGCACGCCTCCAACAGCTCGGATATGCAGGAGTTCATGGTGATGCCCCTCGCCGCTCCCACGTTCGCGGAGGGGCTCAGGTGGGGCGCTGAGATATATCACGCCCTGCACAAGCTCCTGGCAAGCCAGGGCAAGGGCACAACCGTTGGAGACGAGGGGGGCTTCGCGCCCTCCCTGGACTCCAACCAGGCCACTATCGAGCTGATCGTTCAGGCGATAGAGGCCGCCGGATACACTCCGGGCGAGCACGTATCAATAGCGCTTGATCCCGCCGCCACTGAGTTCTATAAGGATGGCTCCTACAATCTCACCCGCGACGAGCGCATCCTGAGCACCGCGGAGATGGTTGCGTACTGGCAGGAGTGGGCGCGGCAGTATCCCATCGTGTCCATTGAGGACGGCCTTGCGGAGGATGACTGGGCGGGATGGGAAGAACTGACCCGCACCCTCGGCCCAACGACTCAGCTCGTCGGCGATGACCTCTTCGTCACGAACACAGACCGCATCCAGGATGGCATCAGCCGTGGCGCGGGAAACAGCGTGCTTGTGAAGCCGAACCAGATAGGAACGCTTACCGAGACGATCGAGGCGGTCGAGATGGCCCGCCGGGCTGGCTGGACTGCTGTCATCTCGCACCGAAGCGGCGAGACCGAGGACACGACGATCGCAGACCTTGCGGTCGGTCTCGGCACCGGCCAGATCAAGACGGGCGCGCCCGCCCGAGGAGAGCGCACAGCGAAGTACAACCGCCTGCTGCGCATCGAGCGCGAGCTGGGCGACAGCGCGGTCTACGCCGGCTGGGCCGCCCTTCCCACCCGCCGCAACATGTAACGTGGGCTTTGGATACCGAGTGCCCAGTGAATATCGAAGGAGAACGCAGGGGCAGGTCTCCGTGCCTGCCCCGCGAGTTACAGCACGAGGCTGTCCCGACTGCCCTCGGTATATCCCTGTGCCCTTCAGCTTGAAACGCCCCGCCTACACGTCGCTGCCGAGGTTGGGCCGCCCCGCGGGATCGTCAAGCGGCCCGGTGCCGGGCCTGCCTCCCTCCGGGGCCTCGTGACTGCCGGAACCGGACTGCTCGCTCATCGCCCGCGGCATCGTGGTCCTGACATCCTCGTCCATGTCCTCGCGTGCGGCTGGGGTAAGCAGTTCGGGGCTCTCCCCCGTATCGGACTTTTCAGGGTGCAGCGCGTGCTCCCTCCACTCTTCGCTCCCCTTTATCGTCATACCTCGTCACCTCCTGTCACGGTTGGGGGCAAGAGACGTGCCACTCAGGGAGCAGGCCATCGGTCCACTCTCTACTCGAGGCTAGCGGCTTCCCGCCATCCCCAGCAACCCGGACGCCGCTGCGACTCCGAGCCACAGCAGGTAAACAGCGTTGTACCCAACAGCCCCGCCCGTCAGCAGATACGTTACGCCAAGACCGAGGAGAGAGATCCCAAGCAGCAATGCGGCGACGCCGGGCAACACGCGGCCCGACTCGATGCCCGGCAGGGCCCGCCACCCGCTCACGTGAAGGGCGGCGAGCGCCAGAATGACCAGGCCCCCCAGAATCGCTACCCAGGGCGCGACAAGCAGGAACAGCTGGAGCAGCTGCGTCATAACAAGCTGTCCGGCCCATCGCACGACGCAGGGGCGTCCGATTGAATGCCCCTGCATTGTGCATCGGCCTGTGTGCCTAGGACGGGAAGAAAACCGCCAACCATTGACGCCATACAGGCTCTGGAACTGTTCCTGTTGTAGAGCCCACCTCCAGCGGCGGCAGCGGCGCCTTGTCCTGGCCGGGCGCTCTCGGGTCGGGCACTACGAAGAGCGAGATGTCGCCCGGCTTCGCCATGCCCAACTGCGCTCGCGCCACGTTCTCAACGTACGCCTCGTAGCCCGGCCCGTTCAGAAAGTCTAGCCGTGCCTGCAGCTGCCGGTTCGTCTTCTCCTGACTCACCAGCTTGGCCTGCTCCAACTGCAGCGTCTCGCCCAGGCCCTTCGCCTTCCACGCCTGCCCAGCGAACGCGAGAGCGAAGTAGCACCCGCACATCAGCAGCACCACCTTCGCCAGCTGCGACCTCCGGTCGCGAAACAGGTCTGCGTTCAGCACGGGACTCTACCTCCTGGGCTCGAATCGTTCACCACCGCTCGACGGGGGGGTCGGGTAGACACGTCATACGGTTTCGGATTGGGGCTGTACGACCGTCACTGCCTCGGGTTGCCGATGCCCCCTCAACCGGAAACCGTGTCACATACGCCAGACGGACAGGGGCAGATCGAGTTCTGCCCCTCCATCATCCTACGGCTTCGATTCTAAGAGCGGGAAGCAACGGTATCAACTGCCGGCTACCGAAATCAGGAGCGGAGGCCGCCGCAGGTGCCACTCCGTGCTCCGCTCGTACGCGTGTGCGACCCGCAACATGGTAGCCTCGTCGAACGCCTTGCAGATCAGCTGCAGGCCCACGGGCAGCCCGTCCGAGAAGCCACACGGCACGTTGATGGCAGGGATTCCCGCCATACTGGGCGGGATCGTGAGCACGTCCGAGAGGTACATCGAGAGCGGGTCCGCCGTGCGCGAGCCGAGCTTGAACGCCACACTCGGACTCGTGGGCGCGGCTATCACGTCGCACTGCTCGAAAACCCGGTCGAACTCCGCCTTGATCAGCGTGCGTACCTTCTGCGCCTTGAGGTAGTACGCGTCGTAGTAACCGCTCGACAGGGCGTACGTCCCGATCATGATGCGCCGCTTCACCTCCGGCCCGAAACCCTCGTCGCGCGTCCTCAGGTACGTCTCTATCAGGTCCTCGCCTTCGGGCGACCTGTAGCCGTATTTCACGCCGTCGTAACGCGCCAGGTTCGAGGACGCTTCTGAAGGAGCGATGATGTAGTACGTGGCGAGCGCGTATCCTGTGCTCGGGAGTGACACCCGCACAGCCTGGGCGCCCAGCGACTCCAGTTGTTCTATCGCCGCCCGCACGGCCCCCTCCACACCGGGCTCGATCCCTTCGACAAAGTACTCGTCCGGCACCCCGACGCGCAGCCCCCGCAGGTCTCCACCGAGAGCAGAGGCGTAATCTGGCACCGCCAGGGGCACGCTCGTGGAGTCGAGCGGGTCGTGTCCTGCTATTAGAGAGAGCACGAGCGCGGAGTCCTCGACGGTCCGCGTGAACGGACCTATCTGGTCCAGCGAGCTCGCGAACGCGATAAGCCCGAACCGGGAGACGCGACCATAAGTAGGCTTGACGCCCACCACGCCGCACAGCGCGGCCGGTTGGCGCACGCTGCCGCCCGTGTCCGAGCCGAGTGTGAACGCAGCCTCCCGCGCGGCCACCGCTGCCGCTGAGCCGCCGCTGCTCCCTCCAGGCACGGTCGAGAGGTCCCACGGGTTTGCGGTAATACCGAACGCCGAGTTCTCGTTCGAGCTGCCCATGGCGAACTCGTCCATGTTCAGCTTCCCGAGGAGCACAGCCCCGCCCTTGCGCAGCCTCGCGTACGTGGTCGCGTCATACGGCGGCCTGTAGCCTCGGAGGATGCGTGAGCCACAGGTAGTCTCTATTCCCTCTGTGGAGATGAGGTCTTTCAGCGCCATCGGCACACCGAGCACCGGTCCTGTCTCGCCCGCCGCCAGGCGTGCATCCGCCTCTGCCGCCTGCTGGAGCGCCACGTCCTCCGTTACCTGCAGGTACGCCCTCACGGCCCCGTCCACGGCCCCGATGTGGTCCAGGTACGCCCGCGTGGCTTCCACGGATGACACCTCCCGGCGGTCGAGCAGCGCCCGCAGCTCGGCTATCGAGGCGTCGGGGAGGGATGCGGTATCAGGTCTCATAGCCAAGCACCGCCTTTGTCCTGAAATAGTTGCCCTTGCGCTCCGGTGCATTCGCGAGCATCACGTCAACCGGAAAGCTGGGGCGTGGCTCGTCCTCGGCAACCACGTCCTGCACGGCTATCACCATAGCAGTCGGAGGTATGTTCCCCGTGTCGAGCTCGTTGAGCTGGTTCACGTGTCCGAGTATGTCCCCGAGCTGCGCCTGCAAGGTCTCGACCTCCTCATCGGTCAGGCCGAGCCGCGCAAGACTGGCGATATGACGCACTTCCTCACTTGTCAGTTCCATAAGCATGCCTCCCAGGCAGCAGATTCGTCGCAAGCCGATTATAGCAATTGGGTGTTCAGCTTCTTGTGCCGCATCAGGATACTCTGGAGCACCCCTTGTGCGGCGAGCAGCGTGACCAGCGAGCTGCCGCCCGACGATACGAGCGGCAGCGGGATGCCGGTGACGGGCATTAGCTGCATGTTCATGCCCATGTTGACGAATATCTGGAAGAGATAGATAGTAGCTACTCCCGCAGCTATCAGCTCTCCGTACGTGTCACGCGCGAGCTGCGCCACTCTTATCATTCGCCAGAGCAGCAGGCCGTACACAACCAGCAACGCCAGCAACCCCAGAAACCCGAACTCCTCGCCAATTACGGACGCTATGAAGTCGGAGTGCTGCACACGCAGGTAGTTTAGCTGACTCTGCGTGCCGGTCAGGTATCCCTGCCCAGTGAGCCCGCCCGCGCCGATGCTTATCCGCGCCTGGATGATGTTGTATCCCGCGCCCAGCGCCGAGGATTCAGGGTCAAGGAACACGAGTACGCGCTGCCTCTGATACGGCTGGAGCAGGAACTCCCAGGCTACGATCCCCACGGGCAGGCTGAGCGCCGCCAACCACAGGAAGTGCTTCCACCTGGCCCCTGAGAGGAGTGTGACCGACAACCAAATCGCGAGGAGCACAAGCGACGTGCCCAGGTCCGGCTGCACAAACACCAGTGCGAACGGCGCCCCTATAAGCGCAAGCGACACCGCGAAGCGATAGAGCGAGCTCTGCCCGCGAGGCTTTACGGAAAGGAACCGCGCCAGCACGAGCACCATCGAGAGCTTTGCCAGCTCGCTCGGCTGCACCGGCACAGGGCCGAGATTTATCCAGCGGGTAGAGCCGTACGTTGAGTGACCTATCACGAATATGGCCGCAAGCAGCCCGAGCGTGAGCACGTAAATAACCCACGTCCAGTTCGAGAGAAATCGGTAGTCTACACTCGCGAGCACGCCCATCATGAGAAGACCGACCACCAGATAGATGGCCTGCCGGATCACGAAGGAGTTGGGCACGAACGGACCTGGCTCGCTCGTGGTGCTGTAGATCATCAGTAGCCCGAAGAAGGAGATTAGGAGCGTAGTGGCGAGCATCATCCAGTCGAAGTGCTTCCACAGACTCACCTCGGTCCCGCTCACGGAACGGAGGCTCCGAACTCTCCCACGCCTGCGGGCGGCAATGCTACTCATCGGAGAGGCTATCGCGCAGGATGTCTAGATGCTCGAGCGCGAGGCCGGTGCCCAGTGCCACGCAGTTGAGCGGGTTCTCCACGATGTAGCACTGCACCCCGGTAGCCTTTGAGAGCAGGTAATCTATGTTGCGCAGGAGCGATCCTCCCCCCGTCATCACCATGCCCTTATCTATGATGTCCGAGGCAAGCTCCGGCGGCGTCTCCTCCAAGACAACCTTGACTGCTCCAACGATGCTCTGCAGTGGTTCTCGGATCGCCTGCGTCACCTCGTGAGAGGTAATCATCACCGTCCGTGGGAGTCCGGAGACCTGATCGCGACCCTTCACCTGCATGCTGGGGTTGTCCTCCAGAGGGATCGCGCTGCCGATAGCTATCTTGATTTCCTCGGCCGTTCGGTCGCCCACAACGAGGCTGTACTTGCGCTTCATGTAGTTGGCAATCTCGTCGTCTATCCGGTTCCCACCCACCCGTACGGAGTTGCCGACAACGATGCCGTTAAGTGCTATCACGGCCACTTCCGTCGTGCCACCGCCGATATCTACGACGAGATTGCCGCTCGGCGACGCAACGGGGATGTCGGCCCCCAGTGCCGCGGCCAGGGGCTCGCGGATCAGCCACGCGTGCCTGGCGCCAGCGTTGAGCGCCGCATCGCGCACCGCGCGCATCTCAACAGTTGTCACACCGGCCGGGATGCAGATCATCACCTCTGGCCCGCCCAGGGAGAACCGCCCCGCCGCCTTGCCGATGAAATAGCGAAGCATCTGCTCCGTGATCACGTAGTCCGCGATCACGCCGTCCTTCATCGGCCGCACGACCTCGATGGTCTCCGGCGTCCGGCCTAGCATGTCGCGCGCCTCCGCCCCGACCGCCTTTACGGAGCCGTCCCTGGTGCTGACCGCTACCACGCTCGGCTCGTTCGCTATGATCCCCTTACCCTTCACGAACACGAGCACGTTCGCCGTGCCGAGGTCAATCCCTATGCGCTTGGAAAAAATCAACAGGTTCTCCGGTAGATACAGCTGGAACTACAATCATTCGAGAAAGAAGCACATTACAAGTATGAAACACACCCTCGGTGCCTGTCATCCCAATCGCCAGCGAAGGATCTCATCCGTAGTGCTGAGGCACAAAGGATCAGATGCTTTGTAACCTGACACTGACAATACGGTAGCCTTTCGGCCACGACCGCATTACGGACGCGACACTCAGATTCGCGACCTGTCGCTCGCACCTTAGCCTTTACCCGGAAAGCGTATCAGTCGTGCGTGGGGAACAACCGTGAGTTGTTTCGCGGGCTTGGAAGGACAGGAGCGCTCACGTGGAAGCCTACGGAGTGGGCTGGCCGCTGCGCACGTTGCGCCGCCTCCGAGAGACCCTGAGCCTTACCTGTGCGCGTCGCAAAGCGGCCTCAAGCGCGGCCGGGTTCTCTATCTGGGACCGGTCGGCGAGCAACCGCTGGGCGCGCTGCTGCGCCTCCTCCGCGCGCGCATCATCTATCTCCTCCGCGCGCTCCGCGGTGTCCGCGAGCACCGTGACGCGATCCTCCAGCACCTCCAGGAAGCCACCCCCGATAGCCAGGCCGCTCTCCTGAGATCCCTTGGTGATCCGCAGCTCACCGATGCCCAGCACGCTCATCAACGGCGCATGCTGCGGCAGGATGCCAAGCGCGCCATCCAGACCAGGCGCGACCACCATGTCAACTTCATCCGAGTACACCACCCGCTCCGCGGTAACGACTTCCAGGTGCAACGGCATCTCTATCCTCCTGATATACCTATGTATAGCCCGCTTCGCGGCTGTACGCTCCCCAACTCTCATCCTGTGCGCGAGCCACAGATCTCACCGGTCGTGCCGGGCAGGGCGCAGGGGAGTCCTCGCGCGGCTCGGAATGACCGCTTGGTGAGCAGCAGCAAGCCATATTCCGCATCAGCCGTACGTGACGGCCCCATTTTAGCAGGACTGTGGCATCAGGTGCGTGTGAGAAGAACCGTAGCGCGATTTCAAAGTCGGCATGGCAGCCCTACACCTCCCACTTCCGCCGGGTGTCTGGCGATTGCATCAGCGCGCGGAGGGTGAAACGACTGTAGAGACGTTGCACGCAACGTCTACATTCAACGTCTGCGCGACGTGTCCATCCCACCAATACGGACTTTGAAACTGCCTTGGGACTGCGGCGCAGGCTGCTCGCAAAGAAGTGGGGGTGGGCTCCAGACCCACCCCCACACAACCTCGCTGACCTTCCAGGCGCAGTACCGAAGTCCCCTATGCCCCGCTCATGGTGCGGGCCTTCTCGACCGCCTGATCAATGGTGCCGACCATGTAGAACGCCTGCTCGGGCAGAGTGTCGTGCCGCCCGTCCAGGATCTCCTTGAAGCCTCGCACCGTCTCCGCGATCGGCACGTACTGACCGGGCTGGCCCGTGAACTGCTCCGCGACGAACATCGGCTGGGAGAGGAATCGCTCGATCCTGCGCGCCCGTGCCACCGTTAGCCGGTCCTCCTCCGAGAGCTCCTCGATGCCCAGAATCGCGATGATGTCCTGCAGGTCCCTGTACCGCTGCAGCACCCGCTGCACGCCACGCGCTACGTCGTAGTGGTCCTCGCCCACGGTCCCAGGGGAAAGAATACGGCTCGTCGAGGCGAGCGGGTCCACTGCCGGGTAGATGCCGCGCTCCGAGATCGCGCGGTCCAGCGAGATCGTCGCGTCCAGGTGAACGAACGTCGTCGCGGGCGCCGGGTCCGTGTAGTCGTCAGCGGGCACGTACACGGCCTGCACGCTCGTGATCGAGCCGTTGCGCGTGGAGGTGATCCGCTCCTGCAACTGGCCCATATCGGTCTGCAGCGTCGGCTGGTAGCCCACTGCGGAGGGCATGCGGCCTAGCAGCGCCGAAACCTCGGAGCCCGCCTGCACGAATCGGAAGATGTTATCTATGAACAGGAGCACATCGCGGTTCTCAACGTCGCGGAAGTACTCCGCCATTGTCAGACCCGTCAGACCCACACGCAGCCGCGCGCCGGGTGGCTCGTTCATCTGGCCGAACACGAGGGTGGTAGAGCCGATCACGCCGGAGTCCATCATCTCGTGAAGGAGGTCGTTCCCCTCGCGGGTGCGCTCCCCCACGCCCGAGAATACAGACACACCGCTGTGCTGCTTCGCAACGTTGTTGATAAGCTCCTGAATGATAACTGTCTTGCCCACGCCCGCGCCGCCGAAGACGCCCGTCTTACCACCGCGCGTGAACGGGGCAACCAGGTCAATAACCTTGAGTCCAGTCTCGAAGACCTGGGCCTCCGTGGCCTGGTCCTCGAAGCGCGGAGCGGGCCTGTGTATCGGCCAGGACTGCTCCCCTTGCACGGGGCCGTTCTGGTCCACGGGCTGGCCGAGGACGTTGAACACGCGCCCTAGCGTGCTCGGCCCTACCGGCACCGCGATTGGCTGGCCCGTGTTTATGACATCCACCCCGCGCGCCAGCCCTTCCGTCGCGTTCATCGAGACACAGCGCACCGTCTCGTTCCCCACGTGCGACTGAACCTCGAGCACAATAGGTGTGCCGTCCTCGCGTGGGATGTAGAGCGCCGTCAGAATATCCGGCAGGTTGCCGTGAGGAAACTCTACCTCGACCACCGGACCGAGCACCTGGAGCACCCTGCCTCTTGCCTCTGTTTGTACTGCCATTAGGTCCTCCTGACCTTCTGCTTACCCGAACCAGGACTCTACCCACGAGCATCAACCAGTGGGCGCCCGCGCGCTGGTTGGTTTAGCCGCTAAGGGCGGCGGCGCCGCCAGCTATCTCGATAATCTCCCGCGTGATCGTCGCCTGCCGCAGCTTGTTGTACGTCAGACCCAGGTCGTCCACGATCTCGTTCGCGTTGTCGGTGGCGTTACGCATCGCCACCATACGCGCCGAGTGCTCGCTCGCCTTGCTCTCCAGCAGCGTCTGATACAGCTGCACCTCGACGTACCTGGGCAGGAGCGCCTGGAGAAGCTGCACGGGGCTGGGCTCGTAGATATAGTCCGGTCCTCGTGCGGCCTCGCGCTCCTCCTCAGCGGTGGGTGGCTGGATCGGCAGCAGCTGCAGAAGCCGTGGCTGCTGGTTGAGCGTGCTTACATACTCCGTGTACGCCAGGTATACCGCGTCCACCTGCCCCGTCGTGAAACGCTCGATCACGGTGTGGGAGATGGGAGTAACCGCGTCCAGACCCGGCTGGTCGCCGAGCTCGCTGAAGTCTGCGGTGAGGTTACGTCCAAATCGGACCGCCCAGTCGCGCCCTCTGCGGCCAGCGGAGAGGATACTGACCGGGGCTTTGGCCTCATTGAGCACGAAGTTGGAGGCAAGCCGAAGGATGTTGGCGTTGAACCCACCCGCCAGTCCCCTGTCGGAGGTCATCAACACCAGGTCAATGTTCCGCACGTCGCGGCGCTCCAGCAGTGGGTGAAGCGGTCCCTCCCCGGCAGGCGCCACCTCGCCAAGTCCCGCCAACACCACGCGGATCCGCTCCGAGAATGGGCGCGAGGACTCCACTGCCTCCTGCGCGCGCCGCATGCGGGAGGCAGCCACCATCTGCATCGCGCGCGTGATCTGCGCCGTGTTCTTCACGCTCCGGATGCGCCGGCGTATGTCTCTCAAGCTGGGCACTGGGCACCTCCACACGACGTAGGGGCATAGCGCACTATGCCCCTACAACAAACGTCGCCTTAGACTGATACCGCCTGCTCGGGCTGATACCCGGCCTTGAACTCGTCCAGCACGGACTTGAGCTGCGCGGTCAGCTGGTCGTCTAGCCTTCCAGACTGTACTACGGCCTGACCGACCTCCGGATGAACCGAGCCCATGTAGTCGTACAGTCTCGTCTCGAAGTCACGCACGCTCTCGACGGGGATGTCGTCCAGGTAGCCGTTAGTTACGGCGTAGATGATCATCACCTGGTTCTCTACGGGCACCGGCTGGAACTGCGGCTGCTTCAGCACCTCGACGGTGCGCTGCCCCCGCTCCAGGGATTGCCGCGTCGCGCGGTCAAGGTCGGATGCGAACTGAGCGAACGCCGCGAGCTCGCGGTACTGCGCCAGCTCCAGCTTCACCCGGCCAGACACCTGCCGCAGCGCTCGAATCTGTGCCGCACCTCCCACCCGGGAGACGGAGAGGCCAACGTTCATCGCGGGTCGGACGCCCGCGTAGAACAGGTCGCTCTCCAGGTATATCTGCCCGTCCGTGATGGAGATCACGTTCGTCGGAATATACGCAGACACGTCGCCCGCCTGCGTCTCGATGAAAGGCAGCGCCGTCAGGCTGCCACCACCACGCTCATCACTGAGGCGCGCGGCGCGCTCCAGCAGCCGGGAGTGCAGGTAGAACACGTCCCCAGGGAACGCCTCACGCCCCGGCGGGCGGCGCAGCAGCAGGGAGATCTCGCGGTACGCCACCGCGTGCTTGGAGAGGTCGTCGTACACAATGAGCGCGTCGCGGCCGGTCTCCATGAACTCCTCGCCCATCGCGCAGCCAGCGTACGGCGCGATGTACTGCAGTGGAGCTGGCTCATCCGCGGACGCAGAGACGACGATCGTGTGCTCCATCGCCCCGTACCGCTCGAGCGTAGCCACTAGCTGGGCAACGTTGGAGGTCTTCTGTCCAATCGCGACGTAGATGCAGATAAGGTTCTTGCCCTTCTGGTTGATGATCGTGTCTATCGCGATGGCAGACTTGCCCGTCTGGCGGTCACCGATGATCAGCTCGCGCTGACCGCGGCCGATCGGAGTCAACGCATCAATAGCCTTTACGCCCGTCTGGACGGGCGTGTTCACGCTCTGGCGCTCTACCACGCCCGGTGCGATGCGCTCGATAACGCGCCGCCGGTCGGTGCGTATCGGCCCCTTGCCGTCAATCGGCTCACCGATGGGGTTCACCACGCGACCGATGAGCGCATCGCCCACGGGCACGTCCACGATGCGCCCGGTGGAGCGCACCTGGTCACCCTCCTCGATGTGGAAGTAGTCGCCCAGGACCACCGCGCCGACGGAGTCCTCCTCGAGGTTGAGCGCGATGCCAAGCGAACCGTTCTCGAACTCCACAAGCTCCGAACTCCGAACGCCTGACAACCCATAAATGCGCGCGATGCCGTCGCCGACCTCGGTGACCGTACCCACATCTACTGTTACGGTAGGCTGGTCGAAGTTTACTATCTCCCGCCGGAGGATATCGGTAATCTCTTCCGCTCTTATAGTCATACTTCTCTCCTTTGAATTATGTCCATCCAGTATACCAGCCTTACGGCAATCGCTGACGCAGCTGCTGGAGCTGCGTGACCACGCTGCCATCTATGAGCTTGTCCCCAACGCGGGCAACGAGGCCGCCAATAATCGAAGGGTCTACCTTCGTCCGCAACTGCACCTGCTTGCCCGTGATGCGTCCGAGGTGGTCCGCTATGCGCTGCTGCTCCTGCGTGTCCACCGGCACGGCCGTTGTCACCTCCGCGATGACTATGCCGTGATACTCACGCGCGAGCTCCTGAAAGCGCTCGTGTATCTCAGGAACAAGGTGGACACGGTGCTGCCGCGCGAGCATCCGGGCTACGTTGAAGGCCAGGGGGCCTATCCTGCCCTGAAACATGCGGCTGGCCATGGCCTCCTTCTCCTGCGCCGTGCGCTTCGGGCCTGCGAAGTAGCGAATCACATCGCGGTCGCTGAACACCTCGGACATCAGCTTCAGGTCATTGTTCCATGCATCCCAGCCACCACTCTCCTGCGCGAGCTGGGCAATTGCCTCCGCGTATCTGCGCCCACTTCCCCTAGGCAACTGGGCGTCCTCCGGCTCCGGCGGACGGGGCCTGACCACTTTCCGCGAGCACCTCGTTTATCAGCCGCACGTGTGTCTGCGGGTCTAGCTCCCGGCGGACCACCCTGCTGGCGGCGGCGATCGCCAGGTCCGCGACCTGGTGGCGCAGGTTCGCCATCGCCTCGTTAGAAGCTCTGTCAATGTCCACCTGTGCTCGCGCCACTATCTCATTCGCCTGCGCCCGCGCGTTGTCCTGGGCCTGTGTCTGTATGCGGTCCGCCGCCTGCTGCGCCTGCTGGATTATCTGCTGGCTCTGCCGGCGCGACTCCTCCAGCATCTGCCTGGAGCGCTGCTCCGACGCCGCCATCTCTCGCTGCACCCGCTCTGCGGTTTCGATGCTGTTGCGGATACGGCTCGCGCGCTCGTCGAGAATACGCGTCACCGGACCAAAGGCGTACTTGCGGAGCACAAACAGCAGGAGCAGAAACGCGGCCAGCTGCCACAGCAAAGCCCACGGCTCAACACCGAGCGCCTCAAATAATGCACCCATACTCTTTTCCCTGTCTGTTTAGGGGCAGGCCTGACAGCCCACCCCGCCGTACGGATTGCCTTTGAAAACTAAGCGACGAAGATGATGAGGATTGCGACCAGCAGCGCGTAGATTGCGATAGCTTCCGCGAGCGCCGCGCCGATGATCAGCGTGGTGCGGATGTCGCCCGCTGCCTCCGGGTTGCGGCCCAGGGCCTCCATCGCGCCCCGCACGGCGAGACCGATACCCAGGCCCGGCCCGAGCGCCCCTACACCGATGGCGATGGCAGCCGCAAGTCCCGTCGCGTTTGCGATGCCGCCGCCGGGCTCTTCCTGCAGGGGTGGAGCAGCCTGCGCCGCCGTCACGATGTCCGTCGTCACACCCGCCAGCACACTAAGATCCAATTCCTTTTATCCCTCCTGTTATATGTAAGTGGTGAGTACGTCCGCGGCACAGGGCTCTTACCCTGTAACACGCTCCGCAATAAAGGGCGCCGCCTCCTCGTGGGGGGCAGCGTGGGCCGCATGCTCGCCGTGCTCCGCCTCATGCCCAGGACCGTGCGATCCGACCGCGAGCGTGATGTAGATAAGCGAGAGCAACGCGAACACGAGCGCCTGAATCAGCCCGAAGAAGATCTCGAGCGCGAGGAAGATGGCCGGCACGGCTGCGGTGAACACCAGGAAGTAGCGAAGCGTCACGTACGACAGCGCGAGCATCACGCCGACGAGCACCTCGCCCGCGAACACGTTCGCGAAAAGTCGGACGCTGAGCGAGAGAACGCGCGCAAACTCATCTATGATGTTGAGCGGGTTCCGATACTCCTTGAGGTGACCGAGAAAGCCGTGGGACGCGAAGCCAGCGACCTGCACGATGACTATCGTGAGCAGCGCCATCGCCAGAGTCATGTTGTAGTCCGCGTTCGGCGCGCGCAAAAGGGGAACGCCGTGGCCTTCGTGCTCCCATAGGATCGTTCCTATACCGGGCAGGAGCGCGAACCAGTTCGCTGTGAGAATGTAGATGAAAAGCGTGCCGATAAGCGGCAGGATGATGCGCCCAACTCGCCTGCCTGCGGCGCCTTCAACGAGTCCCAGAAGGGCCTCGACCAGCGTCTCCAGAAAGTTTTGCTTCTTGCCCGGTATGAGCTTCATGCCGCGCGAGAGCCAGAAGAAAACCGCGCTGAGTAGAAGCACCACGAGCACCGTGGTGAACATGGAGTTCGTGACATGAACAGGCCCGATGGTGAACAGTTCCTCGGGCGCAAGGTTGGGGCGGTGATACGGGGTGCCGAGGAGCGTGGTCTCCTCCTCCTCCTCACCCTCTCCCTCCGCTCGAAGGATGCCTTTAGCGATTCCAGCCATAGGGGAGGTTGCTACGTTTAGCAGCAGAGTGTGTAAGCTCAAACTCGGCACTCCTGTCTAATCTTCCACGTCACATCTACTTTTTCGAGGTCCGAAACAGCGTCAGACGGTACAGTGTGTATCCCGACAGCCCCAGCCCCACCAGTATGCCAACTATGAGAAACAGAGGGGCTGTCCCCAGGGCATCGTCCACGAGGAGCCCCAGCACGACCCCGAGACCTATCGAGATCGCAATGGAGAACCCAATCCCGCTAACGAGACCCAGCGCGCGCACCGTAGAGCGGTCTAGCATAACTCGCGCCTCCCCAACGGCAGCGATTATAACAGTTTGTCCGGAACATCCACAACCGCTCTATTACAGTGTACCAACGGCTCCTGCCGTAGCCGGATGAGAACGTCTGCACATCGGGACCAACCAGGCTTCAGCCAGGCTACTCCGCATCCGCCTTGACCTCCACTGCAGTCTCCGCCCCTTCTCCAACTCGGAGCCTCGCTCCCTCGGAGTGTCGCTCCACCGTCCAGCACCTCTCCTCCCAGCAGTCGCGGACGGCATCACATACAGCATCGGCCGAATCCGTCACCATCACAAGGTTGAGGTCTTCGGGCGAGATCTTCCCTTCCGCGAGCATCGTGTTCCTGATCCAATCCATCATCCCGCGCCAGTACTCGACTCCGACCAGGATTACCGGGAAGTTCTGCACCTTGTCCGTCTGAATGAGCGTAAGCGCTTCGAAGAGCTCGTCGAGCGTCCCGAAGCCACCGGGGAAGATGACGAACGCGGTAGCATACTTGACGAACATCGTCTTACGCACGAAGAAGTAGCGGAAGTTGATAGGCACATCCACATAGGCATTGACACCCTGCTCGAAGGGCAGCTCGATGTTGCACCCAATGGACGGGGCCCCTCCCTCACGGGAGCCCCGGTTAGCCGCCTCCATAATTCCTGGGCCGCCTCCGGTGATGATCGCGAATCCCATCTGAGCGAGCCTGCGAGATACCTCGCGCGCGAGCTCGTAGTACGGGTCGTCCGGGCTGGTGCGGGCGGAGCCGAACACGGTGACGGCGGGGCCGAGTTCCGCGAGCGTGTCGAAGCCCTCCACGAACTCACTCATGATCCGCAACACCCGCCACGGGTCGGCATCTCTGAAGTCCCGCTCCGCCTCCCGTGGCGTCTCCAGTAGCTTCCTGTCCTCGGTGGGCTTGCCGGTGCGAGCGCTTCGGTTGATCGTGGGATTGGGCTGTACTGCAGCGGCAGTATTTGGGCCCTCTCTGTCTTGCATCTCTCCGGCCTCCTGTCTAATAGCGTATCTTCTTCGGCGACGTTTGCAGGGGCGCCCCACCGGGTCGCCCGAACCGACCACCGAGGCTAGGAACCCAGGCACACCTCTATGTTCTCCCCGTTCACCCGCGCAACATACGTCGGAACCGGCGTCGGCGCCGGGAAGTTCAGGTTCTTGCCCGTGCGGATGTCAAACTCCGCACCGTGCAGAGGGCATGCCACCGTGCCATCCTCAGGGTAGATGTCCCCGTCGGTGAGCTGTGCATAAGCATGCGTACAGACGTCACCGATAGCGTAGTATTCGCCGTCGAGGTTATAGACCCCTATCTCCTTGTCCCCGATCTCAACGTGCTTAGCCTCCCCCGGCGCTATCTCTCCCACCTTCGCGACGACGTGAAACTCAGCCATCCTTACCCCGGACTCTCCTCTCAACGATGCAGGGGCGAGTCGTGGACCCGCCCCTGTGGAACTGCTGCTGTGAAACTCTCTGTACGCTGTTCTTACAGATCCTCGTCGTCCGCCGCGCCGTCTATCCCGTACACGCCGCCCTTCAACACCTTCAACCCCAGAAGCGCGCACTTCACGCGGACGGGGGTGAGGGGGATGCCGAGCATCTCCAGCACGTCTTCCTTTGTGATCTGCTTCACCTCGTCCACCGGCATGCCCTCGATCATCTCCGTGAGCATGGAGACGGACGCCTGCGAGATGGCGCAACCCCGGCCGGAGAACTTGACATCGTCAACGACCCCGTCCCTGACCGTCAGGTCAATCCTGATCTCATCACCGCACAGAGGGTTCGAGTCCTCGTACGTGATATCCGGCGCCTCGATAGTGCCCCTGTTGCGCGGGTTGCGGTAGTGGTCGAGTATGTATTCTCTGTAAAAGTCTTCCATATATTGCGTTATCTCCCGCGACAATTATACCCAAGCCACCGACAGATCCTTGTCAACAAGGAAGCGCCTCCTCGTGGTGTACGCCGAGTGCAGCGCAGACCAACAGGGGCAGGCTCCGACACCTGCCCCTCTAGGTGGTTCATCCCCCTGTAAGCCGTCCTGCCTACAGTTGGAATATCTCCCGCGCCCTGCCGAGCGCCGAGACGAGCGTGTCCACGTCGTCGTGGCCGTTGTAGATGTAGAAACTGGCGCGTGTCGTCGCCGGGATGTCGTAGTGCTCCATAAGCGGCTGCGCGCAGTGGTGGCCAGCGCGGACCGCGATGTTCTCTCTGTCGAGGATGTGCGCCAGGTCGTGTGGGTGGATGTCTGCGAGCGTGAATGAAAGCGCCGCGCCGTGATCCTCCGCGGGCGGACCGTATACCTTCAAGTCCGGTACCTCGGACAGCTGCTGCATCGCGTACGCCACGAGTTCCTTCTCGTGCTCGCGCACCCTGTCCATACCCAGCTCGGTCAGGTAGTCCACCGCAACTCCGAGGCAGATTGCGCCGGAGATGTTTGGCGTGCCCGCCTCGAACTTGTACGGCAGGTCGGCGTACCGGGTGTTGCCCAGGTGTACCTCGCGAATCATGTCGCCCCCGCCAAGGAACGGCGGGGTGGCCTCCAGCACGGCGCGCTTGCCGTACAGCACGCCGATCCCCGTCGGCGCGAGCATCTTGTGACCAGTGAACGCGACGAAGTCTGCGTCCCAATCACGCACATCAATCGGCATGTGCGGCGCGGCCTGTGAGGCGTCTATAACCACGGTCGTTCCCACCTCGTGAAAGCGCGTGGTCAGCTCCTTAACGGGATTGATAGTGCCGAGCACGTTTGAGACGGCCGTCAACGCCACCAGCTTCGGGCGAAGCTCCAGCACGCGCGCGATGTCGTCCTCGTTCAGGTAACCATCGTCTGTGACGTGGATGAACTCCAGCCGCGCGCCTGTCGCCTGCGCGAGTATCTGCCACGGCACGATGTTGGAGTGATGCTCCATCTCCGTGAACACGATCACGTCGCCCTCGCGCACGTTCGCGCGGCCCCAGGCATACGCCACCAGGTTCAGGGCGGCGGTCGCGTTCGCGGTGAAGAGTACCTCCTTACCGGAGCGCGCGTTGATGAACCGCTGCACCTTCACGCGCGCAGCCTCGTACTTCGCCGTTGCCTCCTCGGAAAGCTTGTACACCCCCCGGTGAACGTTCGCGTTGTATGTTCGGTAGTACTCCTCCTCCGCCTCGATCACGGCCAGCGGCTTCTGGCTTGTGGCTCCGCTGTCGAGGTACACCAGCCGCTTACCATCCACCTCCTGGTGCAGGATGGGGAAGTGCGCGCGGATGCTCTCCACGTCTATAGTGCTGGTTGATGGTGTAGTTATCGCCATCTGCTTAGTCCATCTTCTCGTCTATGGCCGCCTGCAGCCGCTCGCGCACGCCCTCCAGAGGAATGCGGCTTATGAGCGGCTCGAAGAAGCCGTCAACTATCAGGCGCTCTGCGTCCCGCTTCGAGAGACCGCGCGCCATAAGGTAGAAGAGCTGATCCTGATCAATGGGCCCCACGCTCGCGCCGTGGCTGCACTTGACGTCGTTGTTCTCGATCTCCAGGTTCGGTATGGAGTCCGCGCGCGCCGTATCCGAGAGCAGCAGGTTGCGGTTCGTCTGGTACGCATCCGTCTTTGCCGAGCCTGGTCGCACGTGGATCAGCCCGCTGAACACCGAGCGGCTCTTCTCGCGCAGCACACCCTTGTACAGCAGGTCGCTGAAGCAGTGCGGCGCGGCGTGATCCTGCAGGGTGTGGAAGTCGAAGAACTGCGTCTCATTACCGAAGTTCAGGCCCAACATCTCGCAGTTGGCGTTCGGCCCAACGAGCGCAGCCTCGACGTTGCCCTTCGAGAACCTGCCGCCGAGCGCGATGTTGAGGTTGTTCTCCTGCGCGTCGCGCCCCACCTGATGCTTCTCAACCAGGAAATTCCAGACGTTCCGGCCCCACTCCTGCACATTCACGTAGCGCACCTGCGAGCCCTCGCCCGCATACACCTCCACGGCGCCCACGCTTAGAGATGCGGCCTCGTGGTCCTCTGAGTAATACCTGTCAATGAATGTGACCCCCGCGTACCGCTCCGCTACTACAAGCGTGCGCGGGAAGACAGCGCTGCCGCCCTCGCTCGTCGTGAAGCTGACCTGGATGGGAAGCTCCACGTGCACGTTCGCGGGCACGTACATGAAGATGCCCGAGAAGAGCGCGTTTGAGAGCGAGGCGAACTTACCGTACTCGTCCGGAACGAGCCTGCCCAGGTACTTCTGGACCAACTCCGGATGCCGCAGCGCCGCGTCAGAGATCGAGCTCAGAATGACGCCCTGCTCCTGCACAGCCCTGTCGAGCTGCAGCTGTGTGATGAAGCCATCAACGAACTGCACAAAGCCGCTGCGGTGGTCCGCGGTGTCGTCTGGCTGGAAGCCGCGGCCCGCGTCGGTCGGCACGTCAAAGCTGCCAAAGTCCAGCTTCCGGATGTCCGTGCGACGCCACTCCTCATCCGTCATCAGCGGCACGGGTGTCTTCTCGAACGTCTCCCATGCCGCGAGCCGCCGCTCGCGCAGCCATTGAGGCTCGCTGAGCCGCTCCGACAGCCGCGCCACGGCATCCCGGCTTATCCCGAGCGTCGGCGTCTCAATGCTAGTTACTTCCATTGTTCTCCCTGTTCAGACGGTCGTCTAGTGACTCCTGTACGGGCGCTATGAATCGCGCCCCCTGCAAACAAGGGGGATGCAACATCTGTCGCACCCCCCTCAGCAGTTACTCCCCTGGGGGGTTAGCCCACGGAGCCTTCCATCTCCAGCTGGATCAGCCGGTTCAGCTCCACGGCGTACTCCATCGGGAGCTCCTTCGCGATCGGCTCGATGAAGCCGGTCACGATCATGCTGTACGCATCCGCCTCGGACACGCCGCGGCTCATAAGGTAGAAGAGCTGCTCCTCGCCCACCTTCGAGACAGTCGCCTCGTGGCCGATGTCAACGCGGTCGTTCTCGATCTCGATGTACGGGTACGTGTCCGTGCGGCTGTTCTCGTGCAGCAGCAGCGCGTCGCAGCGGACGTTGCTCTTCGAGTGCTCCGCCTCCGGGTGTACCTTCAGCAGCCCCCGGTAGCTCGAGCGGCCATCATCCTTCGATATGGACTTCGAGGTGATCGTCGAGGTCGTGTGCGGCGCGACGTGAACGATCTTGCCGCCCGCGTCCTGGTGCTGGCCGTGGCCGGCGAACGCGACTGAGAGCACCTCACCCTTCGCGCCCGGCTCCATCAGGTAGATCGCCGGGTACTTCATTGTGAGCTTCGAGCCGAGGTTGCCGTCCACCCACTCCATCGTCGCGTCCTTGTACGCGGCCGCGCGCTTCGTCACGAGGTTGTACACGTTCTTCGACCAGTTCTGGATCGTCGTGTACCGGCAGCGCCCGCCCTCCTTGACGATGATCTCAACGACTGCTGAGTGCAGCGAGTCGGTGGACCACGTCGGAGCCGTGCAGCCCTCGACGTAGTGGACGTACGCGCCCTTGTCCACGATGATCAGCGTGCGCTCGAACTGTCCCATGTTCTCCGCGTTGATGCGGAAGTAAGCCTGCAGCGGCAGGTCAATGTGGACGCCCTCCGGAACGTAGATGAACGATCCGCCGCTCCACACCGCGCTGTTCAGCGCCGCGAACTTGTTATCGTTGGGCGGAATGATCGTCCCGAAGTGCTCCTTGAAGAGCTCCGGGTACTGCTTGAGTGCAGTGTCGGTATCGAGGAAGATAACGCCCTTCGCCTCCAGGTCCTTCTGCAGGTTGTGGTAGATCACCTCGGACTCGTACTGCGCGCCCACGCCCGCCAGGAACTTCTTCTCCGCCTCGGGGATGCCGAGCTTGTCGAAGGTGTTCTTGATGTAGTCGGGCACGTCGTCCCAGTCCTTCTCGGCGCGGTCGGAAGGCTTGACGTAGTAGTGGATGTTATCGAAGTCAATCTCGTTGAGCAGGCCGCCGCCGCCCCACTGCGGCATGGGCCGCTTGTCGAAGTGACGCAGGCTCTTCAGACGGAACTGGCGCATCCAGTCCGGCTCGCCCTTCATGTAGGAGATCTCCTCGACCACATCGGCCGAGAGCCCCTTCTTGCTCTTGAATACGTAGTCCTCAGGGTCGTGGAAGCCGTACTTGTACTGGTCCTCCGACGTTCTCAGCTGCTCCTCGGTTATAGCCATGTCGTGTGCCTCTCTGTAACTAGGCGGGTGCGATTAATCGCGCCCCTACAACGCAGTCACTAAGCTGGGACAGCGAACTCCTGCCGCACCCAGTCGTAGCCCTTGCTCTCCAGCTCAAGCGCAAGCTCGGGTCCGCCGGAGGTAATGATGCGACCATCTACCAGCACGTGCACGTAGTCCGGCTTCAGGTAGTTGAGTATGCGCTGGTAGTGTGTGATCACCAGCACGCTCATCTCGGGGTTTTTCAGCGCGTTCACGCCATCGCTCACGATGCGCAGCGCGTCAATGTCGAGGCCGGAGTCCGTCTCGTCCATGATCGCGACCTTCGGCTGGAGCATCGCCATCTGCAGGATCTCTGCTCGCTTCTTCTCACCTCCGGAGAAGCCCTCGTTGAGATAGCGGCCCGCGAAGGAGCGGTCCATCTTCAGGCTAGCCATCTTCTCATTCAGCAGCTTGCGAAACTCGGGCACGCGCATCTCGCCCTCGCCACGCGCCTTGCGGACAGAGTTCACCGCGGTGCGCAGGAAGTTCGCCATGCTTACGCCGGGGATGCTCATCGGATACTGGAACGCGAGAAAGAGACCGAGCTGCGCCCGCTCATCCGCCCCCAGATCCAGGATGTTCTGCCCCTCGAATATCACCTCGCCCCCGGTCACCTCGTAGCTGGGGTGCCCCGCGAGCGCGTAGCTCAACGTGCTCTTACCGGAGCCGTTCGGGCCCATTATCGCGTGGACCTTGCCCTTCTCCAACTCCAGGTTGAGGCCCTTGAGTATCTCTTTGTCCTCCACGTTCACGTGCAGGTCTCGAATAATCAGACTCTTCTCCATAGACGTGTCGCCGGTTCCTCCCCAGTCTATCTAGCTGCTTCCAGTCTGCTGTTTATCGTCAATAACGGCGTGCGCTCACCAGGTGTGTCGCGCCCCGCAAGAGGAGACGCAAGGTCGGACAGCTTTGTGGTGTCGAGCACGCCCGTCACCGCGTCGCGGATGCGAGACCACAGCACCTGCGCGGAGCAGAACTCACCTCGGACGCAAGTGGCATGAGCCTCATCCTCCGGCGCGCACATCATCGGCATTATCGGCCCCTCCAGCGAGCGGACCACTTCGCCCATGGTTATGAACTCCGGCGCCCGCGCCAGCTCGTACCCTCCCTGAGCGCCTCGCTGGCTGCGGATCAGCCCGTCGCGCCGCAGTGGCGCCGCAAGCTGCTCCAGGTACGACAGGGGAAGCTCCTCGATCTCGGCCACGCGCGCTAGCGGCAGCGGCCCGTCACCATACTGCCGGGCGAGCAGCATCATCAGCCTCACCCCGTACTCCGCTCTCGTTGAAAAGAGCGACTTCTCCCGCAACACCAATTCCGACCTCCTCAGTCGGATATAGTATACCACAGCCCCCATCCCTTTTGCGCGCTGGTTTCGGCGCTTGCGGCCCCGCGTGTGCTCGTCCATACTGGATGCAGGGATGACTTAAGCAGATGCCGTACATTCAGAAAGAGAGCAGCCGCATGTCCTTTACCACTTTCTCGCTGCTGGCTTTGGTCCTGCTGATCGTGATCGCGGGCCTGGTAGCGTTACTCGTGCTGGCTTAGATCCCGACCGGGGCTGCTCTGGCACGCACGGGCTAAAGGGGAGTTGCGGCGTGGCTGCTACTGTCCGTCCCCCGGACGGTTGCTCATCCTCTCTCACCGAGCCAGAGGCCCATCTGCACGCGGTCCTCGTACACTCTGTCCTGCTTGTACGCCCTCGGACTGACGCCCTCGCGCTCCCAGCCGAGACTCTCGTACAGATGGATGGCGCGCGCGTTCGTCGAGCGCACCTGTAGCTCCAGCTTCTCGATGCCCAGGCCCCGCGCCTCCTCCGCAATCGCGGTCAGCAGCGCGCGTCCGAGACCGGCATCCCGGTAATCCCTCCGCACGCCTGTCCCGAGAGTAGCGGTGTGATGCGCGAGCGCGGCAGTTGGCCGCGACAGGTCGGCCCATGCCACGATCTCGCCGTCCGGCGCCTCCGCCACGAGCATGGTACCACCCGCGCGTTCAACGCTCGCCAGCCACTGGCGCTGAGCCTCCACGCTCCAGTATGCCTCGGTGTTTAGCAGGTACTTTCGCTCCCGAGCCACGGAGTCAATCACCCTCCGCACCCCTGCCGCGTCCTCCTGCACAGCGGTACGGATCACGACCTCGCGCCCGTCCCCTAGCGTCACACTCCTGCGCACGCTAATCTCGCGGCAGCGACGATAGACCAGTGCCTGCCTCTGTGCCACCATGCGCCATCACGCGCGCACATCCTGCATCACACAGTCGTGCTGGCAGGGACAGCGACCGGGGTGAGCTTGAGCACATCGTTCAGGCTGCCGCTGCGAAGCCCGGCCAGATCAAGCGAGACGTACAGAAAACCAGCGTCCTTGAGCGCGCGCACGATCTCCTCACGCCGCTCCAACACCTGCGGAAAATCCGAGAGAGGTATCTCCAGCCGGGCGACATCACCGTGGTGTCGGACCCGCAGCTCACGGAAGCCCAGCCGCCGCAGCGCCAGTTCCCCGCGTCCAATCTGGGTCAACTTCTCCAGGGTCACAGAGCTGCCGTACGGGATACGGGATGACAGGCACGGCGCGCTTGGCTTGTCCCACGTGGGTAGTCCACGCTCCCTTGAGAGCTCTCGTATCTCTGCTTTGGTAAGCTCCGCCTCCGCCAGCGGGCTGCGCACCCCCAACTCCCGCGCCGCCTGATGGCCGGGCCTGTGGTCCGCGCGGTCGTCGTGGTTGAATCCGTCCACGACCACATGGAAGCCCTGCTCGGCGCGGATACCCTCAAGCTTCGTGAACAGCTCGCTCTTGCAGAAGTAACAGCGGTTCGTATCGTTGCGGGCGTAGCGCGGGTCGGAGAGCTCCTCCGTGCGCAGGGAGATGAAGCGCACCCCTATGTGGTACGCGAGCGCCTCCGCCTCCTTGAAGTCCTCGTCGAGCAAGCTCTCGCTGGTCGCAGTCGCAGCGGCGGCCCTCTCCCCAAGCACATCGTGCGCTACCGCCGCCAGCAACGCGCTGTCCACGCCCCCGGAGTATGCCACGAGCACACTGCCCATCTCCCGGAGTATCTCCTCCAGCTTCGACTTCTTCTCGGCAAGTTCCATGGCTCTCTCCTTCAGGGTACTCGACAACGCCATACTAACAGCGCATTTCGTAGACCGTCAAACACATCGCCTGAGACTGCCATCCCTCGCGATAGGACGGTTTCAAAGTTGCTCTCAGAGCACCGTACACCCGTAGAGACGTAGCACTCTACGTCTCCTCGACCTCTCGGTTATCTTCTCCGTCTGGGGCCACTCGAAAGTCGCCGTTGCTGCGGGGTAGAGTTGCCGCAGAGACGTTGTGCAGAGGTTGCGCAGACGTTGCGTGCAACGTCTCTACGGTCGTTATCGCGCTCCCTGTGCGGTTGTTACCGCCATACAGTTGCCGGAAGTGAGAGGAGTAGAGCTACCACGTCAACTTTGACATCGCCCTGGTTCCCGTCCGGCTATCCTGCCCGGCGCCGCGCGAACCGCTCTATGCGCTCCAGCGCCTCCTCTATATTCTCCATAGAGTTCGCGTAGCACAGGCGCACGTAACCCGCACCGGAGGGACCGAACACATCGCCCGGCACAGTCACGACCTTCTCTTCCTTCAGCAGCGCCTCCACGAACTCCTCCGACGAGAGCCCAGTAGGGCGCACGTCTGGAAAGGCGTAGAACGCGCCGCGCGGCTCGAACGTGGGCAGGCCAATCGAGTTGAGGCCATCCACAATCACCCGGCGGCGGCGGTCGTACTCATCCACCATCGCCTGCACATACGGCTCACCCGAGCGCAGCGCCTCGAGAGCCGCGGCCTGAGCTGCAGTGGGCGCGCACATGATGACGTACTGGTGTACCTTCATCATCGCCTCGATCAGCTCCGCGGGCGCGCACGCGTACCCCACCCGCCAGCCAGTCATCGCGTAGTCCTTGGAGAACCCGCCCAGGAGCACGGTACGCTCCTTCATACCTGGCAATGAGGCAAAGCTCGTGTGTGTCACACCGTACGTCAACCGGTCGTAGATCTCGTCCGCAATAACCAGCAGGTCGTTCCGCTCCGCGACCGCGGCTATGCGCTCCAGCTCCTCGCGAGGTAGCACCGCCCCCGTCGGGTTGTTCGGGTAGCCCAGCAGCAGCACCTTCGTCCGTGGCGTAACGTGCTGCTCTATCTCCTCCGCCGTCACCGCGAACCGCGTCTCGACGCGCGTCGGGACCGGCACTGGCGTGGCATCGGAGAGCACCACCGCCGGGGTGTACGCGACGTACGAAGGCTCGGGCAGTATCATCTCATCCCCCAGCCCGAGCACCGACCTGCATGTTATATCAAGCGCCTCCGACACACCAACCGTTATCAGCATCTCCGTACGGGGGTCGTACTCCACCCCATACAGGTTCCGCAGGTGCTCCGAGAGCGCTTCCCGCAGCTCGAGCGTGCCGTAGTTCGACGTATACGCCGTTCGTCCCTCGTGGATGCTCCGAATCGCCGCCTCACGCAGCGGCGCCGGAGTCGTAAAATCCGGCTCCCCCACGCCGAGGCTGATGACTCCCTCCATCCCCGATATCATATCGAAGAAGCGCCGGATGCCGGACGCGGGTATGCGTCTCACCCTGTCGTTCAGAAAGCGCGAGACGTCGAGATCGCTTGCGGTCGTCATATCCAATCCCCCTGTGCGTGGTTCGGCTCAATATAAGCGGCCCTGACGGGACGTGTCAAACCGGCGCATCCGGCAGCACAGGGCACACAGTTTGCATGATAAAGACTCCACGCCGCACTCCGGCGGCGAAGGACGATAGCAGAAGGAGAACGAGTTGGCAACGGGCAAGGAGTTTGTCATACAGGAATTGAGCGACGCGCTCGCAGTCGAAAAGGCGATCGTGGAGAACGAGCGGGCGCTCGCGGAGGCCGTCAAGGACACGGAGCTCAAGCAGGCTCTGGAAGAGATGGCGAACGAGGACGAGGGACACGTCGCTAACTTCGAGCGCGTGCTGGAAAGCCTCGGCTCACCGAAGCCGGTGAAGGTCGAGCCTGACGACCGTACCGTGCTCAACGCGCTCCGAAAGGTCGCGCAGAGGGGCGAGGAGGAGACCGAGCGCCTGAGCGCGCATGGGCTGCTCAAACACAAAGCGGTCGAGGCCGGGGAGATTTTCCACGAGCTCTCGCAGCAGTTGGGTAAGCCCAAGAGCATGCAGCCGCTTGAGGTGAACCTGCGCGAGGACCGGCAGCACGCGAAGCAGCTGCGCGAGCTGACCCTGAGGATAGCCCAGGAACGGGCCACCAGTGGCTCCGGCCTGAAGGAGCTGCAAGAAACCGTAGAAGCCCAGGCATAACCACACCAGTAGGGGCAGGTCCCGGTGCCTGCCCCCTTCAAGCCTGGCTCACACGCCGGTCTACCCCCCGCCCGCGCGCGAGATGCGGAACAGCCCCACGTAGCGCTGGGCTGTCTCGGGGTCCACCCCCATCTCGGTCAGCCCCAACTCGTCCCCAGCGATGAGCGCACCCTGCTCCTCCGGCTCCAGGTCATAGCCCTCGACCGCATCGTACGGACGGTCCATTATCAGCGCGCGGAACCGCTCTTCCTGGAGCGCCCTGCTCACTATCTTCCCTACTGCTTCACGGCTCATCCTGCAGTACCTCCTGGTCCGACAGGGGCAAGACGGGTGCCAGAAGCAGAACGCACCCCACTCGAATTGCACTATAAGGATGATGCAGCATCAGGGACTTGATGGATAGGTCTGAGCGATCCGAGTTGAGTGCTGAAGGGGTGCCCGATCTGGACGCCGAGCAGGGTCAGTATTTCCTCGATGTCGAACAGCACATGGCACTCACCCGCAAAGATGAAGAGCTTGTGAGATGCCTGCTGTGCCTTGTAGCGCCTGATCCCGTGCCCAGCGAGTTGTTGCCCCTGCTTGGTGCGCCATGCATTAGCAAGCGTGTACGTAACCACTGTTAGGAAGAGTGTCCGCGCACAGCCTCCATCGTCCTATTCGGATCCACCGAGTGCTCAAGGTGGGACGCACAATAGCCGACCTAGCGGGCTCAGAGCGCATCGAGGCAGCACACCTTGCAGAGGCACTCCAGGACGGGCGGCGGGAGGTGGTCTGATACCCTCGGAGAGTACACACCTCAAGGACCACGCGAATAACAGCCACACGGAACGTATTCGGCGGATTGTACTCTCCCTAGCCGCTCTCCAGTCTTTACGACATGTTGCTCAGATACCCCTTGGGCCTATTGCACAATCTCCCTATACTCTTGCATATATAGGGCATTGCAGTATTAGAACAGATGTACTAACCTCGGAGTACTATGGCAGATAAGTCAGCAATTGAGTGGACAGACGCGACTTGGAACCCGGTGACAGGTTGCACGCAAGTATCTCCTGGGTGCGACCACTGCTATGCTCTGACTTTCGCGGAGCGATTCCGCGGCGTCGAAGGTCATTCGTACGAGCAAGGCTTCGATCTTAGGCTATGGCCCGAACGCCTCGATGTCCCTATTCGATGGAAGAAGCCCCGTCGCATCTTCGTGAACTCCATGTCCGATCTATTCCATCGCGATGTGCCGGACCACTTTATCAAACAAGTATTCCAGGTTATGACGCATGCCGATCAGCACATCTACCAAGTCCTCACGAAGCGGCCGGACCGTATGATGCGCCTCCTACAATGTGCACCGTGGTGGGAACCGCGCACCCATATCTGGCTCGGCACGTCCGTAGAACTCGATCGCTTCCAATGGCGAGTTGACAAGTTGAGAGAGACTCCTAGCATTGTTCGATTCATCAGTGCCGAACCTCTCCTAGGTCCGCTACCGAGCCTTGAACTAGAAGGCATTCATTGGGTGATAACAGGCGGCGAGAGTGGACATGGTCACCGCCCAGTGGACCCTCAGTGGGTCCGCGAGATTCGTGATCGTTGTCTGGCTAGCGGTGTCGCCTACTTCCACAAGCAGTGGGGTGGCCGCACACCAAAGACAGGCGGACGTATTCTCGACGGACGGACCTGGGATGAACTGCCCGACGCGTCAAAACTGTCCAGCCTTAGCGAGCCGCACCTAGTACCCTG
>JADDPP010000482.1:0-457 GCA_016781845.1 Rubrobacter sp.
CTCCCATCTGCATACCACGAGGCCACAAATGGCGGTGCGATACGCGTCTCCGCCCGTGACCTGTACTACACGGTGCGCCCGAAGGTGCTGCCGCTGACAGGCAGGGACGAACTCGGATACGACTACTTCAGCCAAACCCTACTAACCGAGTATCAGCAGGAGTTTGGTCGCCTGGAGATGCTGTACTACGAGGCGCGCGGCGTCCTTTACGTTCCGCACTCGGGTCAGGAGGTGCCACTGGGTACGCGCGAAGTCGAGGAGTACGACCTCCCGGGCTGGGTATTCGACAAGATTCTCTACATTGAGAAGAGGGGTGTGTGGGAGGCGCTGAAGGATAGCGGCCTGGCTGAGCGATACGACCTGGCCGTGATCTCCGCGCAGGGCTATGCGTCGGAGGCGGCACGGCTGCTGCTCAGCCGTGCCGAGGCGGGTCACAAGTGCCGCATATTCGTATTCC
>JADDPP010000482.1:476-1997 GCA_016781845.1 Rubrobacter sp.
CTACAACATCGCGCGCACTCTTGCCGAGGAGACGCGCCGCATGCCAGGCCATTCCATTGAGGTGCACGACATCGGGCTCAAGCTGGAGGAAGCGCTGGCGATGGGTCTGGAGACGGAACCCTTTCCTCCTCCGAAAAAGCCACCAGGCAAGGTACTGTCACGGCTAACCGATGTGGAGCGGGACTTCTTTATTCGCCGCCATCGGCGTGTGGAGATCAACGCGATACTGCCGGCAGATCGTGCTGGCTACATTGAACGCAAGCTGCAGGAGGCAGGCGCGACTGATAAGGTAGTGCCGCCGGATGGCATTCTCGATGATGAGGCTATCGGCACCTACGAGCGCAACCTAGATGCAACGGTTCAATCTATCGTGGACGACCTGCTCGACATAGACGAGATCAAGCGTCAGATGCGCCGTGCATTCATCGACGTGGTGCCGAATGATCCCCGCGCAGCGGTGCTAGCAGCGTTCCAAGATGACCCTGAGCAGTCTTGGCGGGATGCCATGGCCGCCCACACAGAGAAGGAAATCAACGAGCGGCGCGATGCGTTGCGCGCCAGCGTAACAGCACGCATAGCGGACATCCTGCAAGGGTAAGGCACCCACCCCGGCCTTTATGTTGCGTGCAAGATACTGTGGCGGAGCCGTTGCACGCAACGGTTATCATGATGGCGGTTATGGTTTGGATTTTATGAGGGTCCGGCATGGACACGTCTCTTACTTGTTGTGTCTGTCGTGTGACTAAGGCAGCAGAGGGTAACTTCGAGCTTAGCTACCAGTACGGCACCGACGTCAGCATCTGCGAAGATTGCCTGGAGCAGGCTCGATTGTTTGCCCAAGGGCTCAAATGGTGCTTCGAATGTGACACCGTCAAGACTCTTGGTGAGTTTAGGCGGGCTCGGGGCCTGCCTGGTGGGCGATCCCTGAAGTGTCGCGATTGCATAAACAAGCGTGACAGAGAGCGGCGAGCGAGATATCGGGAGATGTTCGGTCCGTCTTTCAAGCATCGCCCACCTCGTAGGGGCAATTTCCCTCCGGCGGTTCGCAAGAGGTTGCTAGGGGCTTCCGGTGGATGTTGCCAGCGTTGCGGCTCTACCAAGGAGGTTGCGGTCGACCATATAGTTCCCGCCGCCCTTGGTGGAGAGGGAGTGCTTGGGAACGGGCAAGTACTGTGTGTTGATTGTCATAGAGAGAAGACATACGCGGACCTAATCGCAATGGGGCTCGCCCACCCTGAGCGGACCTAACCTCCCCTCCACGCCCGCAAGGATAGAGAGTTGCGTGCTGCGTCTATCGCCCGTCCTGAGCCACTACGTCACCCATACCCCATATGGACTAGGGAAAGATACTGCGCCTGAGCGATGCTAGAAGAGCCAGGGCGTGTGACGATATGGGCATCGCACCCAAACTACTACAAGGCCGGGGCAGGGTAAACTCCCCCTCCGGCCTCTCGCCCGTCCTGAGCCACTACAGCGTGCATGGAGCATGCTATACTCTGGCCCCACGGCGTTGAGTGGACC
>JADDPP010000451.1 GCA_016781845.1 Rubrobacter sp.
GCGAGGACTGACCTTGCAGCCATCGCCAGTTGTAGACGCATAAGGAGGCAGGTATCCCACCACGGCAGGGGGCGGGTTGGGTGTGGCGGCCGTCCTGACGCTGGGGACGCTCATTCCAGGCACAGCGGTTCTGTTGACCCTGCTGGTAACGGACGTGCGGGGTTGAGCGCCTGACTCGATTACTGCTCCAAGACCTGTAGGAGTGCTCGTTGAACACCACCATTCCTGGTCTCCACCACGTCACGGCGATCACCGGCGATGCCGGGCGCAACTTTGACTTCTATGCTGGACTGCTGGGCCTGCGCCTCGTGAAACGCACCGTGAACTTCGACGACCCTGCCATATACCACCTGTACTACGGTGATGCAGCCGGGAGCCCTGGCTCCGTTATCACCTTCTTCGTTTGGCCCAACGGCGCCAGGGGACGCCAGGGCGCAGGGCAGGTAGCGATAACCTCCTTCGCCATCCCCCAGGCGGCGCTCGGATACTGGGTCGCGCGACTCGTGCAGCACGCCGTCCGCTACGAGGGGCCGACCCGCCGCTTCGACGAGCAGGTGCTTGCGTTTCGCGACCCGGATGGGCTCTCGCTTGAACTCGTGGCTCGGCAAGGGTTGGAGCACGGTCAGAGCTGGGACGGCGCCGCGGTCCCGCCGGAGTATGCCATCCAGGGCATCCATGGAGTGACTCTCTGGGAGGAGAATCCGGGGCGAACGGCCGCGATGCTCAACGACCACCTTGCCTTCCGACTGGTGCGCGAGGAAGACGACCGCGTTCGCTTCGCCGCGGGAGACGAGGTGGCCGATGTGGTGCAGGCCCACGGCTTCTGGCGCGGCGAGGTCGGCGTTGGCATCGTGCATCACGTCGCGTGGCGGACGCCCGACGACGAGGAGGAACAGCAGTGGCGGGAGAAGCTCACGCGGCTAGGATACGACGTTACACCGGTACGTGATCGCCAGTACTTCCGCTCGATCTACTTCCGCGAGCCAGGCGGAGTTCTGTTCGAGATCGCGACCGACCTCCCCGGCTTCGCCGTAGACGAGCCAGCAGAGAGACTGGGAACCCATCTCCAACTGCCACCGTGGCTCGAGCCTCACCGATCTCGGATAGAGCAATCCCTTCCACCGCTGCAACTGCCTGCTTGGAACGTGCCCGGAACCTGAAGCAGACCTTCGTGCCGTGGACGTAGACCCTTACAGTACTTGTGACACCCCGCCAGGCCCCGGCCCTCCTGCATGCAAGCAATCCTAGCCTTCGCACCTCCGCGTCAAGCGCAGCTACCCGCTGCTGCAGAGCTAACCATTTGCGGGGCGTTACCTACCGCGTTCCCCGCAGAGCGACCAGTCCGCCTGCGAGCGCTACCACGAACAGGGAGAAGCAGGCGAGCAGCTGCGCAGGAGCCGCTGGAGGCGCCGGAGCCATGCCGCCACCGCCGGTAGTTGGCATTGCCATCGGGATCGCACGAGGTCCACACGAGCGGTCTCCCCCCTCGTTGTGGCCAATGACGCGCCACTCGTAGAAGTTGCCAGGCCCAACCGTCTCTATGACTTTCCCGTACACCAGGTCTACCTGGTAGTAGCAGTTGGGTGTGGGAAGACTAAGGGTGTGCGTCCCCGGTTGAAACCGGCGTGTGACATGCCTGTAAAGTGTCTGCTTCTGCGTCGCGTCGAACTCGGGCTGATTCGCCTCGTAGGTTGCGAAGGTCAGTTGAACACCCCCACACCCTTCGCTGACCTCGAAGGCTACACGCGCGGCAGCGCCCTGCCTGACCTCCATAGACTCTATCGAGACTGTCTCACCTTCGGGACACCCTGCCTTGCCCGTCTGCTGTGTGGATTCTGCGGCGGCAGCCGATTGGGTACCCCCGACGACTGTCAGTGCCGCTACGAAGAGCAAGAGCGCGAGGCCCCCCAGGCGGCGCAGCAGTGCAGATGTGCGAGATCTTAGTGGAGAATGAAACCTCAACTTCTTTCCCTCCTAGT
>JADDPP010000470.1 GCA_016781845.1 Rubrobacter sp.
GAAGACTTTGGAGGGGTTGAGGGCCGCCGGGGCGGAGTTTGCCGAGGTTGCGCCACACAGGCTTGGAGCGATACTGGGCGGTCGCCTGGTCGGCGAGCGGACGGAGGCTCTGCGAGCAGTTCTGGGCGGCGCGGGCCTGGGGTACACCGTCCATGCCGCCGACCGCTTGAACCTGATGGATACGCAGCGACCGCAGCTGCAGCTCGACATCTTCAGAAGCACGCTCGAGTTCGCGGCCCGCATAGGCGCGAAGGTCGTCGTATACCATTCGGGGCAGCGCGTGGGCGCTCGCGATGCGAGGCACAGCTTGAGTGCGCAGCTTGCCGCCGAGCGAAGGGCTCTGTGGGAGATGGGCGAGGTAGCGGGCGAGCTTGGCATCACCATCGCGGTCGAGAACTCCTATCCCGACCCGGCAATCCTGCACGGCGCAGCGTATGCGTACGGCGCGTGGCCGTCGCAGCTTGCGGAGCAGGTCGCCGCCGTGGACCACTCAGCGGTAGGTATCTGCCTCGATCTGGGGCATGGCTGGATCGCGTCCGGCTTCTTCGGATTCGACTTCCTGCAGGAGTGCACAGTGGCCGCGCCTCTCGTGCGACACCTGCACATCCACGACAACCTGGGACAGCCGGACTTCGGAGACGAGCCGGAGGCATGCGAGCGAATCACGCGGGGACTTGGGGACCTTCACTTGCCTCCAGGGTCGGGCAACGTACCGATTGAAGCAGCGTTGAGCCTGCTGGACCTCTCCCGGATCCGCACTTCCTGCGTGGAGATCTCCGCCAACTCCTACCATCAGGCCGCGGAGGCTCTGCAGTCGGCGCGCCAGCTAGCGCGACCCGGCGCTGTAACCGCTGCTGCGTAAGCCGCCGGAATTGACTATTGATCCCCTTGCCCGGCGCGCGGTGGCTAATAGTCCCAGTCCCGCCTCGACTGGCAAGGCGCTGGTGACCTACTCGCTCACAGCCCGCCATCCGAACCGTTCCAATGTCTCACGTCGTACGTTTCTGTGACAATGGCTACTTGGACACAATCACTGCAACGTTCGGCGGGTGGGGTCTTCGATGTACTCTCCCAATACGAGGGAGCGCAGGACCTCGTCCCACACTGGAACGAACTGCTCCGCGTGCTCCGGCCAGAAGTCCATTGTGATTGGCGGCTGGATGTTCGAGCCTCGCGCCAGGCAGATGCGGGAACGCGCTTCTCGCTGTTCGGTCGGGTCAATGAACGTGGTCTCAGTCCAGACCAGCTCCATGTCGGACCGCTTCTTGTGGATGATATCCTGCCTGGAGACCACGCCCCGCTCGTCACCCTTGATCGCCCCCTCGAGCAGTTGCGCCAGAGGGATGCCGCTCCAGTCGATCCGGGGGGAAAGATGCAGCACTGAGACCTGGAGCAGGCAGTCGTCATCGGGTGGCGTTCGGTCGTGGAACTTGATGGAGTCCTTGCCGGGGTCCATTATCCATTCTTGCGGTATATCGAAGCGCACGGCGCCCCTGTCCGCTACGAATATCTTATAGCCCGGCTTCGCCCTCCAGCCATGGTTCTCTTTGAGCTTGAGGGTCTGTCGCTTCCACTTCCCCATTTGGTCGCTCTCCGTCCAAGGTGCTGGCATTCGGTATCACAGGGAGGCCAGGTGAGCGCCCCCTACCCTGCTATTCTCGCATAATTGATGACACGGCACGGCTGTTCATCAGTGCGAGACTCGACTGGCAGCGCCGGACCTTGTGACAAGCCCCGCGCGGTCAAGGCGTTCTATGAGGCTCGGCTTCTTCGCGTGCCGGTCGCGCAGCTGGCCAAGGCGCGCCTCGAACTCACCCGTTCCCGCCATGCCAGCCTCCAGGTCCCGGAGGTCCTTCAGTAGCCGCACAGCCTCTTCATATTCCTTTGGGCGCTTCGTCTCTATATAGGCTTCAACCTGATTCCAAAGCTCCTCTTTGCGAGGCGCAAGAGTATCAAGATACTTTGCGCGCGCGGCAGCCTGCTCCCGCTGGCGCCGAGCGCGCTCCCTGGCTTCCCGCTCCGCGATCTCGCGCTGTCTCGCGGCCGCGCGGGCTTCGGCGGACGCGAGCAGTTCCCCCACGGTGCGGCGGCCCTCCAGCGCATCTTCCTTCGTGATGCCCGCGGACGTGCTCGCGCTCCTGAAACGTTGAAGGAGCTCAGCCCGCAGGTGGGGGTCCGATCCCCCCGCAAGGCGTAGGAGCAGCTCGTTCTTCTCGGAGTCCGGGAGCGCCGCGATCCAGCTCTGGAGGTCGGCTGCCAAGGGTCCTGCCGTGCTTGCGCTCGCGCTGCCCTGTGCCGCGACCTCGATAAGGTCCGAGTCCACTCTCAGAAAGTCGGCAAAGGCACGCAGCGAAGCCGAGAGATCGCCGAGTCCAGGTGGGACCGGCGGCTCGCGATCATCCTCGTCCATCTCTCCATTCTGCGCGCAGAGCAGCCAGCCCAGGTAGAGGCTGCGCAGGTCGCCGCTCGCGATCTCCGCGCGCAGCGGGATGAGTGAAGAGAGCGATCCTTCTTCATCCTCATACCAGTCGCCGCTCTCATCTTCGGAGCGGAACTCCAGGATTACGTAGTCGCCCTTTTCCCACGCGGTGACTGCTTCGCAGCTGCAATATAGGGTGGCCGTCTCGAGGTCGAGCAGTGCCCTGGGGAGGCGGAGCATGAACCGGTGCGTTCCCCAGTTCGCAAAGTACAGGAACGCATCGAAGTACCTCTCCATCAGAGTGGGCGGGTTTCCCTTGAAGTCTCCCCAGTGATACTCATTCACGAAGCTGGTCGGGGTGATCGTGGCACGGGTCGAGAGCGCGCGCAACTCGGCCATCTCGCCCTTGTCGAGCGGACGATCCACCGCCCGGAACTCGTAATACTGGTACTCGCTCATCTGGCCGCATCCTCCTGGGCAGTCAGTCACGTCTTGCTCGGCGAGGGTGACCAGGCGACTTGGTGAGCCGTCCCGACACGGTGGCCACAGGCAGCTCACGAGCTCGACTGTTTCGCCCATCATTCTAGGTAGCGGGCGTGACGACACACCGAGCGACTATGAGGGTCGCGTTGTCGGGTGAGCCTCCTTTCAGGGCGTGCTGTATACCCTCCCGCACGGCCGTCTCACAGTCGGGAGCATGGGTCAGGATATCTCGCAGCTGATCGTCCGCCACGGTGCCCCAGATGCCGTCACTGCACAGCAGAAGCTGGTCACCTTCGCGCAGGTGTAACAACTGCTCTCCGTACGCTACCGCAAGGTCATCAATATAATCGTCCGGCAGGCTTCGCTGGCCGCCGAGCGAGCGCAACACCTTGTTGCTGTCCGGGTGTCCACGGGCCTGCTCCTTCGTGAGGAGGCCACTTGCCACCATCGCGGCAACGAGAGAGTGGTCCTGAGTGAGCTGTGTCAGCACCCCGTCGTGCAGCAGGTATGCCCGCGTGTCACCGACGTGTGCGAGGGTCAGCTTGCCCTCATCAATGACGACGACGGTGATAGTCGCGCCCACCTGCCGCCCTCGCGCGGCGGCGTGGACCGACGTTGCGGCCTCCTTAACCAGCACGGCAGGGTCCAGCGCATCCTCGGACAAGGGTGCGTTCTGCCCCTCGCCGGCGGCCTGCTCGTGGTGAGCCTGCGCGGCCGAGTAGGCGGTGGCCCGCGCCAGGACTGCCTGCACCGCGGCGCGGCTTGCCACGTCGCCCGCCTCCATCCCGCCCATCCCGTCAACCACGCACAGCACGGCCCTGTGTGATACGCCTTCCTCGTGCGCTATTGACCACTGCAGGTGCGTACATGCGTCCTCGTTCACAAGGCGTGTCGGGTTCAGCCCCACACTCGTGCCGCTCGCTACCTGGAGCGTCAATGGCGCAAGCGCGAGACGCCGTTTGAACGCCAGCAGCCGATGATAGAACCCTTCAAGGTCTATGCGCTCGCTGACAGGCGCCAGCGCCGGAGCGAGCAGTTGGGGTGCGCCAGGGGTCTGAGTCGCGGTGGAGAGGGTGCTCAATTCCGGCCCCTGCTCCGGCACGGGCTCGCCGACGAGCGCGCGGTACAGCACAGCGCCGAGCGTGTACACATCCTCCTTACCCGTCACCACCGCCCGGTGCGCCACCTCGGGCGCGGAGTAGCCAGGCACCTGCAGCGCGTGTGGAGGTTCCTGGCCGATGTGGACCGCGGCGCCCACGTTGGTCAGGCGGATAGGCTGGCCGAGGAGAACATCCGCAGGCGTGAGGCCGACGAGCGCCCAGCCGGCCTGCTGCAAACGCCGCAGCACCTGAGTCAACTGCAGCACAAACGAGGCAGCCTGCTCCGCGCCCAACCCGTCCTCCAGCGCCTGCTGCAGTGTGCTGCCCTCCAACCGCTCGACAGCAAGGTAGCGACGGCCCTCCTGTTCCCAGGTGGCGAAGAGCTTAGGCAGCATCGAGTACCGTACCTGGGAGAGGACCTCTGCCTCGGAGCGCAGCGGCGCGTGGTCCGAGGGCGCTTCCATCAGCTCGACTGGCACGGTCGCCCCATCCTCACCCAGCCAGGTGGCGAGGTAGTGGTTCACGCGCCCGCGTACGGCGAGCAACTTCTCAACGCGCAACCTTTCCTCTGGACCAGCCACGGAACCGTCCGGCAGAGGTTCCAGTGAGGAGATAGACGAGGGTAGTGTGAGCTCTTCGAGCTCGCCCTCTTCTCGTGGAGGAGCGTGGACAGGAGCTTGCGGCCCCGCATCGGGCGCGGGCAGCTCCGAGGAAGGCTCTGGAGGTGCCATCTCGGGCTGAGTGCCCGTCTCCATCTCGCTACTCTCGGCAGGGCCTGGAGTCTCGGGCTGGTGTCCCCGCACCTGCTCCGCGCCAACCGGCTGCTCCGGTAACGCCGAGGAGGCCGCGTCTTCCGCCTCCAGCGATGCAGCAATGCTCCAGGTCTCGGAGGCGGGGTGGGGGATGCTCTGCTCTTCTTCGCGCGCGCCCTCGGTGTTGCTCTCAGGCTGCGTCTGCTGCTCGTGGCTCATCCTCTAGTCCATCCTGAGGATGAATCGCGCGTTGCCGAACGCGATCTCATCTCCCGCTGCGAGGGCCTGGGGGGTGGTGATACGGGGTCCGAAGGTAGGGCTGCCCCCACTCTTCACGAAGACGCCGTTTGTCGAGCCGAGGTCCTTCACGTACCACTGCCCGTCGGCCTCCCGGTACAGCTCCGCGTGATGCCGCGAGATCTGAGGCGACTCCGGGGTCTGCGAGAGGTCCAGATCGACAGGTCCGGTCTCTGGGTCGAAGCGTCCGACTACGAGCCGGTCAGCCAGCAAAGGGTACTCCTCGCCGGAGGGCGCTCCGTACCGGTTCGTGACGAGGCGCGGGTTCTGGCCGGCAGCGGGAGGCTGCGGAGCATCGGGCGGTGGCGCCGGTAGGACCGGTGCTGCGTCCGGCGCAGAGGATGTGACTTCAGGCGCAGGCGCACTTGCCGCCTCGGGGGCCGACGGGACTTCCGGTGTGGCGGGTGCAGGGGTGGCAGGGGCGCTCTGGGGAACTGTTGGCGCCTGCTCGGACGGGGCGCTCTGAGGAGCCTGGGCTGTTAGCGACGAGCCACAGTCTTGGCAATACTCCGCGCCCACTGGGTTTTCCGCTCCACATATCTGGCAAACTAGCATACTGGATCTCCTTTATATGCGACAAGTGTCCTGCAAAGCTACCGTGGGCTAGGCGCCCGTCAGCCGCCTAATCTCCTCCTCCGAAGGCAGGTCCTGCGGGGTCTCATCGGGGCCGCCGACCTTCATCGTCTGGGTACGCGAGCCCAGCTTGATCGTCTTGACAGTGCCACCTGAGATCGTCCCCTGACTCTTCAGCTCTTCTTCCGCCTTGCCGAGTGCCACGGTCATACCGTGGTTGCCCAGCCGCTGAGTCATCGAGCGCGCGAGCTGCAAGGTCTTGCTTGCCTGCTCCGGGTTCTGCTTCGCCTGCTCGGTCGCCTGCCGCACCAGGTTGTCTACGTTGCGCTGCTGGACGTAGCCCATCACCTCGGAGTCCACCTGGGAAGCCAACGACTCATCGTCCGTGAACTCAACGATCAGGTCCTGGGGAGTTACCTCCCCGCGATACTGCTGCGCGGGCACCCAGTAGGTGATACCGAGCTGGGCCAGCCGCGCCCTGAGAGGCGGTCGCTCCGGCAGGTCCATCTCCAGGATGAAGACAGTGTGGTCCCCCGCCTCAATGTTGCCCAGCATCAATGGCTCGCGGCTCGTGTCCAGGTCGGAGAGGCTCGGGAACGCGCGCATCGCCGACACCAGCCGGACATCGCGCACCGTCCTTGCAGTTAGCTGGACATCCGAAACGACCTGGTTGGCGGTGGAGCCGAGCTCCGTCTCGAAGATCTCCGGCAGGACCGTCACGTCGCGCAGGTCGTGCGGCCTGCCAAGTGTGATGCTGCAGATCTCACTCAGAAGGTCCTCGTTGTACTCCTCGCCGACGCCGAGGGCCACGACCGGCGCTCGCAGCTCCGCGAGAGCGCCCGCCGCTGACCTGCACTCCGTCTCATCTATCGTCCGTCCGTCGGTGAGCAGGAGCACCTTACGAGCAGCATTGTCCTCTTCCCTCAGGACTTGCTCGGCGTTGCGCAACCCCTTCGCCATCTGCGTGCCGCCGCTGAAGCGTGTCAGCCTTTGGATACCATCTGACAGGGTAGCACGGTCCTGCCCCGCGCGTCCTCGCGCCACGACCTGCGAGCCGTCATCGAACTGGATGAGCGAGACTATGTCGTCAGGCTGCAGGTTCGGGCTGTCTATGAGTCTGCGCGCCGCCTCCATCGCAACATCAAGCTTGGTGGAACCCTCGAAAGTTGCGGTGTAGGTTTTGCCGTCCACGGTGAACGGCTCGGTTGGGATGGCCTGGAAGTTCGCTCCGGGGGCGGGCTCGCGCATGGACCCGCTCGTGTCAATTATCACGGCCAGGTTTACCTGCGGGCGGGCGCGCGCTGCCTCGAGTGATGGAAGCATCTTGAGCATCACGAACAGTTTCTGCGGGCCAGCGCTTGCCCGCAGGTACGTGCGGTGTGGCTTGATAGTGACCTGTAGCACGAGTCTTACCTCCTGATATCCCTTACCGAGCACTCGCCTCCTACGCAGTTTGCCTGAGGCTCTCGAAGAGTTGCGCGAAACTTAGCTCATCCAGCCGCAATTGCAGAGCCAGCCCATCCACTTCTAGGCCGAGCGGGCCACTATCCATGCCGAACAGAAACTCCTTGCCCCGGTCACGTCGGCGCACCACCACCAGGAGGCCGTACGCATACCCCACGTCCTCCACCTCGCACCCGGCTGCCCTGCTCAGGGGTATGGACACGGCGCCTCTGTTGCCCTCATACAGCAGTCTCGCTGTAGTAAGCCATATCTGGCCGCTGTCGTACTCGTAGAGGATGCCGAAACGGGAGCGCACCTGTACCGCCAGAAACGTGACGACCACTTTCTCGCCACTGCTCCTGGGTTCAGGATACGACTCCTCCGCCCCCGAGGTGGAGATCTCGCCAGCCAGGAGCGCGGCCCATAACTCCCGATGCGCTTCCTCCACCAGCCTCTGCACTTCGCTCGCAGGCGGCTTACCCGCGGCGATGCGCTGCCAGTCCTCGTAGCTCAACCGCTGGTTGTGATACCGGGCGCCAGCACCGTATGGGTCGCGGGCGGTGTCGTACGAGGCGAGCACGTATCCACCGCCATACCCCGACTCCTCAAGCTCGGCGGTGCAGACCGGGCAGATAACCCCCCGACTTGCCGGTTCACGCCTGCCCGAGGAGATAGAGCGCCAGGTGTCCACGGGATATGAGCGCCCCCGGTGGGCGGCGAGCGTGCCGTACGGGTCCTGAGATGCTCGCAGGAGGGTTAGCTGTCCGGGCTCGGTCTCATCGAACTGGGCATCGCAGTTCGGGCAGGCGGAAGTGCCGTCGTCCACCCGCACGCCGTGGGCTATCTTCGCCCAGTCGAGCCGGGTCAGGCATTCACCTCGGTGCGCGAGTGGTACCCTGTCAGGGCGGCCGCCTTGCGCCACCCACTCGAGTCTGCCGGGAGCGCAGGTGTCGAACTGCGAGCCGCAAACACGGCAAGCATACTGGTCGGCGTTCCCGCTGGCCAGAGCTGCCCACTCCCTGCGCGTTCGCGTCTCCCCGAGCATTTCCGGGCTGAGGTGTCCGGGGCCGCCGGGCAGCTCGGCCAGCGTGAGGGTGTCCTGCTGTACGTGGTAGTCGAAGTCTGCGCCGCATGTGTCACACCTCGCCCAGGCATCCGGCACCAGGAACATCTGGCTCTTTACGTATCCTGTTACGGAGCCGACCCGGCACGCCGGACAGCGCAGGAGCACGCCGGGCTGTGGTGCAGCAGCAGGGGTGGCTGGCTCCAGCTGCCCTCTCCTGCAGGATGGACAGCGGAGGCGATCCGAGGCTGGAACGAGCTCCCTGAGCACCGCCGACCGGCAGACGGGGCAACGGATGCTGCTGGCCCTGTCGCGCATCGTCGCCGACCGGCAGACCGGGCACGTCAGCCTGTCAGTCTGGACCACCGCTCCCTGGTTTATCTCGCGGGCGATCTGCCGCACCCTGTCTATGTGCCCTACTGCAGGGCTCGGCGGGGGTGGCTGTGGAGTGGGTGGTGGGACTATGCGGCGAGGCTCGGGCGCGGGGGTGGGAGTTGGCACGGGTTGGGTCCCGACCATCTCCCGATAAAAGTCTCGGGCGGTCTGTGGCCGGGCATCCACCTTCATCTCCAGTCCATGACTGATGGCGCGCTCAAAGGAGACGCTCAGCGCGGGGTTCAGCGAGCGCGGAGGCTTCAGCGCGACTCCGAGGGCGCGCTCCGTCGCGGCGGGCGGTTGCTCGCCCGTCGCCACGTGATACAGCGTCGCGGCGAGGGCGTAGACATCTGTGAACGGGCCGCGACGAGCCTGCTCGCCGTACTGCTCGAGCGGTGCGTAACCTGGAGTAAGCACTATCGAGTGTCGGTTCACCATTCCGCTTGCGAACTCGCGCGCGGCGCCGAAGTCTATGAGCACCGGACGCACGGGGTCGGCAGCCCCCACAAGCATTATGTTCTGGGGCTTGATGTCGCGGTGCAGAACCCCCGCGGCATGCACCTCTCCCAGGGCATCCGCCACCGGCCCCGTTATGGATACCAGCTCGCCCTCCGGCAGCGGCTTCCCGTACCGCTCCAGCCTGTCCATGAGGGTCTCACCCTGGAGGTACTCCATCACCATGTAGGCGGTCTGGTTCTCCTCAAACACCTCGTACACGTTGACGATTCCGGGGTTGCGGAACCTCGCGACGACCTGTGCTTCCTGAAGGAACTTCTGCGTAGCGAGCGCATAGTCGTCCGGGCTAAGACCACCGGGGAGGACCACGTTCTTGCCCTGCCGTGTGGAGCCCGCGGGGAAGAACTCTTTGATGGCGACCGCGCGCTTCAGCCGCAGGTCAGCGCCGAAGTAGGTTATGCCGAACCCGCCGCGCCCCAGCAGTTTGCCAATCGAGAAGCTGTCATTCTTCAGTCGGGTGCTGGGTGGCAGCAGCCCGACGAGATCGGGGTTGCCGCCCCCCGTTCCCGCCTGCGAGTCGAGCGGCGATCCGCAGGTCGGGCATGAACGTGCGGTGTCAGGCACTGGGCTGGAGCATAAAGGACACTGCCGTGAACCCACAATCCCTCCATCAGATACGTTCCTGAGACACAGCGCAGGTTTTGGGCCCCCCAGGGCCGCGTAGCAGGGGTGGCCCGGATGACAGAACCGCTGACGAGTTGTGGCCCGCTTGGTCGCACTACCTGTGCCGCTGCGACACCGCCGGCATCCAGGCCGGTGAGGGCGCCTGGCTGTCTGGGGATTCGGCACCATGAAGGCATTTCAGCAGCATCTGGTTGAGCAGGCGGATGAAGTGAGTTTGCGGCTGGTGGGTCACTGCCACAACCTGTGGTAGCCTCATCACAGCCTCAGTCAGCAGGCTCAGACCGGTCACGGCTGGAAGCTATAGGAGTTGCTACACTACCAGGAGCAGCCGCCGGACTGGGCGCCTTCCACGCTCCGAGGATGCACTCCCAGTCGGGAAAACCAACCTCCGAAGGCGGTGGCGGCGTGGGCACGATTCAGTGATGCTATACCGGTGAGCCTGCTTCAATGTCTACTTCGGCACTAGCCCTCGGCACACAAGTAGTCACGCGCGTCCGGTTGCCGGCTGATACTGAAGGAATCGTGCGCCCCGCTGGAGCAGTAGGCGTCGTGGTGGAGGCGCGAGGGGAAGGTCCGCATGCGTACCGGGTGCGGTTTCCGGATGGGGGCGAGGCGGTGCTGTCACGGGAGGATGTAGCGATTCGCAAGCATGCCCAGTGGGAGGGACGGAGTTTAGCATCCGATGACCCAGACCTGTACGGGTACGTGATACTGCGGTGTGTGGTAGGGTCGCGTGCGTACGGGCTGGACGAGGATGGGTCGGATACGGACCGACGGGGCCTCTACCTGCCGCCAGCGGAGTTGCACTGGTCTCTGATGGGTGTGCCGGAGCAGCTAGAGAACGAGGAGATGCAGGAGACGTACTGGGAGCTACAGAAGTTTCTCACGCTTGCTCTCAAGGCGAACCCGAATGTATTGGAGTGCCTGTATACCCCTATGGTCGAGCACGCGACGCCACTCGCGCAGGAGATGCTGCAGATGCGCTCCGTCTTTCTATCGCGGCTCGTGTATCAGACGTACAACGGATATGTGATGAGCCAGTTCAAGAAGCTGGAGACGGACCTGCGCACGAGGGGCGAGATAAGGTGGAAACACGCCATGCACCTGATACGGCTGCTAGTATCGGGTGTGCAGGTGCTGCGTGAGGGCTTCGTGCCCGTGAGGGTGGAAGAGCACCGGCAAACGCTGCTCGCCATCCGACGCGGGGAGGCGCCGTGGGACGAGGTAAACGCGTGGCGGCTTGCACTGCATCGTGACTTCGATGCGGCGTACTCAGAGACAAAGCTACCGGAGCGGCCCGACTATGAGGCGGCGAATGCGTTCCTGGTGCGGGCGCGGCGGAGTATGGTGTGATGGTGCGAGAGATGGAGATAGACGAGCACGTACGCGCTGCTATGGGGGAGGGCGGGTACCCGCTACTGTTCGCGACCGTCAGCGGCGCGCATCTGTACGGCTTCCCCTCGCCCGACTCTGACTACGACCTGCGCGGCGCGCACGTACTCCCGGCACCCGAGGTCATGGGGCTCTTCCCCGCTAGCGAGACCGTCGAGATGACGTGGGAGCAAGACGGGCTGGAGATTGACCTTGTTACACACGACATCAAGAAGTTCTTCAAGCTACTTCTGAAGAAGAATGGGTACGTGCTGGAGCAGTTGTACTCTCCACTGGTCGTACAAACGTCGCCGGAGCACGGGGAGCTAAAGCAGATCGCGAGCGGGTGCGTCACTCGGTCTCATTCCCATCACTACTTCGGCTTCGCAAATACTCAGTGGAGGCTATTTGCGAAGGAGAGTCCCAGGCGGGTGAAGCCGCTGCTATACGTGTATCGGGTCCTGCTTACTGGCATCTACCTGATGCGTACGGGCAACGTGGAGGCGAACCTCGTGCGTCTGAACGACGAGTTCAAACTGCCGTACATACCTGAACTCATCGCGCGCAAGCTAGAGGGGCCGGAGAAGGGTGCACTGAAGAACGGGGACATAGCGCTCCACGAACAAGAATACAACCGGCTGCGCTCTGAGCTGCAGGCAGCGTACGAAGCCAGCACCTTGCCGGAGAGCGAGTCTTGCGGGCATGCGCTCGACGACCTGCTGGTAAGGATAAGGCTCAAATCCGCTCTTGAACATAGCCATTCGAGGCATGGGATTGAGAGGGCGAGTTAGATAGGCGAGCATCTGGAGAGTCCGTGGAGGGCCGCTTATCCTGACGTTCAACTACGCGATGGCGGACCTCGGCAGGTAAGGCCCTGTACGCAGCTTGACAAAAACTGTGGAAGTAGTACAATCGGGGCCACAAGCGAAAGGAGGGGGCGGGGGCAAGGAGGGTGCAAAGATGGTCAAGGACGTGATGTCGCAGGTACACGAGGGCATGGAAGTGATGACCTCCGACGGGACCAGCCTGGGCAAGGTCAAGGAGATATACCACGGCACCGTGCCCACCAGCGCGTTCCAGCAATGCGATGACGAGACGACTCTCGAAGTACACCGCGGCGGTCTCCTCGGTAAGGGAACCACGATGTACGTCCCCTGCCGAGCTATCGACACTGTGTCGGGCAACAGCGTGACTCTGAACGTGGACATGGAGACGGCGAGCTCCAAAGGGTGGGTGCGACGCCCATCCTGGATAGGGCAGTAGCGTTTCCGGCTAGTAACAGGCGCAGATGATTGGTGCTTTCCGGCCCCCTCCGCTTGTATCGCTCTATAGTACCGGTTGACCATAGTGCTCATAGCGCACTGGAGATAGCGGGCGCACTTCGTTGTGCCCCTACGCCCACCGATTCCGTTTTCTGAGCAGATATGCCAGTGGCGGCAATGGGCGTCATGTTCCCGCTGTTGCTCGCTTCTGATTGCACAGACAGATCGCAGCACCGCTGACGTTCCAGGGGTTCCATTTGCACGCCGCCCCGCACTCCTTCTCCTGGGCGTTCATCACTGTCACGGCAAACGCGTTCCGCTCCAGATGCTTCCTGTCGTGCCCTTCCAAGGCCCCAGTAAAACCGCTGCCGGGTGACACCCGCGCCCTCATCTCGCACCCTTCGAGCATCACCGCCTAACCCGCGCTCTTACTGTCTCATGGGTATACTGCGTTCAGGAACGTTGAACGAGGGACGCGTGGAGAACGAGCGGCTGCGGAGGATATACGATGAGTGGGGGCCGCGGCTGGGCGGGCCAGTGGACAGAGCGCTCCTGGGAAGGCTGCGAAGAAGGGCGTTGCGCGGGGCGAGGGGTCGAGTTCTCGAGATAGGCATAGGGTCGGGCGCTTCGCTACCTTACTACCCACCAGGATGTGATATCACCGGCGTGGATCTCAGCCGCGTCTCACTTCAGTGTGCCCGCTCGCAGGCACGGGAGCTGGGCCTGCAGGCAACCCTCATCGAGGGCGACGCGCAGGCACTGCCCTTTGAGGACGCCAGCTTCGATACGTGTGCGTCCCAGCTTACGCTATGCACGATACCCGACCCCCTGGCGGCGTTACGGGAGCTTCGGCGAGTGTGCCGACCTGGCAGCAGTGTGCTGCTAATGGAGCACACGACAAGCACTCTCTTCCTGCTCGCCCCTTTGTGCCGCAGTGTCGGCCCGCTGCTCTGTCGCCCACTAGGATGTCACCCGAACAGGCCAATGGAGGAACTGGTGGAGCGGGCGGGCCTGAGGCTGGAGGTGACCGAGCGGCATGTTGCAGGCATTGTCCGACTGATGCGCGCGGTGCCATAGAGAGATCTTCAACCCCCAGAACATTGAGGACGCCCAACATTATGATGCCGACCATGGACCTGGTTCACCCTTCGAGATCTGTAATTGGGTGAAGTCGGAGGGCAGCCACGAGGACCCGTCTCACACGCCCTTGCCTCGTCTCTGTGTCCTCAGTGTTGAATAGACAGGTCTGGGACGGAGTCAGCAGGAGTCGCGGGGGAGGGTGGGCAGCGAGAAGTGGAAGTGCTGCCGTGCCCAAGACGGCTGTCAGCCCAGATCCTGCCGCCGTGCGCCTCGATGATACTACGGCTGATGTACAGGCCCATGCCCATGCTGCCTCCGAGGGCGCCGGGTGAGCCCGGAACCTGGTAGTAGCGGTCGAAGATGCGCGGAAGCTCCTCCTCAGGGATACCAATGCCCTGGTCTGTTACCGAAACGTGCGCTACCCTGTCTTCCTCGGTCAGATCCACACGCAGATCCGAGTCGTCCGGCGAGTAGCGCGCTGCGTTGCCAAGCAGGTTGGAGAGCACCTGCTCGAGACGGAGCGGATCGCCCTGCACACAAACGCTGCACTTGGGCAGGTTCACGACGAGGGTACTCCGTGGGCTGGCGAGGGTGAAGCCGTCCACAGTCTGGCGTACTAGCTTGCAGAGGTCGAGCGGATGCGTGTCCACGCTGAGCCTGCCACTCTCCAGCCGCGAGATGTCCAGAAGTAGATCCACGAGCTTGTGCATGCGGTCGATGTGTTCGATAAGCGAGGTGGACCGGCGCTTAAGCTTGGGGTCGTCGAGCTTTTCTATCGTGCGAGCGAGGAGTTGGGCATTAGCCTTGACGACGGTGAGGGGCGTCTTCAACTCGTGGGAGGCGACGCTGAGGAACTCTTCGCGGAGTCGGGCGAGTTTGCGCTCCCCAGTGATGTCGTGACCGACGGCGACGGCGAGGATGATCTCGCCCCCGGAGTTGCGCACCGGCGCGCCGCTGAAGCTGTAGACCGAGTCTGTCTCTCCGGCAAGCTGACCTACTTTGTGGAACATCAGCTGTACCGAGTCAAAGGTCTCGCCTCGGAGCGCGCGCATCAGCGGCTGCTCCTCGACAGGCATCAGGCGGCCATCGGGATGGCGGGGTTCTATCAGTGAGACGTACTCCCCCAGCGGTCGCGTGATCTCATCCCGCGTCATGCCCAGGACCTCCAGCCCTCGCTCATTCGCATCAATAATCACCCCTGGCATCGCCGCAATGAACACGGGTTCCGCGATGCTGCCGATGAGGGTTTCGAGAAGGTAGGCGCGCTGCTGAGCTATCTCGCTACGCTGGCGCACCTCGTTGAGCAGGTCGCTGTTGTAAAACGCCGCGCCAGCCTGAGCCACGAGCAGCCGCACGAACTCGGCGTCCGAGGCGGAAAAGGCATCGGGCTGCCGCCTCGCAAGCAGGAGCACGGCGCGCGTGAGCCCTCCCCACAAGATCGGCGTAGCGAGCACGTTGCGGAAGGGCAGGGCTTCGAGGCTGAGTCCCGCGGCTGCCGGATGTACCCGTATGTCGCCGAGGCACACCTGCTCGCGGTCGCCGCCCTCTTGAAGCAGTAACCGCAACATGCGGCTGCCGTAAAGCGTTGCCAGGGGATGAGACAGATCTGGCGCATGCACCGAGGAGAACTTGTACTCGTCCTGCGGGTCTTCCCCCGCCACGAGTCTCGCGACCGCGCAGTAGGGCGCTGACAAGCTCGCAAGCGGATGTGGCCACGCGGTCGGCGAGCGCCCCTGAGTTTGTCTCTGCGCCGATCGCGATTGACAGACTCGCGAGCAATTCGAGTTGGCGAGTGCGACGCTGGAGGTCCTGGTATAGCCGAGCGTTATCTATTGCAACGGCTGCACGGTCCGAGAGAGCCTCGAAGCGTGATTTCTGGGTGGCGGTGTAGAGTCTGGTCTGCGTATCGGCGACCACGGCCAGCCCTCGAACCTCGCCGTTGGAGAGAAGTGGCGCGGTGAGTAGCGAGCGGACACCGAGGCGGTGAGCGAGGCTATCCGGGGTGGTAATTTCCGAGAGGTCCGGCGTGTACGTCGCGCTCTTGCCTTCAACAAATCGGGACATCGGGGCAGTGTGAATCGAGAACCGCACACCGTCGAGGAGGGAGGCGTCCACGCCGAGCAAGGCAGAGGGCAGGAGGTAATCGCCGTCGCGCAGCAGGATCGCGGCTATCGATGCGGACGTGACCGCTGACATTCGAGTGACAAGGGCATCAAGCAGTGGTTGCAGCCCTTCCTGCTGCGAGGGCAGTCCCGTTGCCCATTCCTGGTACTCTCGATCTCGCATCGCCTCGTTCAAGGAACCGCCCATCCTTCCCAGGCTCCCACATCCGAAGAGAATTATACACGGGCAGATTCGGGGCTAAAGTATCGAGGGGGAGAGGATCATAATGATCCTCTCCCCCAAGTGCTCGCCTCACGGCGAGCGCGCCTTGTAACCCCGGTTCTAGGTGATGGGGTCCTCGGGCTTTCGCTTCTGCTCGTACCGGGACTCCAGGCTGGCCTGCCCTGACACTCCGCTGTGCAGCGCCTCCGGACTCAGCTCGGGGTCTACGGTGTACACGCTGTCGAGCAGGATATCGAGCACTCCCGCAGCTCGCGCACGGTCAATGGCCTCGTTCGTCACGATCTGAGCCGTCTCCAGGATCACGTTGTCGTTCTGATCGAGAATGACGCGGGTCACCGGGCGGCCAAGCGCCTCCTTGATGCGCTGCTCCTCGCGCCTCTCCGCGGCCTGCGCGCGGGTCTGGTCAATCTTGTCGCGGAGGTTATCAATGACTCCGGCGACGCCCTGCTTGGCGTCCTGCAGCGTCTGCTGAGTCTGGCCCGCGCCTACCGCAGTGAGGAGCTGGTTCTCCTTGCCGTACGCGCGCGCGCGCTCGACGGTGGCATAGTCTACGACCGTGCCCTGCAACGCTATCACCGTACCGTCGTCCGCGTACACATCACGGCCCGCCGTCTTGCCGATGGAGGAGGCGAGCTGCTGATCGCGCTGCTGCGCAGTAGCGCTGGACACCCTGTCCGTGAGCTGGCTCGTCCTTTCCCTTACGGTATCAAGCAGGCCGCTGGCCGCGCCACCGCCCGCCGCGAGGAAGAGCGCGTTCAGCTTGCCCGCGCTCTCCGCTCTGGAGACATCGGTCTGGTCTATGACTTTACCCGCGGGCACGAGTACCTCGCCACTGTCGCCCGTCACGTCGCGATTGGCGGTCTTGCCAATCACGAAGGAGCGCTGCTGCTCTGTCGTCGCGCTCGTCACCCTGTCCCTGGCCGTCGAGAGCGCGTCCGTGGCGTTGGAGCTGGCGCTCTGCGCGGCGCCCTGGAGACCACCCACCTGCTGCTCCATCGCGTCGCCTACCTGGTTAGGCACGAAAGCAGCGTCCTGGCCGATATTGATCGTATCCGGCGCGGGCATGAACTTCCTGCCCCTGGCGATAGACTGGAACATGCCGCCAGACACCTCGTAGCCGATGATCTCTCCGGTAGAGTCATCCACGTACATGTCCTGGATCTTGCCGAGGTCGCGACCATCTTCGGTGTAAACCTCTGTGCCCGTGAGGACATTCTCTGCCCCAAGAATGCGGCTTATGTACGGGTCGCTGTTGGCCAGGATAATGGCGGAGCTGTCGGGGACGATAATGGAGTCATGCCCGATGGTCCTGATGTTCTGCCACGGGATAACCTGCGCGCTCGAGAACCAGCTGCCTTCGCTGACAAGCAGAGCGATGAGACGGTTCTCTTCGGGGTCAAACAGGATATCCCTGGGCTTGCCCAGGTTCTCGCCCTCGGCGAAGGTCAGGACATTCAGCTTGAGCAGGTCACTGCCCTTGCGCTGCTGACCGATGCCGGTGGGGCCGCCAGACTGCTGGGGCTGGCTGCTCACATCGGTAGTTGTTGCTGTCACATCGGTCGCCACAGGAGTGGTGTCGGTCGTGTAGTTGCCCGTCGTTTCCGTGGTCGTAGTGTCCGTCGTGTAACCGGAACCGCTGGAGGCCGTAGTATCCGTATCCCTGGTTGTGAACGTGACGCCGGAGCGCGCCTGCTCGCTCTCAATTCGGGTCCCGCTGGTCGTGTCGGTATCGGAGGTGAAAGTGCTCGCGCCGCTCGTCATTGCGCCTGCCCCTGCGGTCGTGCCTCCCGCGAGCTCGACCCGGTTCGAGTCAGCCTCGACGATGGTCTGGGACCCCTGCGCGGTGTCGGCGGGAGCGCCCTCCACGCTGTCGGGATCTACGGGCTGGAACTCGGCCTCGTTATAACTCAGCTGACTGCGCATGGCCTCAAGGGAGGCGCGGCTCGTGTTGAGCGTGACGCTCCCGGCGTCCGCGCTGGCGATCATGTTCGCGGGAACCATCAGCGGGTCGCCACCGGTCGAGGGGGTAACTACCACATGGGTCAGAGCCTTCGTATCCGGGTCCACTATAACCTGGTAGACCTGGCCTAAAGCCCCATCCTGGGTGGAGACCTGCGCCCCCCGCTCGATACGGTTGATATTACTCATCTAGCCTTCCTCCAACTTCCTCTTCGAGCTGCGTTGTTTCGCGGGAGACATGTTTGATCTATATAAAGAGTCCCGCATACTCAGAACTCTGTGCGCCCCGCCGGGTCCGCGCATCTTAGCCGCGCCGCCGCATCATCATAAAATTCCCGCTCGGACGCCTGCCGGTCAACGTTAGCAATAATGGTGCCAGCAGCAATGCGAGCATGGGCAGCAGATAGAGGAGCCACCGCAAGTCAGCGCCCGTTGCCGTGGCACTCTCGGGCGTGCTCCGCGCCTCGAGACGAGTGGGCACGTTGTTGGCGCCGTACGTCACGGTAACGGCATCGTTAGCTCGGACATCCCCCAGACCAGCGGGAGCGCCGTCGCGGATGACCTGCAGATTCGGCGCCTCCGCCGCCACCACCGGCCGCTCCGTGCCATCATCGCCCAGAACGGTGATCCTGCCCTCTCCCACCTGCGTCACCGTACCGTTGTATACCTGACTGCCGGGAGTACCGGTGGGCTGGGGCGCGGCGGGGGTTCCCACCGTTGTGGCGGCAGGGATGGCTGTCTGCGTTGCGCCGGGGCCAACGGTGAGTGTGGGCGCGACTGTCGGCGTCACCGCGAACGCGAGTACGCTGAGTATCCTGTTGCCGGCCCCACGCTGGATGATGACGCGGTCCGTAGCCTCCACCTGGTCCAGCGCGGCGGGCTGGCTATTGCGTATCACCGTTATGTTCTCCGGCAACTGAATCGTCTGCAAGCCGCCGCGTGGTGCATTGATCGTGATCGAGTTGTCCTGGGGCGACACAGCCGCTACGGTGGACTCGAGGGCGTTGGCGGTTCTCGTCGGGATGGGCAGCGGTGTGGGGGTGCCTGCGGGTGTGGTTGTGCCGGTGGGTTGGGCGTCCTGGGCGAGGCCGGGGCGGGGTGAGAGGTAACCGGAAGAAAACATCGCCAGGAGCACGAGCGCGGTGGCCGCGCCGAGTGTGGCGACCGTCGTTATGAATCGGGATGGACGCAACGTTGAGCGCACGCCTTTCTTGAACTGCGGATTTACTTTCTGACACATGAGGCCAGTAAGCATTATGCCAGACCGTTGCCAGCCTTCACACCGCGCCCGCACCTGCATGGCGATTATGTGAACACACGGCGGGTGATAACAGCTGTACAGACGTTGCGTGCAACGTCTGCGCCGCACGTCATACCTGTCAGCCTTCACGGGCAGTTCTTCTCGGAGGCAAGGGGGTGAGCCGCCACGGCGCCCGGTGCGAAGAAGGTGTGTATATGGGCAAGGGCTCGGAGACGTTGCGTGCAACGTCTCTACATCCGCGGCTGGAGGGGCAAGAAGTGGGCTTAACGAAAGAGCCCCAAGCGACTCGGGTTGACATGCGAACCGGTCTGGCACTCCGAGAAGCCGAGACTTGCGCCTCGCGAATCGAACTGCCTGACCACCCGCGCGTCCATCCGAACCGCTTGGGACGTGCCCCGCACGACCGGCCGACCTGCGTGGCGCTGAAGCAGTCGAACTACGTCGGCTGTTGGGCCGCCGCCTGCCTGCTTCACCGCCCGCCGGTCTGTCGCGACCGCCCAGGACATGCAGAGAATACTACCGTGGGAAGGGCGAGTCGATAACATGAAGCCGCCATTTCAGAACATGTAAACAGACTTTTATGTCAGCCTGGTGGGATATCGCGTGCGTGGCGGGCGCGCTCGATCCCTCAGCTGCAGAGACAGCGGCTAAAGGAAGAGGGAGAGCTGGCGGCCAGGGACGCGCGTGCGTGGACCGCTGCGGGACCGGCGGGCGGGTGACGGCGGGCGCTGCAGCTCGGGCAGAGCGAGGCGGGATTGCCGCACCTCGGGGCCGACCAGGAGCTCGCCGGGCTCGACGGAGAGCAGCCTGCGGGAGCGGGCGTCGTACGCGCACGGGAAGCGGGCGATCTGGATCCCCTCGAAGTCAATCTCTAGGGTATGGGAATATACCCAGACGTTGAGGCGGCGACCGATCCAGTCGGGTCCGAGGGGAAGTCGGACACCCATGACGGAAATGCCCCCTCCTGCGTCTGCCCTGCGCTGCAGGTACGCAAGCCACGTGGCGCGGCGAAGGGTGTCCTCCGGGGGAGTGGGCAGGAGCTTTCGCAGCAGCGCTTCACGGGCTTTGCGGGTGCGGGCGGGACGGAGAACGTCCTGGCAATCGCGCCTGTAGAGGATGCGGAGGCGCACGTCCGGGCGCAGCTCGGCGAGAAGCCGGGCCTTGCGGTTCTTGATGGTGACGAGCTTCTGGCGCATCGTTGTGAGCTCGAAGTAGACACCCAGGTCGGGGAGATAGAAGTCGGGTGTAAAGGCGAGGGCGGGTGTACCGTCGGGCTTGGTGCGCAGGACAAAGGTGTGAGGCTCGTACTCCCACCGCAGCCGCAGCCTGTGGAGGAGGCGACCAAAGTCTTCCTCGGTTGTGTTCGCGAAACGGACCCTGGGCTTGGTCTTCGGCACTAGGCGCTCCGCACGAGATATGAGGCATAAGCGATGGATTGCTCTCGCCTATGAGCCACAATATACGGCGGTCGCGGGCTGGTTGCCAGGTAGGGAGGGCGGTGTGAGGTTGCGTGCAGGCGCAGGCAGACGTTGCGTGCAACGTCTCGACGGGGTTCTGGCATCGCCGTGGCGGGTTCGGGGAAAGAGAAGGAGAGGCGGCTTCTTCGCTGCCCGTCCTCCGTATCTGCCTTTGGCAGATGCCTACTCGGTCTGGCCGGCCCCGTTGCGAGTGCGGGCAAGCCCGAGGCTGGCAACACCGATCAGGCCGCTGGAGCCATTGCTGCGGCGCGCCATACTACCTGCGCCCGCCTCACCCATGTCCGGCATCACGCCGAACGCCATCACGATCTCGCTGACCTCAGTCACGGGCGCGGGTCGGCGAAAGCGTTGCCTCTGGGACCTTCCTCGCCGAAGTCGGGGAACGCACCCTCCACGAGCCAGCGCGCGGTGCCCTGGCGGCGATGTACGCACCGACTCCGACGGGCTCTGGGGAGCAACCGAGAAGCTCGTCGCCTTTGGAGTTGGGAGCGACCTTAACGCGGGTAGAGCCGGATTTAGCGGGGAAGCGGGAGGATGGACTGTCCGAAGGTCCGGAGGCCGTCGAGGTCGTCCATGTCGGTCCAGCGGAGCATGATCTCCTCGACGCCCGCGGCCTCGTACGCGGCGAGCTGCTCCTTTATCTGCTCAGGGTCACCGACGATTGTGTTGCGGGCGCGAAGAGCGTCGTATACCTCGCGATTGCTCTTGCCCATGTAGTCGGGCATCTGCTGGCGGACGCGGGCGAGAACGCGCTCAAGGTCCCCGGCGTCGGAGGCGAAGTATATGGTGGTGAACATGGTGCGGCGGACATCCCGCGGGCGGCGTCCGGCCTTCTGCAACAGTCCATCAAGCAGGGCAGAGCTTTCGCTGAAGCCCTGGGGGGAGGTGCGCAGGGAGTTCCAGGTGTCGGCGTAGCGGGCGACGAGGGGAAGCGTGCGCCTGGGGCCGCTGCCGCCGACGAGGAGAGTGGGGCCGCCAGGGCGCTGGGGGCGCGGCAGGAGCGTCGCTCCGCGGAGTTGATAGAAACTGCCCTCGTACGTTACCGGGTCGTCGCTGCGGAGCAGGCGGGTAATCACCTCCAGCCCCTCTTCCAGGCGGCGCATCCGTGTAGACATGTCGCCCAAGGGGTAACCCCACACCTCGTGCTCGCGCTCCTGCCACCCCGCGCCGATGCCGAGCACCATCCTGCCGCCGGAGAGGTCGTCGAGCGCGGCGGCCTGGCGGGCGAGCGTACGTGGGTCGCGGAAGGCGAGGGGGGCCACGAGGGATCCAAAGCGAACCCTGCTAGTGTAGGAGGCCGCATAGGCGAGGGAGACAACGAGCTCGAGTGAGTCGAAGTCGGGCGGCTTCGGGTCGGTGAAGTGGTCGGTACGGTACAGCCCGGCGAAGGGGAGGGAGTCCACTGCTTCCACAAGCCGTTTCCAGCGCGGCCAGTTGAGCCCCTGCTGTGCCTCGACGACTATGGAAACTTCCATCACGCTACCACTACTCGAACACTATGGTGCGGTGGCCGTCCACAAGGACGCGGTCTTCGAGGTGCCAGCGGACGGCACGGGCAAGCACGCGGCGTTCAACCTCGCGGCCGACGCGGACCATGTCATCAACCTTGTCGCGGTGCGAGACGTGAGCGATGTCCTGGTTGATGATGGGGCCAGCATCGAGCTCCTCGGTGACGTAGTGAGCGGTTGCGCCGATGATCTTCACTCCGCGCTCGTGAGCCTGGTGGTACGGCTGTGCGCCGACGAACGCGGGCAGGAAGGAGTGGTGGATGTTGATGATGCGCTGGGGGTAGGCGGCAACGAACTCCGAGGAGAGTATTTGCATGTAGCGGGCGAGCACGACGAGGTCTATCTCATGCGCCTGGAGAAGCGCTCGCACCTGGGCCTCCTGCTGGGCGCGGGTGTCGCGGGTAACGGGCAGGTGGTGGAACGGGATGTTGTAGCTCTCGACGCGACGGGCGAGTTCGGGGTGGTTGGAGATTACCAGCGGTATGTGGGCGTCCAGCTCTCCGGAGTCCCAGCGCCAGAGGAGATCGAGGAGGCAGTGGTCGTAGCGCGAGACCATGATCGCCATGCGCTTTGGAGTGTCGGAGAAGGCGACGCGCCAGGTGATGTCGTGCTGGCGGGCGAGGGGCGCGAAGGCCGCCGGGAACTCGTCGCGCCGGAGGCCAAAACCATGCTCCTCTATCTCCATCCGCATGAAGAACGTGCCGCTGCCGGGGTTGCTGACGTACTCGTCCGCGCTGAGGATGTTGCCGTTGTGCATGGCGATAAAGGAGGAGATGGCCGAGATGAGCCCCCTGTGGTCGGGGCACGTAAGTAGGAGGCGGAGGGTCCCACCGGGTACCGGGGGGTGCGAGGTGAGCTGTGCCGTCTTGCCTGCGACGCTCGTCATAGGGGGACCTGGGCCGGGGGAGCTACCGTAGAGACACAGAGAGTATAGAGGCATGGGTAGTAGCGCGGGACAGGTATTCGGTCTCTATCCTTCCCTCGTCCCGTCACGTACATCCCCACTCCTTTTCCTCAATCTCTGCACTCTCTGCGGTGAATCCTTACAGGTAGCCCAACTCGAGCTTCGCGTCCTCACTCATCATGGAGGGGTTCCAGGCGGGGCTCCAGACGAGGTCAACGGTGACATCCTCGACGCCTTCTATCGTGCTTACGGCGTCCTTCGCGTCCTGGACGAGCTGGGGGCCGGCAGGGCAGCCAAGGGAAGTAAGGGTCATCTGCACTGTAACGTGGCGGTCCTCGACCTGAGTATCGTAAACGAGCCCGAGGTCAACGATGTTGATGCCGAGCTCGGGGTCGTACACCTCGCGCAGGGCCCCGGTTATGGTCTCCTCATTCGCCGCCTCCTGGACCGACGTGGGCAGATGCAGGAGGGATGTGTTCGTCTGGTCCTCGTTCGCCATCTAATCCTTCGCTTCCAACGCTCTCTATCCGCCTTGCTCGCAATTATATCATTCCGTGGGACGTGGTCTTGGAAGCCAGGGAGGGAGGGGGGAGGGCGATTACAAAGTCGGCATGAGAGGTCTGTGGCACCCACTTCCGGCGGCTATCTGGCCGTCATATCCGCGCGTAGAGGATGACAGCCGACGTAGAGACGTTGCACCCAACGTCTCCGTAACGTCTGGGCAACCCGTCCACTTCCTCCAACGGCGACGTTGGCATGACGGCAGGGGCAAGGGCAGGCACGGGGACCTGCCCCTACGTAGTGCTAACCGAAGGCGGCGAAGCCGTCGGTGTACAGGGCCTGAAGCATGCGGACAACGCGCCCGGCTGTGTGGGGGCAGCAATAGGTGGACCGGCTCAGTTTCGCAGTCAGGTCGTAAACGCTTTCAACGTGGCCGAGGTTCTCGACTATCAGTGCAACGTCTGGGGCATCGGGATTGGCGCACCAAGCGAGGATGGCCTGGAGGGGCGCCTCGAGCCTGGTGCGGGAGCCGTGGAACTTGGGGAGCACCTTCATAAGCACGGCGGCATCGAGGGAGGGCATCTCCCCATCCAGCCCGTCGAACATCCCGTTTTCCTCCCCATTGAGGAGAAACGTGACGATCTAATCGAAGACTCGGTAGCCGAAGTGCAGGTTGTACTGCTGGAGCAGGGAGTTGAGGTTGCGTAGGCGGGTGCGAACCTCAGGGTTCTCCAGCACGTACTCGGCGATGGCTTGCTTGTCCACCCGCTGAAACGCGGCGCCCTGAGTGAAGTCAGCGAGAATGGTGTGCCTCTCCCCGGCTCAACCGGCGAGATGAATGGCATGCCTACCGCGGGGGGCGTGGCGCGTTGCCCCAGACCTGGACGCGGGTGTCCTGCTTCTCTCCCTCCCAGAGCAACTCGGTGCAGGTGTGGCAAAGAAGGTTTTTCCAGAGCTGGGAGTTGGCGTACGTCTCCTCATCGGCGCTGAAGAGCTCGAAGACGGAGCGGGAGGCGACGAGGACCATCTTCTCCTTGGCGCGGCTGAGGGCGACGGTGAGGCGGCGCGGGTCGAGCAGAAACTCGGAGGAGAAGAGCAGGTACGCACGGTCGCTCTCCGTGGCGCTCACTAGTATCGCCCTCCTCTCACCTCCCTGAAAGCGCTCGACGGTGTCCACCGCCGAGGTCCTGACAACGCCTGTCTCGGGGTCCTTCGTGACGAGGGCGGGCACCGCCTCCTGTAGCTGGACGCGCTGGGCCCGGTGGGGCACGACAACGCCCATCCCCTTCTCGGAGTCGAGCGCGTACGCATCCGGAGCGGCGAGCGCTTCGAGCACGGGGCGGATGAGGTCGCGCTCGAACGGGTTGCTCAGCTGGCTGTCCCTCTCGTCGTGGACGACCACCACTATCGTCTGCTCCGGACGCAGCACGCTCTCCACGAAGGGGTCGGGGTGTGTCCAACTCGGCAGCGTATCTCGCTTCTGCGAGCGGTACTCGATGCCGTCGTGGCGGTACACCTCGCGGCGCAGGAACTCGGCCATGTCCGAGTGCAACCGGAAGCTCTCCTCGAACTTAATCATGTGCTTTTGCGGAACGAGGGGGAGCAGCGTGAGGAAGAGCGACTCGTAAGAGCGGTACTGCTGGAAGGTGCGCCGGGGCTCGGCCTCCCAGTCGTGCTTGATTATGGGCGGCATCTGCCGGTGGTCGCCCACGACGATGAGCTGCCCGTCGGCGCGCAGTGGGAGCGCGGCCATCGCGGCCTCTGGGAGGTTCATCTGGCTCGCCTCGTCGAGCACGAGGCAGTGGACGAGATCGTGGCCGAAGAGGGCCCTGGGCCACCGGTCCTTGATGGTCTGGTAGATAGCACCGGGGGTGGAGGCGACGACGCACCACGGCTGGCCCTGGATTCGGTCGGCGGCGCGGGGCTCACCCTTGGGCTTGTCGTCATCCTTGTGCAGGGGGGTGACGCCATCGGGCACACCTCCGCGCGGCCTGAGGCGGTAGAGCGGCACATCGCGCAGGCGAGGGTCGAAATACGCATGGAAGATCTCTGGATAGGTAAGGCGCCACCTCTCCAGGTCCTGCTGCACGCGGACAAGGTTCTCCAGGAGCACGTCCGTCGCAGCGTGCGTCTTGCACGAGACGAGTGCGCGAAACTCCAGTCCCGCGGCCATCGCGCCCTGGATGCGGGCGAAGAGCACAAATGCGGTCGTGTAGCTCTTGCCGGTGCCAGGCGGTCCCTGCACGAGGAGGGTTGGCGTATCGCCGTGCGAGCCCATGTACTCGCGCTTGGAGGGCTCGAAGTCGTGCAGCGCGCCTGCCTCGTGAAGCGCCTGCAGTCCTTCGCGGAAGCGCCTCTGCCCTTCTGCCGCGACATCCGTCCACGCCGTGCGCACCTCAGAGGGGCGGGAGATGCGGTCGTACAGGGCGTTGCGCCCTCCCTGCACCAGCCCCTCGACGACCTTGCAGCCCCAGTAGCCGTAAATGTCGTTCGGGTCCTCGTCCAGCGTGTACAGTTCGCCGGGGATGAGGGGGCGGTCTATGGAGCCGAACAAGAAGGTCCGCGTGTTCCCGGCGTTCCCGAAGGAGGCCCGCATGACAATCTCCACGCAGCCGTTCTTTGGGTCGAGCCTTGTAATCTCGGCGCGGGTGCCGTACAGCATCTGCTTCGGGGTGGGCGTGTAGGGTACCCGCTCCTCAACCGGCAGGCGTTCGTCAACCGAGGTGCGCGGGGAGACGACGACGCGGTTGCCCTCGCGGAGGTCGGAGAGCCGGAGCGCCTCGTCGGGGTCGCAGTCCACCCCCCCGCAGTCCAGGCGCAGACGAAAGCGCATCCCTTCCTGCGACCAGTTGCTCGCAACCCTCTGGTCGGCGGGGAGAGCGAGCCTCCTCGCGTTGGGGTTGGCCTTCCAGAAATCCTGGACGTACTGCTCCTTGAGCTTGCGCCTCTCCTCGTTCTCGCGATTGCGCTCGGCCGTGTCGCCCTCCTGGTCCTCCTCATGGTAGCGGGCGAGGAGAGTGTCACCGGCCAGCACCCGGCGCTCGGGCGGGGCGAGGCGGGCGCGCTTCCAGTCGCCAAGGGCAACGTGGCGCTCGATGGTAACGAACTCATCGAGCGCGTGGGCGAGCGTGCGCGCCTTCTCCTCGAAGTCAGCCAGGTTGGGCAGCTCGAACAGGCTCTTCTCGGTCTGCTTGTTCCCCTTGAAGTCCTTCGCCACCCACTCCAGCGCCTCGAGCCTTCGGGCCTGAAAGCCGGTCAGTAGAGCGCGGGTGGTCTTGCGGTACGGGGCGTACTGGTGGGCGTCCGCGCGCTGAGAGGCCTGCAGTGGCTGCGCGCCATCATCCGCCTCACGTCCCCGCCTGGCGAGCTCGGAGTCGAGCTCTCCCCAGGCGGCGTACGCATGCTCGAGCGGGATGTTGCTGCCAAAGCGGGCGCGGTTGGTGTACCAGGGGCTCTCGCCAGTGGCCGGGGCCTCATCTCCGTCGAGCTTGCCCCAGAAGTCGAACAGACGCTCACGGAAGAGGTCTCGGTACGGCTCGGGGGAGTTCCAGTCGAACTTCAGGTACGCGGCCACGGCCTGCAAGCTCTGGCAGACCATCGGGTAGTTCTTCAGCTCCCGTATCTCAGCATCCAGGAACGTCGCGATGGGCGAGTCGAACGCGGCGAGCTGGGTGACGAAGTCGTAGAGCGGGGTAGCTCCCAGCACACTGTTGAGGTGGCGGCCCAGGCCCTCGAGCAGGAGGCGCTGCTCGAGACCGTCGTAGAAGACCAGGTGGATGGGCGCGCGTGGCTTCCCCTCCTTGTCGGCCGCTGCTAGCTCCACTATGGCGCGGGTGACATCCGTTATCCACCGCAGGAGTAGTTCCTCTTCCTTCTCCGGAGTATCGGGCGGGCCGCTGGTGAGGTGGACTATCGAGCGGCGGCGCTCCGGGCGGGGCTCTCCGTTCTCGCATCCAACCACGAGCGCGCCGAGCATGTAGAGGCCTTCGTGAAGGTAGTCGTGCTGGGCATCTATATATACGCGCACGAGGTTGGGGTTCTGACGGGCATCCGAGTAGGGCAGCGAGCCGTAGCCCTTGCTCGGGATATACGAGAGCGCGTCAATGGGGTCTCGCTTGAACTTGCGGTAGCGCCGCGCCCTGTGTACCAGCTCGTCAATGCGCGGGCCCAGAGGCCAGGTGGTAGCGAGCTTTCGCGCAAGCGCCTCCCTGCCGGGCGAGGGCACGAGCTCCCGACCATCTGGGGCGTCGGACTCGCCTCCCTGCCGGAACTGTTTGAGAGTGGCAAGGTCGCGCATGGTGGTTATGCCACGCGCGCGCAGGGCGCTCTTCTCCTGCGTGGCGAGGTGGGGCAGGAGGGAGAGGTCGTCGTGCTGCGCGCTCCACTTCATGCAGAGCTCGTTGTAGAGGCAGCCGTCGCACTTGTACGTCAGATGGTACGGGACTTCCACGAAGGGCGCGGTGCGGACGCGCTCAGCGGTGGAGTCCGGGGCGGTCACGAGGTCGCGGACGGAGCCGAGGTACGCGGCTTTGTCCGGCACGATCTCGAGCAGGGCGTCACGGGCGCCGAAGTACGCTTCAGCCTGCCTCGCTTGTTTCTCGCGCTCGGCCATGTCTTCGAGGCCGAGGTTCTGCCCGGTCTCTTCGGGGCCGCCGCGGTAGAGGATTCCGATGAGTATCTCGTCGCAGGGAACGGCGTGCTCGGAGAGGAGAGTGGCGAGCATCTCGTGGTAGAACGCCACCTGCAGCCTGTGTTCTATCTTCGCGGTCGCGGAGGCTTTCATATCCGCGATGAGCACGCGCAGGCTTCCCTCGCGGTCGCGCTCCAGGCGGAGGATGTCCGCATCGCCACGCATCTTCCAGCCCTCTACCTCAACCTCGAGCCTTGCCTGGAAGAGCACGAGCACATCGCCGGGGGGGAGGTCGCGCGCGAGGGTAGCGACACGGTCGTTGTCAGGGGCGCGCTGCCCGGTGCGCTTGCTGCCCGCGAAGAAGTTGACGCTGTCGTACCTCGCCGCGACCGCCTCCTCTATCTGCTGCTCGAATAATGCGCCGGAGCGGGTGAGGAGCGGGGGGATGCGCTGGGGAACGACCCCGTAGTCCTCCATGAAGCGGCGGTTGACGGTGCGCTCGTGGAGGCGAAGGCGCAGGTAACGCTCGCACTGCTCGAGACGGATGAACTGGGAGACATCGGTGGGGGAGACGTGCCTGACGCCGTCCTTGCCCGTAGCCGGGAACAGGGGCGAGCCATCGCTGGGCATGCGGACGCTCTTTCTAGTTGTATCCGCGGGGCTTTTGGGAGATCTGCGCTGCATGCAAGATACAACGCGCTGGCGGGAAACGTCAACTGCTGCGAAGAGAGCGTAGCCGGGGGGACGGAGAAGAAGACGGAGACGTAGCGTGCTACGTCTCTACAGGTGGATGAGAGCACGGTTTTTGCGGCGGAGCGGGTGTTATGAGGGTCTCATAGCGGGATAGAATCGCTGGACACGAAAGAGGGAAGGGACGGAAGAGAGTGTGAGAGATAATGCAGAGGTGATTGCGCCCCCGCGGTTGATATACCTCGCGCCGCTGCTTGTGGGCCTGCGGTTGCATCGCGTGCTGCCGGTGGCGTTCCGGCCGCGAAGGTTGGCGCGCATCCTCGGTTGGGCGCTTCTAGGGAGCGCGACCGTCGTAGAGATCTGGTTCGTTCTTACCATGGCGCGCGCTCGAACACCGATCAACCCAACGAGGCCGGTGGCAAGGGTTGTTACCTCCGGACCGTTCCGATGGAGCCGCAACCCGAGCTATCTTACTTTCACGATGATCTACACAGGCATCGCCAGCCTGGTAAACACGCTCTGGCCGATGCTGTTGCTTCCCATGACGCTTCTCATCATACAGCGCGGGGTTATCGAGCGCGAGGAGCGATACCTAGAGCAGAAGTTTGGGGAGGAGTATCTGCGCTACAAGGGCAGGGTTCGGAGGTGGGTCTGATACCGTCGCAACGTACAGCAAGAGTGCTGCAAAGTTCGCGGTCAGTCCGCGCGTCCCCCTACGTGGAGGTCATATCGGTCGCGCAACGCTGATGCCCAGAGCGGGAAGCGTCTCTACAAGAGTCTGCCCGCTCTGGCAAGGGTTTGGAGAAGGTCAGGGTCTATGGCGAGTCGTCAAGGCTTAGTGGTAGCTCGACGCGGCCGCGCCTGCGGCTCGACTCGTAGGTGGCGAAGATCAGCTCGGTCGCCTGGAGCGCCCGGCGCCCCGCAAGCTCCGGCTCCCGCCCGCTCTTGAGCGCGTCCACAAGGTCGAGTATGCCCTGCTGCACGAGGTCCAGGCTGTTCGAGTCCGATTTAACGTCCACAGTCTGCCACCCGGCCTGACCGCTGCCCCAGACCCGCAGCGGGACGCCGCTGGTGTGCCCCACCTCGATGACGCCTTCCTCACCGACAAGGCGGTTCTGAGCTTCCCAGCCTGCTTCAAACCCTGTCACCAGCAGGCCATGCACGCCGTTGGAGAACTTGTAGTGGCTCAGCCCCTGCCCCTCCATTGGAAGGCCAAAGTGCGTAGGGTCACCACGCCAGTCTACCTGGC
>JADDPP010000332.1 GCA_016781845.1 Rubrobacter sp.
GTTACTCAGATCCTCAAGTAGGACTGGTATTCAGAGTATAGTTGCGGCCCCCGAGAGGGGGCCGTCAGGTAGGTTAGACAAATGGCGAAGAAGGCAGATCGCGGAGTAATCACGATGGCGTGTACAGAGTGCCGCGAGCGGAACTACACGAGTCAGAAGAACAGGCGCAACGATCCCGGCAGGCTGGAGCTTCAGAAGTTCTGCCCGCGCTGCCGGTGTCAGCGGCTGCACCGGGAGACCCGGTAGGTGAAGGTTCTACGAACCCGGCGTCCCATCGCAGCGAGGACGGCGCGGGTGAACCTCAACCGCACGGTTCAGGATACTCGCACCGAGCTGCGTAAGATTACCTGGCCGACGCGGGAAGAGACCGTGCGCCTCACGCTCGTAGTGATCGCGCTCTCCATAGTCCTGGCTTTCTTCCTTGGGATCGTGGTCGACCGGGCGTTCTTCTGGCTGTACAGTCAGCTGGTTGGTCTGTAAAGGTAAAGACATGAGCAACGAGACGACGACAACGGCGACCGAGCATGAGCTTTCAACAGAGTCCGGGAAGCGATGGTACGTTATCAACACGTACAGCGGTTACGAGGACAAGGTGAAGCGCGACCTGCAGCACCGTGTTGACACTATGGGGTTCGCGGACAAGATCGAGCAGATCCTGGTGCCCACGGTCGAGGAGATCGAGATTCGCAACGGCCAGCGGCACACCGTCCAGCGCAAGGTGTATCCGGGCTACGTGCTTGTGCTGATGGAAATGGACGACTCCTCCTGGTACGTTGTGCGCAACACGCCGGGTGTGACCAGCTTCGTCGGGTTCGGCAACAAGCCCACTCCGCTGGAGGAGCGCGAGGTGAACCGCATCCTCAAGCGTATGGACGAGGAGCCGCCGAAGGTCAAGATGGCGCTGAACATCGGCGAGGCTGTGCGCATTACGGACGGACCGTTTGCGGACTTCGAGGGCACGGTAGACGATGTAAACGAGGAGAAGGGCAAGGTGAAGGTGCTCATCAGCATCTTCGGCCGCTCGACCCCGGTGGAGCTCGACTTCCTTCAGGTCGAGAAGATAGTAGCGTAAGACACGCGACAGTACGAGAGGCATAATGGCGAAGAAGGTCAAGGCGATAGTCAAGCTGCAGATACCGGCGGGCAAGGCCACCCCAGCGCCCCCGGTCGGTCCCGCGCTCGGCCAGCACGGTGTAGCGATCATGAACTTCGTCAAGGAGTACAACGAGCGCACCGCCGCGCAGGCGGGCAACGTGATCCCGGTCGAGATCACGATCTTCGAGGATCGCTCGTTCAGCTTCGTGACGAAGACTCCTCCCGCGGCGGACCTGCTCCGCAAGGCGGCGGGCGTTGACAAGGGTTCCGGGGTGCCGAATAAGCAGACCGTCGGACGTGTGTCGCGCGACCAGGTGCGCGAGATAGCTGAGCTCAAGCTCAAGGACCTGAACGCGTACGATATTGACCAGGCGATGAAGATGATCGAGGGCACGGCCCGGAGCATGGGTATAGAGGTGGCGGCCTAGCTCTGAGCTAGCGCCCCGGTGGAAGGACGGAGTCCCGTCCGCTAGCACCACGAAAGGATGAGAACAGTTGGCACATAGAGGCAAGAGATACGAGGAAGCCGCGAAGCTGGTGGACCGCGAGCGGTTCTACACTCCTGACGAGGCGATAAGGCTCGTCAAGCAGACGGCGGAGATGACCGCCAAGTTTGACCCGACGGTGGAGTTGCACGCGCGGCTCGGCATTGACCCGCGCCACGCGGATCAGCAGGTCCGGAATACCGCCACGCTGCCTGCCGGCACTGGCAAGCCCGTGCGGATTCTCGTGTTCGCGCAGGGGGATGCGGCGCGCATCGCGGAGCAGGCTGGGGCCGAGTACGTCGGCGCTGATGACCTGATCCGGCAGATCGAGGGTGAGTGGACGGATTTCGACGTAGCCATGGCGACGCCTGATATGATGGGCAGAGTCGGCAGGCTCGGGCGCATCCTGGGCCGCAGGGGCCTTATGCCCAACCCTCGCAGCGGCACCATAGTGCAGCCGCAGGACCTCCCGCGTGCGATTGACGAGGTGCGCAAGGGTAGGGTAGAGTTCCGTAACGACCGCACGGGTCTGCTTCATGTGCCTATCGGCAAGGCGAGCTTCGATGAGGATAAGCTCAGGCAGAACCTCACGGCCCTTGTGGACGCGATCCAGCGCAACCGGCCGACGGGCGCAAAGGGAGTCTTCGTGCGGGGATTGACGCTGACAAGCACGATGGGACCGGGCATCCCGCTCGACGTGGCCTCGACTCTCGCGCTTGCGGGCCAGGCACAGGCGGCGTAGCACGCCGCCACTTGACAACTGAATAACCAGACTAATCACCGGACCTGAGACAGTTGGCGCATCCGTGAAGGGTGCTTAAACAGAAAAGCCAGCCGAGGTGTGGGAGGCGTTTCGAGTGGCAGGTTCGCCTGCCTTCAAGCCCTTGCACGACCTCATCAGGCGTGCGAGGGCTTTTTGCTTATGGTCGGGTGATTGATGATCTGTAAATCTCGAAGGAAAGGAGGTAAAGCTAAATGCCAACAGCACGAAAGGAAGAGGCGGTCGCGGAGCTGCAGGAGCTGATAGACCGGTCGAGCGCTGTAATCCTGACGGATTATCGCGGTCTCTCGGTGTCCGCGCTCACGAACCTGCGCGCGCAGCTACGTGGAGCCGACGCGGAGTACCACATTGCGAAGAACACCCTTACGACCCTGGCGGCCCGGAACGCGGGTGTCGAGGGGTTGGAGCCGTCGCTCGAGGGACCCACAGCGCTCACGTTCGCGTTCGGCGACCCGGCGGCCCCCGCAAAGGTGCTCAACGACTTCGCGCGCACTAGCAGGATCTTGAGCATCAAGGCAGGGCTGCTGAACAAGCGCCCGATCAGTGCCGCGGACGTGCAGTCGCTGGCGACGATCGAGCCGCGCGAAGTATTGATCGCGAGGGTGCTGGGTGGGCTGAACTCGCCCATCGCGAGCCTGGTTGGCGTACTGAACGCCAGCATCAGCTCCATCGCGTACGTACTACAGGCGCGGATAGACCAGTTGGGTGGAGAGCCGGAGGAGCCGGCAGGAGCAGTAGCATCTTAGGAGGACAACTACAATGGCAATGTCTCAGCAGGACATGATAGCGGCTATCGAGAACATGACGGTGCTCGAGCTCTCGCAGCTCGTCAAGGCTCTCGAGGAGAGATTCGGCGTAACGGCGGCGGCGCCCGTAGCGGTCGCGGCTGCAGGGCCGGCAGGTGATGGCGCGGCTGCGGAGCCGGTAGAGGAGCAGACGGAGTTCGACGTGGTGCTCACCGACATCGGCCCGAACAAGATCGCGGTCATCAAGGCGGTCCGCGAGCTTACGTCTCTCGGCCTCAAGGAGGCGAAGGACCTGGTGGAGTCGGCGCCCGCACCCGTGCGGCAGGCCGTCCCCCGCGAGGAGGCCCAGGCGGCGCAGGCCAAGCTGCAGGACGCTGGCGCGAAGGCCGACGTCAAGTAGCAGTATCGGCACTATCAAGGGGCGGGTCTACGACCCGCCCCTTTTTGCGTTCCTGCGGCAGCGGGCGCAGCCATAGATTTGCCTGGACAGTAAAGAATGCGTGTTGTACTGGCGATGATGAGATCACCCCGCGGCGCGGTATGGCATGCTCGGTCGTGACCGTGGGTGCAGTATAATGTAGTTGTAAACTTCTCCTCAGAACACGTTAGGTGTAACCCCATGCCCGAACTCCAGATTGTCTCCGACCTGCGACCCGTGGGCGACCAGCCGAGCGCCATAGATCAGCTTGTAGAAGGCGTTCAGGCCGGCGAGCGTCACCAGACGCTTCTCGGCGCGACCGGCACGGGCAAGACGTTCACGGTAGCGAACGTGATCGAGCGGCTGCAGAAGCCGACGCTTGTGCTCGCTCATAACAAGACCCTCGCGGCGCAGCTTTACCAGGAGTTCAAGGACTTCTTCCCGAACAACGCGGTTGAGTACTTCGTCAGCTACTACGACTACTACCAGCCGGAGGCGTACATAGCGCGCACGGACACGTACATCGAGAAGGACTCCGACATCAACGAGGAGATCGACAAGCTGCGGCACGCCGCGACGATGGCATTGTTCGAGCGCCGCGATGTCGTGATCGTCGCGAGCGTCTCGTGCATCTACGGCCTCGGTTCCCCCGAGGAGTACGGTAAGTTTGTGGTCACACTCAAGCGCGGTGAGGACCAGCGAATGGGCAAGCTGATCCGCCGCCTGGTTGACCTGCAGTACAACCGCAACGACCAGAGTCTCGCTCGTGGCAACTTCCGCGTGCGGGGGGATACGCTCGAGATCCATCCGGCGTACGAGGAGATAGCGGTCCGCGTCGAGTTCTTCGGTGATGAGATCGAGCGTATCACAGAGGTGGACCCCCTGACGGGCGAGGTGCTTGCGGACCGCCCTCGGGTGGATATCTATCCCGCGAAGCACTTCGTGACGAGCCAGGAGAAGCTGCAGCTCGGCATCAGGGACATCCGCGAGGAGCTTGACCAGCGCTACAAGCAGCTGCAGGACCAGGGCAAGGTGCTCGAGGCCGCGCGCCTGCGCCAGCGCACGTTGTACGACATCGAGATGATGCAGGAGGCAGGCTACTGCTCCGGCATCGAGAACTACTCACGCCACCTCTCTCGGCGTCAGGAAGGCGAGCAGCCGTGGACGCTGCTCGATTACTTCCCTGATGACTTCCTGCTGGTTGTGGATGAGTCGCACATAAGCCTGCCGCAGGTGCGCGGGATGCACGCCGGCGACCGGGCCCGCAAGGAGGTGCTCGTCGAGCACGGGTTCCGCCTGCCCTCCGCGTTCGACAACCGGCCGCTCACGTTCGACGAGTTCCAGGGCCACATCAAGAACGCGATATACGTCTCGGCAACGCCGGGTCCATGGGAGGAAGAGCACTCCGAGCGCATCGTCCACCAGATCATCCGGCCCACCGGCCTGCTTGATCCGCCGATCAGCGTGCGGCCTACAGAGGGGCAGGTGGACGACCTGCTGGAGGAGGTGTCCCGGCGCGTGAAGAACGGCCAGCGCGCGATCGTCACTACCCTCACGAAGCGGATGGCCGAGGAGTTGTCGGACTACCTGAAGGAGATGGGCATCCGCACCCACCACCTTCATAGCGAGCAGGACGCTATCGAGCGTGTGGAGATCCTGCGCGACCTGCGCCTCGGCGTGTACGACGTGGTGGTGGGCATCAACCTGCTGCGCGAGGGGCTGGACCTGCCGGAGGTGTCGCTCGTGGCTATTCTGGACGCGGACAAGGAGGGCTTCCTGCGCTCCGACCGCTCGCTGATCCAGACTATAGGCCGGGCGGCGCGGCACGTGGACGGCACGGTCATCATGTACGCGGACACGGTCACGGGCTCGATGCAGAGAGCTATTGATGAGACGTACCGCCGCCGCCGCATCCAGGCAGAGCACAACGAGCGGCACGGCATCGTGCCCGCTAGCATCGTGAAGCAGGTGCGCGACCTGACGGAGCGCGTCAAGGCAGTCGCGGAGTCGAAGCCCGGCTACGACGCGGGGGGCGGCACAGCCACACTCACCCGCGAGGACATGTTCCGCCTCATCAAGGACCTGGAGTCGCAGATGAAGGCGGCCGCAAAGGCGATGGAGTTCGAGAAGGCGGCCATGCTTCGCGACCAGATCACGGAGCTGCGCAAGACCACCGCGCTGTAACGACCCTCGCACCATCGTTAGCCACCCGACCAGTGCTCGAAGCGGCACGCCTGAGCGCCCTATAATGCCTCCGGAAGGAGGATCGCTTATGCCGCTGCTTATCTCCGAGGCCGAGGTGGATGCGCTGTTGTCCATGGGGGATGCACTCTCACTCGTGGAGGAGCTGTTCGCGTATACCGGACGCGACAGGCCCTCGAACCAGCCGCGCCGCAGGGTCGGCAGCAGGAAGGGGACGCTGAACGTGATGTTCTCCGCGGTGCCGGGGCGTGACGTGATGGGGCTCAAGGCGTACCCGGTATCGCCCGGCGGGGTAAACTTCACGGTGCTGCTGTACAGTGCTTCGACGTCTGAGCTGCTTGCCATTATCGAGGCGGGCAGGTTGGGTGCGTTGCGGACGGGTGCGGCGAGTGGAGTGGCAACCAAGTACCTGGCGCGGGAGGATGCCCGCACACTCGGTCTGTTCGGAAGTGGCGTTCAGGCGGCGACGCAGCTTGAGGCTGTCGCGGGGGCGCGTGAGCTGGAGCTCGTGCGGGTGTACTCGGGGGATTCGGAGAAGCTCGCGCGGTTCTGTGCGCGGATGGCTGAGCGGACGGGCCTGCGGGTCGAGCCTGCCGCGGCACCGGATGAGGCGCTCGAATGCGACATCGTCACCACAGCCACCAGCTCGACTCGGCCCGTGTTCGACGGCAAGCATCTGCGTCCCGGCACCCACGTGAACGCTGTAGGCTCCAACTTCGCGAGCAAGGCGGAGGTGGACCTCGAGACGGTGCGCCGGTCGTCGCTCGTCGTAGCTGACGCGCTGGAGTCGGCGCGCATCGAGGGCGGCGATCTGCTGCCCGCCATAGACCGCGGCCTGCTCGCGTGGGAGCGCGTAGTGGAGTTGGCGGACGTGGTCAGCGGGTGCATCCGAGGGCGTGCCGCGGAGACCGATATAACCTTGTTCAAGTCTCACGGGGTGGCGGGCGAGGATGTGGTGCTCGCGCACGAGGTGTACACCCGCGCCGTGAGCAGAGGCGCGGGACAGCGGGTCAGGATGTTCGGTGGATGACCGGGCGACTGCTGCCCGTCGCTGGCCCGGACAGGGGTGTTTAGCCGGAAGCGCGGTTGTCGGAGCACGTTTCGATCCTGTCTCCATCGCTTGCGCCCCGGCCGTCTGTGAAACTAATATTAAGTAGACGATGCGAAGTCTCTATTGATAACTGCACAATAGTAGATTTTCGCGTGCCGCCGTGTTATGCTGTGTGGGCGAACGTCACCCCGTGACCTCGTAGCACCCCTCTGGGTTATACAGGAGGCAGGCAATGGTCCGAGACGACCAGCGGGTACCCGAGGTCGAGTGTGCGATACACGCTAAGCGGCTCCACCGCGTGTACCGCAAGGGCCGAAGGTTCTCGCGCCACCGTGGGAGCGTCGTCGCCGTCGAGGACATCAGCTTCGGCGTGCCTCGCGGGACGATCTTCGGCATGCTGGGGCCGAACGGCGCGGGAAAGACGACTACCATCAAGATGCTCTCGACGCTGCTCATCCCGACGAGCGGCACCGCTACGGTCGGCGGTTACGATGTAGCACGCGACGACCGTGCGGTTCGCCGGCAGCTTGGCGTCGTCCTGGGCGGCGACCGGGGCCTGTACGGCAAGCTGTCCGCACGTGACAATCTCGTCTACTTCGGCACCCTGTACGGGATGACGAAGCAGTCCCTGCGCCGCAGGACGGGGGAGTTGCTCGACCTGGTAAACCTGCGCGACCGCGCGGACGAGCGCGTGGAAGGTTATTCGCGCGGGATGAAGCAGCGGCTGCACCTCGCAAAGTCTCTGCTACACGACCCGCCCATCCTCATCCTCGACGAGCCGACGATCGGGCTGGACCCTGCAGCCGCCGTGGATATGCGTGCCGCCATAGCGGCGCTCGTGCCCCAGCACACCGTCCTGCTCACCACCCACGACATGCACGAGGCCAATCAGCTCTGCCGCGAGATCGCCATCGTGGACCAGGGGCGCATCGTCGCTCAGGGCAGCCCGCGTGAGCTCAAGGCGCGCGTCGCGGCCGAGCGTCGGGTCGTGGTCTCGACCCGGTCGCCACTCGACGGGCACATGCCCATAGTGGAGTCGCAAATCTCGCGCCTGCCCGGCGTCCGGGGCGTCACCTCCGCGTTCTGTGATGGAGGCGGCACAGAGCTCACCATCCTTTGCGGCGATACCGCCTCCACGCTGGACGAGACGCTCGCCGTCCTGCGCGGCTTCGGCGCAGCGGTCAGCGCCGTACGGGTGGTGGAGCCGACCCTCGAGGACGCGTTCCTCGCCATCGCCGGCAGGGGGTTCGAGTGAGCGTCCCGGGGTCCGCAACCTATGTGGGCCCGATCGTCCACCTGTGGCGAACGCTCCACGTCACCGCCCGCATGTACATGAAGCGCAGCAACGCGTATCTCAT
>JADDPP010000312.1 GCA_016781845.1 Rubrobacter sp.
GGGTCAACCCTCCGCGCCGTGCTGAGATCAATTGTGACAGAGCAGCAGCCGTGGTCAAAGGTCATGGCTGCCCATACATCTCACTGCGTGCTACCCGAGGCGTAGAAACGACGACAATCGCCCGCCCCGTCTAGCCGTAATATCCTGTCCGTGGCGGGCCGGCGACGTAGTCGCCGTGCTCGAAGCGCTTGCGCGGGCCACGGAACACGAACACGAGCAGGAAGCCAGCGATGAAGCCGCCGACATGCGCCCACACTGCCACACCGCCCGCCCCTTCGGGCCTGGGGAGCCCGAGTTCGGCGAGACCCTGCAGGAACTGCAGAAGGAACCAGATGCCGATGAGGAACACCGCGGAGACACGTGTCATCGTGATGAATATGAACAGGATAAGCAGCGTGCGCACCTGGGCGCGTGGGAACAGGACCAGATACGCGGCTAACACCCCCGCGATCGCCCCGCTTGCGCCGAGGCTGGGTGTGCGATCCCCTATGTTGAACAGGATGTGCGCGCCACTCGCGAGAATGCCGCAGATGAGATAGAACACCAGGTACTTCAGGTGCCCCATGTTCGACTCCACGTTGTCCCCGAACACCCACAGGAAGAGCATATTACTGCCAATGTGCAGCAGGCTGCCGTGCATGAACATGGCGCTCAGCAGCGTGAGGAAAATGACCGGCGGGTCAGGCAGTATTGTCCGACCGGAAGTGTACTCCGCTGGTATCACCGACCACTCGTAGAAGAACTGTAGGAGAGCAGGTGAAGTCTGGCTGAGAGTGAGAGAACCACTTAGAGAGACCTGATAGATATATACAAGGATGTTGAGGATGATTAGTCCGAGGTTTACGAATGGGAATCGCAGGGCACGATTGGCATCAGATATCGGTATCATGCTCTCTCCAACATAATGTGGGCAGCGCGCCGGGACAAAGAGGGGCGCAGCCGTTCTGAATATCGGCTACGCCCCCATGGGCCACGGTAGCGGATAGTTGCCCTCTGGGCTACGCAGGTCCGCCACCGAAAGTAGTGGACGAACTGCCAGAGGATTCCTGGACCTGGACCCTCGACTGTGTAACCTGGTCACTGGCCTGCTGTGCCGACTGCCCAGCCTGCTGAGTCGCCTGGCTTGCCTGCTGTGCTGCCTGGTTAAGCGCCTGCCCACCGCTGCTGAACGCCTGGCTCAGGTAGGTGCTGACGGACTGAATCAACTGCCGCCGCGTCTCCTGCCCGCTCCGTGGCGCGAACAGGATACCCAGCGCCAGCCCGTAGGCGAACCACCTGAGTGCCGTCACGAGTCTGCTCATATATCACACTCCTCACGAATACGCTGCGAAGGTCGTACCTGCTAGGTTCGCCTGCCGCTCATCTGTCCCATGACGAACTTGACGAGGAAGGCGAGTATCACGGCACCGATAATCGCGGGTATAATCGACACCGGGCCTATTGCCGGGCCAAATTTACCAAACAGAAACCCACCAATCAAGGCTCCCACTATGCCCAGTAGTATAGTGGCGATAATGCCACCAGCGACATCTCCGGGTACAATCGCGTCTGCTATTGCACCCACTATGGCCCCTGCTATCAACAGGACAATAAACCCCAACATAATTACCTCCTCCTACCTGAAACTATAGCCGCCAGCGCTACCGCGAGCATTGCAACTAGCCCTAGGGATGTACAGCTGCAGCAGCCTCCCGGATTCCGTAGACCGCCTGGTGTCAGATTGTGCTCCACGATTCCTCCCTTCAGCTGACGCATCAGCTATTCGATACCCGGATTCCGGTCCGCAAACGCAACCGTGTACCTTACAGGTTGAACAGATTCAGGATGTTGTCTCCGGGCAGGTTCAGTAACGGGGCCAGCAGGAGCAGGTACAGCAGTATTAGCACGATAAGTGCGATGATGAACCACAGGATTCCCCCCCCGCCCCTCTGACCTTGTAATCTCGCCACTCCTATAATCCCTCCTTGTACGTTGCACCACCCACGTTTCGTGCAGTCGCCCGCACCGCCTGCCCAAGCGCAAGATATGTGCCATTTCCCTGTCCGTACCTGGCACGAAATATGCACCGCGGCGGCAGGCACAACTAACTTGCACGAGAGCTGACGACGAAGGAGAACCTCGATGCTGCAGCAGGGAGCGACGATTCGACCCGGTATGCGGGTGCAGGACATGAGCGGGGTCGATCTGGGGACGGTTGAGCAGGTCCTCGTTTCGCCGGATGGACAGAACTACAGGCTGTTGCTCAACAACGGCCAGGTGAGGGTACCAGGTGACCTTGTCGGCTCCGTTCAGGGGGACCAGATACGCCTTAAGCTGAGCGCCCAGACAATCGAGTCCACTACCTGGGGGGACATGCCAGCGGACTATACAGCCGCGCAGAGCTTCCAGTTGCAAGGCCCCGACCTGGACGTGGGCGACACGCTGCGCGTGGAGCGCTTCGAGGAGAACCTGCGGGTTGAGAAGACACTCTCCGAGGTCGGCAGCATCAACGTACGCAAGAGGGTGGTCGAGGAGCCGCAGACCCTCACCGTGGATGTCAATCGTGAGGTGTATGACGTGCAGCAGGTGGCCGTCGAGCGTGCGTGGCAGCCCGGCGACGACGCGCCTCATAACGAGGGCGACACTATTGTGATACCCATCATCTCCGAGAGGCTCGAGGTGATACGCCGTAAGGTGGTCACCGGCGAGCTGCGACTGACGAAGCGCATGGAGACGGAGCAGCGCCAGATAACCGAGATGGTGCGCCGGGAGGTAGTTGAGGTAGACGGCCCAGAGGGAGTGATTCGAGGCCAGGCCGGCGCCGGCACTATGACTACGCAGTAGCCTGCACGCCCACCTGCTCAGGCATAGGCCGAGCCATCGTCAGCCCTTTCGAACCGAGGGCTTCTCACTACACCTTGTACGGAGACTGCGGGCAAGTCTGTATCTCAACAGCGTATAATGGCAGCCATCAACACCTCAAGGAGGCATCCGCGTCTATGGCGCAGGGAGTGATGGCAGATTTTAATACCGCCGCGGACGCCGAGCGTGCCGTAGCTCATATCCGTTCGCTGGGTGTTCCGCCATCGGACATCTCCGTAATCTTCGAGCAGCCACACATCGAGCGGGGCAAGGAGAAGGACAGGGACGATGTGGCGGCGGGAGCCATTACGGGAGCGGCGAGCGGAGCGATACTGGGAGGACTGGCGGGGTGGCTGCTCTCGCTCGGTCTGTTTGACCTGTTCGGCGTCGGGCGCCTTGCCACGGAATACGCGGCGGGCGCAACCGCAGCGGGCGTGGCAATTGGCGCGGCGCTGCTCGGCTTGCTGGGCGGCATCGCGGGACTCAACTTCGATGCGGACTCCGAACGTCGGGTAGAGCAGGGCGATGTACTGGTGACGGTGCTGGGAAGGATTGTACCGAGCGAGAGGATCGAGGCGCTCATGCGAGAGAATAACGCGGTGAACGTGCAGAGGACCGAAGACATCCCCGAACCGGAGGCGCAGCCATCGTACGCTCCAGGGAGCCTGCCTCATAACGCTCCCGACCATGGCTCGGATACGAGCGCGTCGGAGCACAGGGTAGCTCAGGGAACCCCAATGGTCCGCGCTGGGCAGGATGTTCACACGCTGGACAATCACAAAATCGGGGATGTGGGCGATACCTCGGGCGATTACTTCACGGTCCGGCGGGGCCTCATGCATTCTGACTTGTACATCCCGTACGAGGACGTACACGATATCCGTCCGGATACCGTCTACGTCAACGCGACGGCGGGCGAGGTGGACCTCAGGAACTGGACGGAGCAACCGCGCCAGCGCGGGCACCGCAGCGAGGGGCCGACGCGACCGTAGTGTTCCACACCCGTCCGTCTTTGGGAATGCCCCTTGTGTGGCTCGCCGTACTCCTGACGGGTCTGTTAACTCTTGTCGCGTGCGGGGCAGAGCCGCTGCCTGATTACCAGAGCGCCGAACGCTCCTATCCGAGCATCTATGTGCCCCAGAACGGGAATACCCCTGATGGAGCCGAACATGCGCGCGGCCTGCTCGCGAAGGACCCTCGACGAGAGGCGCTCACAGATGCGTGGGTGCGCGACGACCAGATACTGGGAGTCGTGCTGCGGCCGGGCGTCGAGGGCGAGACGTTGCGCGAGATAATGCTTCAGCTCGCGCTCGGGATGGCTTCCGCCTTTCCGAACCGGGACGTGGAGGCCATAGCCTATAATGAGGTGGATAAGCGGACGGTAGCACGCGCTGTCTACAGAGTAGACACCGGGGAGACGAGCTACGAGAGCGTCAGGTGACGTGACAAACCGTCTCCCACATTCGTTGTATAGATAGCACACGACGCCTCGGTGCGAGCTGAGCGTCCGGATGATAGATTGCAGGGACGAGCAGGTATGGGGCATGGTTCCAGGGATGCGGCGCTTCGTGGGGGCACGCCGGTGTACGGACGCCAGGGGCGGATAGGCACGCTGCAGGGCGCCGACTATGACCCCGCCAGCGGTGATCTGTTGACGCTGCGCGTCACAGTGCCCGGCTCGGCATCCCCGCTCACTGTTCCCGCTACGCTGGTGCAGGACACCGACGACGGAGTTCTAGTACTCTCCGTGGGGCTGGCGGAACTCGGTCCGCTTGATGCCATACCCGGCGCGGGGATAGAGTCTCCGCTTGGTGTTAGAAACGGCGTGGGCCGAAGTCCGGCGGACACACGACGGCCGCTGTGGTACCGGGCCTCCGCTGCGCTGGAGCCGCTTCGCCCGGCCTTCGCCTGGGCGGTGGAGTACAGGAAGCCAATTCGGACCGTGCTGGGGCTGTCATCGGTCGGGGCGTGCGCAGTCCTCGCACTGCTCGCTTTGGCTCGGATAACTCAAGGAAGACGGGTAGGCTAGATGAGAATCTTTGGGCTCGCGCGGCTCCTAGCGTTCTTCGCCGCTGCGCTGTGCATCCTGGCTCTGCCTGCGAGCGCGCAGGAGGAGACGAAGAACCTGGTATGGGAGCGCTACGATGTGGACCTGAACGTGCAGCCGAACGGGCGCGTGCGCGTGACGGAGACCCAGCGTATACGCTACTTGTCCGGCTTCTGGCGCAACGGCGGAAGGAAGATTCCCCTCGACAGGGTGGATAACATCACGGGGGTTCAGGTATCGGAAGTGGGGCCGGGTGGGCAGGTGACCCCGCTCCCCAGCGAGATCGCGCGCCAGGGCGACGAGCTGCAGGTGAGCTGGCAGTACGCCCCTGCCACGGCTGGCGATGTGCGCACCTTCAGGCTGGAGTACACGGTCGAGGGGGTTGTGCGCGTCTACCCTGATAATCAGCAGCTGAGATGGATAGCGATCCCGGATGAGCGCCGCTTCCCGGTGGAGGAGAGCACCGTGACGCTGCGCCTGCCGGGTAACGTGCCGCCGCAACAGCTGCAACTAGAGAGCTATCCCGAGCGCGCTCGGGGTGAAGAGCTGCCCCAGGCGAACGGCGCGGTGTACAGGGTTCACGACTTGCCCGCGTTCCAGGGGTTTGAGGTCCGGGCACAGTTTCCCGCAGGCACCGTTCCGGGCGCGACTGCCCCTCAGTGGCAACAGCAGGCCGACAGGCTCGACTACCTGAATGAGAACGTGCAGCCACGCAACAACTTCATCCTGCTGGGCCTCGGACTGCTTATCCCGGCGGCTGGCCTTGTAGGACTGCTCGCGCTCTGGTTCACCCGTGGCAAGGACCCCGGCGTTGGGCGCGACGCGGAGACGCTGAACCAACCCCCGAGTGACCTGCCCGCACCGCTGGCGGGCGTGCTGCTGGACGAGCAAGCAGACGTGCAGGATGTAGTGAGCACCATCCTCTCACTTGCGGAGCGCGGTGTCATCACCATCACCCAGCAGACGAACGAGGAACTTCTGGGCTCAACCGTGGACTTCGAGCTGAGGCTCAACCAGCCGTACAACCCGGAAAACTTGAGACCGTACGAGCGCGTTGTCGTGGACAACCTGTTTCACGCGGGACAGACCGAGTCCGTGCGTATGTCCGAGGCGAAGGGACGCTTTATGGCGGCGGTGCCCGCGTTCAAGGACCAGCTCTACGAGGAGGTCGTGCGAGCCGGGCTGTTCCGCTCGAATCCAGAGCGGACGCGCCGGACGTATCGCTCGCTGGGCATAGGGTTGGCGGTGCTGGCTGTGCTGTTCGGTTGCGGCGCGAGCGCACTGCTCTCCGCGTACGCGGACCCGTTCTTCATCCTGCTGCCCGCGCTCGGCCTCGCCGCTGTAGGCGTTGGGCTCGTCGCACTGTCTCGCGTCATGCCGGTCAAGACCCTGAACGGGGCGGTGGAGGCATCTCGCTGGCAGTCGTTTCGCAACTACCTCGCACACATCGAGCGCACACCGGACATCGCGCAGGACAAAGGAGCGTTCGAGCGCTACCTCTCCTACGCGACCGCGTTCAACCTCGGACGCTCCTGGCTTGAGAAGTTCTCCTCAGTGGGCACCCCCGCGCCTGCCTGGTACAGGAGCGCCATGGGCGCTGGCGGGAGACTCGAGGATGCCGTGGACCCGTTTGGTATGCCTGTACCGGGGCCCTTTGGGAGGCGAAGGTATGGGGGCGGCTTCGGGATGGGTGGGCCAATCATCATCGTCCCGCCCTTCGGTGGTGGGTTTGGCGGTGGCGGCCACAGGTCCGAGGGTGGCGGTATCGTCACCGGTGGTGATGGAGCCGGGGGCGACCTGTTCGGCAATAGCGGCCTGTTCGATTTCGGGGATGGCCGGGGCGTCCTCGACAGGACGAGCGGTGGCTTCGGCGACCTGCTGGACCAGGCATCGGATGCGTTCGGCGGCGCGGACTGGGGAGGTGGCGGCGCCGGTGGCTTCGGCGGAGGCAGTGGCGGTGGCGGCGCGGACTTCAGCTAGAGACGCAGTACGTTGCGTCTCTACAGGTGCGCTGCGGATCACCATTGCTCCCGAAAGTTGCGGGGGCGTCCGAGGCTGCTGTCCTCCTCACAGAGCATCGCCCAGTCGTCGCGCTGGTTGAAGAGGCAACGGGAACATACGTCAAAGCTGCGCAGCCGGGGGGATTCAGTATCGGTGGCTGCTCGGTGACGTTCTCCGTCCTGCGCCCGGCTTTCCCGTGTGGACGGACGGTGTTCAACAGCTTCTCGACGCTCCACAGCCTGGGCCCTGCCGGCAGGGTATCGGCAGCCAGGCCTCGGTCGTCGGTGACGACGATGTCGCCGGATCCGGACAGTCCGGCTATAAGCTCGTCAGCAGTCTGCCCGCGCGAGTGTATTAGCTTGACACCTCGGGGAGGCTTCCGCTCCGCCGGTGGCGGAGTGCCGTCGAACACGACGATCACCTGATACCTGGAGACCGAGTTGTGGCGGAGCAGCCTTATAAGCTCAGAGCGAGCGGCGAGGGGATCTTGACTCTCCAACGCCCGAAGGTGCGGATCGCGCCGGATCACGTTGTAGCCGTCAATGAGCAGTCGTCCCATACGCTCTTACAGACTCACATACACGGACCAGTCGGCCGTGGGCTTCTCGCTGCCGCCGACAGGCTCGACCGATACGCATACCTTGTCGTACGCAGCCAACCCCCCGGACGGCTGCAACACCCTGAACCAGTTGCCGTTTCCGTTCGGTTTGAATGTAGCAACACTGTCCCACTTCTGGCCCTCGCCGAGCCATAACTGGTACGTCTTGCCTTCAGGCGGCTGGGGCATGCCATCGAAGACAAGAACCCCTGCTTCTCCATTCTCGGTCTGATAGAGCCTCGTGCGGATGCCCGAGGCCGAAACCCCGAGGTCGCGCGCCTCCACGTCCTTGCGCCCGAGCACGGCCAGAGTGCTCGCGATGGTAGCCTGTCGCTGGTCGAGCGCGGCCCTCTGCCGGTCGAGCTCGCGTTCGAGCTGCCATGTGCGCCCACCCAGCAGAAGCGCGAGGAACATCGCGGCGGCGGCAAGGGCCCAGGGCAGGCGTGACGGGAGCCTCGGGCGGTGTGCCTGCTCGACTGATGGCAGAGCGCGTATCGGTATCTGTCGCGGATCAGACCTCTCGAGCAGGCGTTCCGTGAAGCCCGGTGGCAACGGCGCTTCCGGCGCGGCGAGGTTGAGTGCGTCTGGGACATGCGCGTAGGACTGCAACTCCCGCGCGCACTCTCCGCACTGTCGCACGTGCGCGCGTACCGC
>JADDPP010000097.1:0-89 GCA_016781845.1 Rubrobacter sp.
TCCATCTCGAGGTCCGCCACGCCCCAGAACTCGTTAGGGCTGGGCAGGTTCTGGCAGCCGTCTATCGGCGGGAAGGGGTAAGCCCAGGG
>JADDPP010000097.1:147-242 GCA_016781845.1 Rubrobacter sp.
TTCCAGCCGGCGCCGTTCTGCTCTATCACCTGGCGGTAGTCGCGGGCCTGACCGGAACTTGGGTCCTTGCCCGAGTATTCCACCTCGTATCTCAC
>JADDPP010000097.1:343-1375 GCA_016781845.1 Rubrobacter sp.
ACGCATGGCCACACACCGAGCCGTTGGTGCCCAGGCGATGGTAGAACACCATCTTGTCGTTGTGCTCCATCACCTCATCGAGCCACTGCTCCTCGGGGGTGCGGTCGTTACCCTCTCGCTTCGTCTTGCCCACGATCTCAAAGCCGAGATCCTTGGTGCCGAACAGGTGGGACACGCTCGCGTCCACGATCAGGCGGGCATAGTTCGGCTTGACGTTGGGGTTGCGCTTGCCGTGCTCCACCCGGATGACGTCGGGGTGCTCGCCGTAGTAGTAGCGCCACGCCTCCGCGAACCTCTGGAGTCGGGCCTGATCCTCGAGCTGTATCTCGCGGGTTACGTGGGCAGTAAAGAAGTTGTGCATGTCTCTCCTAACTCCAAAGGTCTGGGCCGTACTCGACCTGGGAGGGGATACTCGCCCCGTACCAGCAGATCGCTAAAGCCATAACGGTGTCGTCGTGCTTGCCCTCCGGAGCCCCGTAACGAAGAAGTCCCGAGGGCAGGCGCTCCGCCTCGTAGCTGAGTAGCTCGCTGGTCAGGATGGGGTCGGGCAGGATCTGAAGGCTGCCCTGCTCGAACGCCAGCGCCAGCCCCTCGATAACCTGGGCCTTGCTTGCGTTCGTGGTGAGGAAGGGCACTACGTACACTTCAGCCTTTATCAGCTCCTCGATAACAGGCAGGCCGATGCTGTTGCTCTCGGCGTACACTGGGGGGCGGGCGAACTTCTCCCACACCGCCATCAGGCGGGCGCGTTGGAGGGTGTAGTCGATCTGGTTGAACCGCTCCAGGTACACCAGCTCGCGGGTGGTGGTATCGATCACTGTTATGACGGTGTAGTCGTTGAGCTTGCCCCAGTCCACGCCCATGACGTACTGGTGGGCCGGTGTCCCGGCGTTGTAGTCCGCGGGGATCGCCTTCGCCTGCGGTGTCGCGGTGCAGGACTCCATCACGCGCCGGAACACCGCACCCTCGTTCTCCAGGAACTCAGCGAGGTACTCCTGGGCGAAGATGCGCTCGGGCAAGTCTAGGCGCGCT
>JADDPP010000097.1:1382-1868 GCA_016781845.1 Rubrobacter sp.
CCTCGGTTGCTGCGATAAAGGGGTTGTCGAGCGTGGGCCTGCGCCAGGAGATCCAGTCCGGGTGCGGGTCCGGTTGCCCCTCGGGCTTTATGCCGCGCATGTACAGCTCGTAGAAGTAGTTCAGCCCCTTGGGTGTGGACAGGAAATAGGCGTCGCCCTCATAGTCGGCGAGAGTGGGACGTATGGCTGCCGTCCACGCCTCCTTGAGGTGGCGCACCATTGCGGCCTCGTCTATGATCGCCCGGGCGTACTTGCGGCCTCGTCCTGCGTTCGGGTTGTCGAGGCTCCACATCTCGATGACCGAGCCGTTTATCAGCTCCAGGCGGTGGTCGGAGCTGTTGCTGGAGGCCGTTACGGGGTGGGCTACGCGCACCATGTCACGCCACACATCGGTCAGCGTCTTGTAGGTGGGGCTGAAATAGGCGGTGGGAAGCCCTCGCTTGATGGCGGGCTCCAGCAGCAGCGGTTGGGCCACCGAGGTCTTGC
>JADDPP010000005.1 GCA_016781845.1 Rubrobacter sp.
GGGAAGCCTATGGCAACTCTGCTTACGGCGCTCTTCCGGGCTCATGCCGAGTTAGCAGACATCACTCTTGACGCTCCCCCTGAGCCATCAGGCATACTTTAGGGGCGAAGCTATACAGTTTCCTGTCAGAAGGCGGCATCTGTCGTCTCGGATGAAGCGAGCCATCTCATCACCGTTGCGTCACGCACCTGCTGAGATGTCTTGCCCCGCATCAGGATGATATGGAGCAGTCCTTCGGACGGAAGGTGTATCAGCCCGTTCTACGAACAGACTAGATTCCTGGAGGCCTCTTTGGCTGAACGCGACCGAAGGTACGTCATAATCGGCAACGGAGCGGCGGGAACGACGTGCGCGGAGACGCTGCGTAAGCTCGACCCCAACTGTGAGATAACCCTGCTCACCGACGAGCCGTATCCCCTGTACAACCGCGTGGCGCTTCCGCGCTACCTGAAGGGCATTGTGCGCGAGGAAAAGGTGTTCATGCGCACGCGCGAGCAACACGAGCAGAAGGGGATTACTCTTCTCACGGAGGCTGTAGCGAAGAGCGTGGATGCGGAGGGGCACACCGTCCTGCTTGAAGACGGCCGTGAGCTGCCGTACGACGCGCTGCTCGTAGCCGCGGGCGGAAAGCCAAACAGGCCGTCGGTGCCGGGCGGTGACCATCGCGCTGTGTTCAACTTCCAGACTATGGACGATACGCGCGCGATCATTGACGAGGCGACGGAGGGCAAGCACGCGGTCGTGCTTGGCGGGTCATTCATCTCGTACGAGCTTGCGGAGGGCTTCGCGATGCGTGGTCTGCACACCACGTGGCTGATGCGCTCGAAGCCGTTCCTGCGGCGCACGCTCGACGCGGAGGCTGGAGCTCTGGTGGACGTGCTCGCGTCCGACCACCACGTTGACATCATCTACAACGAGGGGGCCGCGGAGATCGTCCCGCGCGACGGCATGATAGGCCGCGTGGTCACTACCACGGGCCGGGAAGTGCTCGCGGATGTGGTAGGCGTAGGGATTGGCCTGACCTTGAGCACAGGCTTCCTCGCAGGGACAGGGGTGGAGATCCGCAAGGGTATCGTTACCGACAAGTACCTGCGCACGAACGTACCGGACATTTACGCGGCTGGGGACATAGCGGAGTTCTACGACGTTCATATCGAGAAGCACAACCTGATGGGCACGTGGGATAATGCGCTCTCGCACGGCAGGGTTGCGGCAGTGAACATGGCCGGGGGTAACGAGGTGTACCACGAGGTGCCGACGTACACGAGTCCACTGTTCAGCTCGAACATCGCTGTAATGGGAGTTACCCTCGAGAACAGGCCGGACCTTGAGACTGTGACTCGCGCCAGCCTCGAAGACCGCGAGTACAAGAAACTGTTCTTCCTGGAGGACAGGCTGGTGGGCGCGGTGACGATAGGCAGGCCGCGTGGTCGCAAGCGGCTGCTAGCGATGATGCTCTCGGGCGAGCGCATCTCAGGGCCGCGCGAGGCGCTGCTCGATGCCCAGTAGCTATGCGCGCTGCTCCTCTGCCGTGGGCGAGCTACCTGCGACATGTACTCGCCGTCAGGTCCTGAAGGCGATAGGAGTTGGAGTCGGAGCCATCCTGCTGTCAGCCTGCGGTGGGGGCGGCGGTGCGCGAGGGAGCGTGTCCCCGGCCACGAGCACGCCGAACACGGACTTTGCCGCGAGGTTCAACGCGTTCCAGGCTGCACCCGAGCCGAACGGTGATCTCTCCAGGGTGGTGTGGCCGGAGTTCGTGACGCAGGCGGGTCCCGAGGTCAGGCGACTTTACGAGTTCCAGGTCGAGAACGGCGAGTTGATGCGGTATATGCCATGCTTCTGCGGCTGTGGTGGCGATGGTCACCGGAACAACCGCGACTGCTACATCAAGGCGGTGAATGATGACGGCAGCGTCGTGTTTGACTCGATGGCTCCGACCTGAGGAGTCTGCCTCGGAGTCACGCGTGACGTGATTGCAATGAACGAAGAGGGTGTGGCCCCTCGC
>JADDPP010000478.1 GCA_016781845.1 Rubrobacter sp.
AGTCCAGGCGCGCGCCCGGTTTCTAGACTCTCTCGCGTAGGAAGGCTATGATACGGTTCGCGGCCAACGTCGAGTCAGACCTTCCCAGGTAGCGGATTCCTTTCAAGCTTGGAAGGACGTTATGCCGCGCCCACAGGCGAAGTAAGAGTCTGTCCAACAATCTCAGAGGATGCGTATGAACCTTCGCGCCGAGTTCGCCATCAGGAGCAAACAGCCGGGCGATACGCAGGAGTACAGGGTCCTGGCAGCCAGTTCCGGGGCGTTGCAGGCGGAGGACTTCGAGGCGATTTTGAGAAAGCTGAGCGTCGGCTCCGCGCCGCCGAACGGCCGCTCGGTCGGCGACGACGCACCTGTCGCGACCTGCGGCACGTACACGGCGTCGGGTGATACGTACGTTGCGGTCATCCGGCAGGAGCGCACGGAGTTGAGGGACAGCGGGGGCCGGCCTGTGTCGGCTTACTGCTGCGCGTGCGTCCCATACTCCGAGCTTACGTCCAACCCCATTGGCTATCTGGAGGTGTACAGATGTATCCCTCCTCACGAGGAACTGAGGAAGGGCGTATTCCCCCAAAGGCTCGAAGTCGAGGCGCTCGAAATCAAGAGGCTCCAAGCGGACGCCGCGCTCATTGACCGTGTGGGGTACGAGTTCTGCGCGGCGGTTGCCGCCCGGCTCCTGGAGGGCGGTGTGGCGCTGATGAGGGGCCAGGACTTGGAGCAGCGGAAACGGCTGGAGTGCCTCCAGGCGATAGCGAGCCTGCTGCCGTACGGGGCGAGAGCCACTCTCTCTCTGAGCACGTGGATGCAGAGCGCGAGCATGCACTCCATCAGGCTGGGGTTCAGTGACCAGGCACGCAGGCATGAGACGCGAGTGGTATGGGGGAGCACCGCGCCGACGGACTTCGCGCCCGGCGGTGGCGCGGAGCAGTATTTCAGGATGCTGCTCGACCTCCGGCAACTCGACGGCGTAGAGCCGTACAGCATCTTAGATATCCTCACGCATCTCGAGGCGCAACGCGAGCCGCTTGGCTTCGATGCGCCCCAGCGCTTTATCCGAGTGCTGTACGCGCTCAACGAGCCGTACCTCGTGTGGAAGGCAGCGCGGGAGCGGCGCGCCGATTCGCGGCACGTGCGGAACCTGTTCCATGAGCGACGGACGGACGCCCTCGGCGAGGCACAACTGCTCGACCTGCTGCGCTTCCTCTTGTCCAGCAGGCAGCTGACTGCGGAGGACGTTCGGGTCGCGAGCGACAACTGGCGAGACATCCTGTGGCCGGACCTGCTTGACGCCGCCCGTGCCCGCCTTGACGACCGCGACGGCGCCAGCGCGCTCGATATGCTATGCAGCCTGGCTTCGGAGAAAGGTGGGCTCGCCCGCCTGCTGGACGCGATCCTCCAGGCGGCGGTCACCGACCCACCCTCGGAGCAGGAGCCCCACGCGCGGCGGCAGACGGCTGCGTCGCTCTTGCTGGCGTGGTGGCCGACGCCGGGCGTTGAGGATCGGTGGACGCCTCAGGATCTGCGGTCGGTCCTCGGCTCGTTGGCGAGACACCGTGCCCTGCTGTACGACTTCGTGCTGGCAGCGGTGCGGCGCCTGTCCCCTTCCGAGCTTGACGCAGTCTTTGCCCGGCTCGAGCGGGTGGGGTCGGCGGTGGCGAACGACCTGAGCGTGTTCGAGGTCGCACGTGGCCGGTCGCGCGAGGATGTCTCCGGTGAGAGCGTGCGGCGGCTGGCTTCCGCCGGACCGGGCTACGTTCCAGCCCTGGTCGAGATGGCGCTCTCCTCCGGTACGGTAAACGAGAGTCTCGACAGAGTCCTCGGTGGCGTCGTCGCGTGCGCTGCCGGTCACCCAGACGCCTGCATACGGCGAGATGACCTGGAGGCGTGGCGCGCTCTCCTGCCCCGCCTGGGCGCGGTCAGGCGTCCCTCGCCACGGCTCACGGCTGAGATTGACCTCTGTGCTCTGCTGCTCGACCCCGGCTCGCCCCCGCCATTCCTGACCCTCCAGCTGGGCGAGCCGATGTATATCTTCGCCCCGTACGCGGAGGTGCTGGTGAGGGGAGCCCGTGCGCTCGGCAGTGCGGCGATGGTGCGGGTTCTAAATTGGCTCATCGCTAACGACTGCGCCTCCCTGCGGTGCACTGAAAACGCCCTCCATGCGCTCGATGGCCTCCTCGCAGCCGAAGCTGATGCTACGGAGCGGAACAAGGCTTACCTGTACATACTGTCCATGGTTGACAGGTATCCGGACCTGCTTGACGAGAGTAGCTTTACCGAGCAGTGGGAGATGCGCCTCTCGAACGAGGGATACGCCCTGAGAGTAGCGGAGACGCGCCTGCGCAAGCGTTTGGACTCGCACACGCCCGTACCCGAAGCGGCCGGGCATTGCGCCAGACTGGTAACGGAGCACGGCCGGACGGCGGAGCAGGTGATAATACGAGTCCTCAACGAGAAGAGGTACCTTGACAGCGTCGAGCGCTTCCGGGAGTTCCGGGAGACGTTGCAACTCGGTCAGGAGGGAGGTCTGTCGCCGGAGAAGTCCCAGCAGTTAGCCGCGCGCCTGGAGGAGGCGGTCCTGGCGGGCAGGTTGGCGCCCACGCTGAGCAGGATGTACAGGCGAGCCGTGATCAAAGAGCGCATCGGGAACCTGGAAAAGAGTATCGCGTCGCTGGCTGGCGTGGCGGAGCATCTGCGTGAGGATGATCTTGCGGCGCTGGCACACCTCCTCAAGAAGTTGCAGGGCATCGGCCCGCAAAAGGGGTTGGGCGCATGGCTGAGGGGACGATAGGGGCCTGGTTTGGGGCTCGTCGGCTCTTCGGTAAGTGCTGCCGCCTCTATGAGAAAGGTTGAGGACTGAGCGGCGGACGGTGCGTATGCACGTCGCGCCTCAAGGCCTGAGCCGCGCGATTCTGTGCGCTGCCGGAAGGAGAAGATGGTCGGTTCATGTTCAACGTCTGCGCGCGCTGCGGGGAGTACTCCGGGGAGAAGTTTATCGAGCCGGAGGGACCGTTCGCAGTATGCCCGTTCTGTGGCTACAGGCAGCAGTTCGTCCGGCTGCCCATGTTCGTCGTCTCGGGACCGAGTGGCACGGGCAAGACAACGGTGTACCTTGACCTTGCGCACAAAATGACCGAATGCGTGTGCGTGGAGACAGACATACTGTGGCGTGCAGAGTTTTGCCACGCCGGAGGACGGCTACCGCTCGTATCGCGAGATGTGGCTGCGTGTGGCACTGACCATCAGCCAGAGCGGCAGACCGGTCGCGCTGTTCGGCTCGGGAGAGCCTGACCAGTGGGAGAGATGCACGGGCCGGGCGTACTTCACCCAGATACACTACCTCGCGCTGGTATGCGATGACGCGACGCTGGTAGAGAGGTTGCGGAGGCGTCCGGCGTGGCGCAGGGCAGGCACGCCGGAGTTCATCGCTGAGATGCTCAAGTACAACCGAGCGCTCAAAGAGAACGCGCACCGAACTACGCCGCCGATGACCCTGCTCGATACCACCAGCATCAGCGTCGCGGCCAGCGTCCAGCACGTCGCGACGTGGATTCGAGAGCGGTTGCCGTAGCGAAGAGAGGGAAGGGCATGGCTGACCATCCGAACATCATCGTCATCATGACCGACCAGCAGCGTGCAGATCTCTCCGCGCGCGAAGGCTTCCCGCTGGACACCACGCCTTTCCTCGACAGTCTAGCTCGGCAGGGCATCTGGTTCAACCGCGCCTATACCAGCGTTCCCGTGTGTGCCCCGGCGCGCGTGAGCATGCTTACGGGCCGCTTCCCGACTGCCCATCGAGTGCGCGAGAACTACGGTCTGGACCAGGCGGTGTACGAGCAGGATCTGTTCGACGTGATGCGGGCGCACGGTTACGCCACCGCGCTCGTGGGTAAGAACCACTCACACGTGCTGCCGGAGCGCGTAGATTTCTATTCTGAGTACTGGCATGACGGGATCCGCTGCGAGGCTCGCTCGCCGCAAGAGAAGGCTTTCGACGAATGGCTGGTCGCCCTGCACCACCGCGTCTCTCTGGAGCCCACTCCGTTCCCGTTGGAGACGCAACTACCCTGCCGCATAGTGGGGCAGGCGCAGGAGTGGATACGCTCGCTTGGTGGCAGGCCGTTCTGCCTCTGGCTCTCGTTTCCCGAGCCCCACAACCCCTACCAGGCGCCGGAGCCCTACTACTCGCTCTTCCCTCCTGAGAAGCTCCCACCAGTACAGGTCGGGGAGGAGGCGCTTCCAGGCAAGGGCTTCAAGTGGCAGTACCTTCGCCAGATCGGCGAGGCCGCGCACCCTGAGTACGGCGACTCCATATCCAGAGCGCGCTCCAACTACCTTGGCATGTTGCGGCTGCTCGACGACCAGGTGCGGCGGTTCGTCCAGTTTCTGGAGGCCGAGGGGCTGCGCGAGAACACGCTGCTCGTCTTCGTGTCCGACCACGGGGACTTCGTGGGCGAGTACGGACTGATGCGTAAGGGGGCCGAGATGCCCGAGGTGCTGATGCGCGTTCCACTGCTCTTCGCGGGGCCGGGCATCCGGGCGAACGCAGCGCCACACAACGCGCACGTCTCGCTGGTGGACCTGCTCCCGACGCTGTGCGAAGCCGCAGGAGTGCAGTCGCCGCTGGGGGTGCAGGGTCGCAGCCTGGCGCCCCTCCTCATGGGCAACGACTATCCCGACGAGGAGTTCGCGAGCGTGTACGCCGAGCAGGGGATTGGAGGACTCCACTACACGCCGGATGATGTCGCCGTGACTCGTCCCGGTCTGTACGAGGGTGAGACGTACCGGGCGTTCGATGAGTTGAACGCCTGCACGCAGAGCGGTAGCATGCGCATGGTGCGAAGAGGCGACTGGAAGCTGGTGCTGGATATGCAGGGCCGCGGACAGCTGTACAACTCGCCGCCGACCCGCTGGAGCTCGAAAACCTGTTCGGCGATGAGCGATACCTCGCCGAGCAAGGCGAGATGCTGAGGGAGTTGGCCGCGTGGATGATGCGCGCTGAGGACCCGCTGCCGATGCCCGAAAGTGGTTACACCCGCAAGACGCACCCGCGGAACTACTTGTCACTCTCCCGCTGACGGGCGAAAATGAGCAGTTGGGAACGGCTGTTCAGCCTGTGGGCTCAATGAGCGCAGTGGGCGAGGACCGGACCGAGGCAAGAGACAAGGAAGATGGAAGTATGAGCCAGGCAGTGGAACGAGTGCGGAGTGGGTATCCGGCAGCCTTCCACGTGATGACGAAGCCGCGCGGCGCTATCTGCAACCTCGATTGCGAGTACTGCTACTTCCTCTCAAAGGAGATGCTCTATCCCGGCAGCCGCTTCCGGATGGCTAACGAGTTGTTGGAGGAGTACGTCCGGCAGTACATCGAGGCGCAGCGTGTGCCCGAGGTTACATTCGCCTGGCAGGGAGGCGAGCCTACGCTCATGGGGCTGGACTTTTTCCGCCTCGCCGTGAAGCTGCAGCAGAAGTACCGCAGGCCGGGGATGCGCATCCTCAACACTCTCCAGACCAACGCAACCATCCTGACCGACGAGTGGTGTGAGTTCTTCCGGGAGCATGGTTTCCTGATCGGCGTCAGCATAGACGGTCCTCGCGAGCTGCACGACACGTACCGGGTGGACAAGGGCGGAAAGCCGACCTTCGACAGGGTGATGGCGGGCGTGAGCCTGCTCAGGAAACACCGCGTGGAGTTCAATGTGCTCACCACGCTGCACGCGGCGAACGCCAACCATCCGGTGGAGGTGTACCGCTTCCTGCGCGACGAGGTGGGAACAGCTTTCGTCCAGTTCATACCCATCGTTGAGCGTGAGAACGACAGCGGCTTTCAGGAAGGTGAGGAGGTCACCGAACGCTCGGTGACGGCGCGCCAGTACGGTGAGTTCCTGTGCGAAGTGTTCGAGGAGTGGGTACGGCGCGACGTGGGCCGCGTCTTCGTGCAGATCTTCGACGTTGCGCTGGCCGCCTGGGTGGGGGAGAGGGCGGGGCTGTGCATCTTCGAGCGGACGTGCGGGACGGCGCTGGCGATGGAGCACAATGGCGACGTTTACTCCTGTGACCACTACGTTGAGCCCGCTTACAGGCTCGGGAACATCACCCAGATCCCACTCATCCAGCTCGTGGGCTCGGAGAAGCAGCGCGCGTTCGGCCGTGCCAAGCGCGACTCGCTTCCGCGCTACTGCTTGGAGTGTGAGGTGCGCTTCGTCTGCAATGGGGGCTGTCCGAAGGATCGCATTCTTCAGACGCCCGACGGCGAGCCAGGCCTCAACTACCTGTGCGAAGGGTACCGGCGCTTCTTCAACCACATTGACCGGCCCATGCGGATAATGGCCTCGGAGCTTCGACAGAGGCGTCCGCCCGCGAATGTCTCCCGTATCCTGTCCGAGGAGGAGCGCGAGCTGCAACAGCGGATGACCCAGGCGGGACGCAACGAACCTTGTCCGTGTGGCAGCGGCAGGAAGTACAAGAAGTGCCATGGAGGCGCGCCCTAGCATCTGGTGGTGGCGCGTGCAGGATCACTCAACGTGATGCCTGACCGTGGCGCCCTCTCGCAACCGATCTATGTCTCCACCAATCCTCAATCGCTAACCAAACCCTTTACCAGAACTTTACCTTGTAGTGCTACGATTGCGACGGGGACAAGCGCTGGGCAGAACCGTTGGCTATTTCTGCCGGGCAGGTGCACCTGTCTCATCCACCGGCTGCGCGGACATTCCTGTCTCTGGTCCGCAGGAGCCGATAGTTCTACCTGCCGCCGACGGGGGTACCAGGCAAGCCCCCTGTTGGTTTCTATCTTTGTCCGCGCACTTGCCGTAGAGCCCTCAGCAGATGTCCGACGCCGTACGCCGAAAGGTGAGATGGACTTGGTGTCACATGACGTGATCCGGAGCGAGCGAAACAGACCAGGGCGCGGCTCCTTCGACAACAAGGTTCTTCCGCGTACACTCAGTACATTCAGCGCGTTTCTCGATCGAACAGTGCTGCTATCGGGAGCCGTCGCTGCACTGATTGTTGCATGGACTGTAGTCATATTTAGTGTTGATGAGGTGCGGTTCGCGATCCTGGCTCCGAAGACGCAGTCGGGTGTGGAAGCAGCGTCCGGGCTTGCCAGGTTGTTCGGTGCGTTGGTGCTCTTCCTGTTTCCCGCGGACAGGGGCGGGCAGAGACTGCGCTGGGTTTCGGCTGGATTTGTCATCCTGGGGCTAGGAGGGCTCGCGTTCGGGTATCTGCCCACTATGCTGGGCGTATCACTAGACCTCAACACCTCGATCTTTGCCTCGCTCCTTGTCCGAACCACTGCGGGTGCGCTGCTTGCCCGAGGCCTCGTGCCATCGGCCCCCCCACGGCTTACTCGGCGCGTCGTGCTCGTCATCATTGCTCTCTTTGCGACGGCAACCGTGGCCCTGTTCTACGGCTCACACCTGCTGCCGCCGCTTGTTGGTATAACTGACATAGAGTCCGCGGCTGTCCGCGGCGACACCCCACTTCAGGGCTTGACTGCCTGGCACTGGGCAATCTCCGCCCTCCCACTCGCTCTTGCAGTTACTGCGGTGGCAGGCACGGTACGTCACTTCCGCGGTACGATGCTGGGCGCCTGGCTGGCGGTCGCGATGATGCTGCTGGCTGGCTCGCAACTTCACAACCTGTTCTGGCCCTCGATCTACAGTCCCTTGCTCACCACCGCCGATCTGCTCCGCTTTGCGTTTGCGGTGGTAGTAGTTGTGGGCGGCATCTTGGAGCTAAGGCGAATAGCGGCAGAGCGAGCCGTGCTGCTCGAGGTAGAACAGGAACATACAAGGCGACTTGGTGAGCTTGCTGCTATGAAGGCCGATTTCACCGCAATGGTGGCCCACGAGCTGCACAATCCACTCACCGCTATTCGCGGATTGACTAGCATGCTCGCCACCGGAGAGCTTGGACACGAGGGGCAGGTCGCCACTCTTGCCGCCATCCGTTCGGAGGTGGCTGCACTCACAGCCCTGGTCTCCGACGTTCGTGCCGCAGCCACGGTTGAACGGGACGGCTTTGCGATGAAGCTTCGTTCGGTGCCCCTGAATGTGCTGCTTGCAGACGCCGCGACATTTGCGAAAACGCTGCCTGGGAATCACGCTGTG
>JADDPP010000436.1 GCA_016781845.1 Rubrobacter sp.
TAAACCGTAGTCGGGGGGCCGCGCGCGGGGGAGATGCAGCCACAACGTCTCTACAACCCTTCCAGGCCGCCCTGGTTGAGTTTGATATACCCGCGGCTCTTCCTGATGACGACCCCGCCGTCCCGCAGTATGGATGCCTCCTCGCATCCCGCGCCCTCTTCGAGCCCGAAAGCCACGTCCACGGCACGGAGTGGGCGGGCGTGGCAGATGTAATGAACCGAATGGCCGTTGCGTGCAACAGAAGAGGTAGACAGTTCAGGAGCAGACATTCCTCCGGGGAGGGGAAGGAAGTGGCGAGCCTCCCCCTCCCGGCTGTCGTACAATAGGGCTCATCGGTTGCCACCTCGCGGAGCAACGGAAGATTGGAATCGAGAATGGGAGGACCTGCTATGGGCGTCGCAAGGATCGCGTTCCAATCCGATCGTCGCAGCTTCTCGAACCTGGTGCGGCTGATGCGCCTCGAGGGGAGGCGAAACGTCGCCTTCCGCCTCGTCCATTTCACCCCCGCCCTCGCCTTGCTGCTGGCGCTCCAGTCTGACGGAATGGTCTCCTTCCTGTGGACCGACGCTGTCGTGCTCGCGCAGGGGCCGCTGCTCTTCATAGGCCCCCTGATCGCGGGCGCAGCGGCATGGATGGGATACCGGGAGCGCAGGCGGGGAACAGAGGACCTCGTCGCGTCCACCTCCCTGCCGACGACGGGCCGCAGGTTGGCGCTCCTGGCCGCGACCACGTTCTGGGGACTTATAGTGTACGCTGCTTACGCGGGGTACGTCCTCGGTCGCACCGCTCTTCAGGCGACGTGGGGCGGTCCGGACCTGCGCCCGCTAGCAGTCGGCGTCGTTGCAATCGTTGCACAGGCGGCGGGCGGCTTCGCGCTTGGCGTCTTCCTGCCGGGCCGCCTCACGGCGCCGCTTGTTGCCATCGCGGCGTTTGGGTCACAGGCAGTGGCCGCGAACTCGATGAACTGGGTCTCGTACCTGCCCCCTGACCGGAGTCCGCACACGAACCTGGTACCCAGGCTGGACGTTTTCCACGCGCCGACCTTCGACCCGACGTGGGGGCAACTCCTTTTCTACCTGGGGCTGGCGCTGATGGCCCTCGCCGCGCTGACGCTACCGGCCCGGTGGAGCGCGGCTTCCTGGGCGGGTGTCACGCTCGGCGTAGCGCTGGCAGTTTGGGGTGTGGTGTCGGTGTGGGGCGCGGTGCCACGCTGGAGCGACGAACCGTGGATGCCGACTCTCAACGGCTGGGGCAAGGTGGTCCCCGAGGAACGACTGGCGCCATATGAGCCGGTCTGCACGGATGGTGCGGTACGGCTCTGCGTACACCCCGCGTACCGACCGCTGCTCCCCGAGGCCGAGGTGTGGTTCGAGCGGATGACTGCGCCGCTGGCAGGTCTCCCCGGCGTCCCCGGAAAGGTCGAGGCAAAGACTATGATTCGCGGGGCGGGGTTCGGAGAGCTTGGTGCGTACCTGGGCGGCGCATCGGTCGCCGTCGAGCTGGTCGCAAATCGCGCCACCCTGATGCAGGGCTCGGTGCAGAACGATGCGCAGGCGGCCGTGCGCGACTGGCTGATGATGGAGGCGGACTTCCACTGGGTCTGCGAGGGCTACGAGAGACGGCTGGATTATGTGGTGCGAAACAGGTGCGCTGCCGCGCATCGTCTCTCCCGGCTGCCCGATTCGGAGCGGCAGGCGTGGCTGGAAGCGAACTACGCCCGCCTTCGCGCTGGCGAGCTGAAGCTGGAAGACATGCCGTAAGTCTCCGGGCGTGCCTGGCGCCTGTTCGCATACCGCCACTCCTTCCCGAGGGCCTCCCACTTCCCGCATTTGTCTGGTGGTTGTAGCAGCGCCCGTAGATACGTTGCACGCAACGTCTGCGAACGTCCGCGTAACGTGGCGCCGCGCCAGCAGCGACTTTGAAATCGCCCCGCGGCCTCGGCCTCAGTAGTTGCGCCCTCGCCCCAGATTATGCAAAACTGTTGGATGGCCGTGCCGCTCTTATGAC
>JADDPP010000370.1 GCA_016781845.1 Rubrobacter sp.
AACTATCGCATCTCTCGTCCTGATACGCCGTGTAGCTTACAGCCGCCCCCCCCACTCCTGCCCCCAGCCTGCACTCGCTCCAGCCTGGATAGTTACCTGGCGACGGGGTAACCCAGGGCAGGCTCCTCTCGGTCAGGAAGGCAGCCAGGGACGAAGCGTTTGCGTGGTCACGTGGGTTGCTATCCTCCAACGCCGCATTGCAGATGCTTCGACCCTGCGCGTCGCCGGCCGACGGGGCTGGTGTCAGGCTATCTCGAGCCGCGCCTCGGCACCGCGTATGGCTGTGACGTACGCGGGCAGGGCCACCTCCGGCGCCTCGATCTCGGGATGCCACTTCTTCTCCCACTCGAAGGAGAGCCAACCGTTGTAGCCGTCGTCGTGCAGGAGCCGCAATACCTCGTCCAGGGGCACATCACCCTGGCCCACGATACAGTACCGCGGGCCGTGCGCCGTGGCGCGCGAGTCCTTCAGGTGGGTGTGGCGGATGCGGTCGCGCAGCCTGTTATACGTCTGCGCGACTGGCTCGCCGTGGAACCGAAACGGGTGGTGCACGTCCCACAGCACGCCGGACTGTGGATGCTGCGCCTGCTCCAGCACCTCCGCAAGGTCTTCCGAACGGGAGAAGTCCCCGTGCGACTCGATGAGCACCTGCACGCCCGTCCCTTCCGCGTGATGCGCGAGAGCCATCAGCCCGCTCACCACCCGTTGAATCACCTTCTCTCGCGGCTCGTCGGGGGGTATCTTGTCCCCAAACACGCGGATGTACGGGCTGTGCAGCTCGGCGGCCAGCTCTATGTGCCTGCGTCCCTCGTCGAGGTTCTTCTCGGTATCGAGGTCGTGCAGCCGGACGGAAGTGTCAAGGCAGCACACCGGCAACCCACGCTCGGCCAGCTCTCGTTGGGTGGCGGCGAGGTTGGCCGCAGTGAAGGGGCGGGCGTTCGTGAGGTCCATCTCCCCCTCTATGCCCCGCAGCTCGATGCCCTGGTACCCGTACTCTGCCGTGCGGTCCAGTATCTGCTCCCACGTCCAGTCGGGACAGGCCAGCGTCGTGTAAGCGAGTCTGTACATCGCTCATCTACTCCATTTCACGGAAGGTCAGCACGGTGCGACGACCTCCCATTACTCACCTACACTCCGGTCCACGCGCCGAAGCCGCCGTCCACGGGGATTACGGCGCCGTTGACAAAGCGCGCGCCGGGACCACACAGCCAGATAACAGTCCCCACGAGCTCGTCCGGCTCGCCGAAGCGACCGGTCGGGCTGTGGGCGAGCACTGTCCGGCCACGGGCGGACGGGCTGCCGTCAGGGTCCAGCATCACCGCTCGGTTCTGCTCCGCGATGAACCATCCGGGGGCTATTGCGTTCACGCGCAGCCGGTCGCCGTGCTCCCGTGCGAGCTGCACGCCGAGCCACTGGGTGAAGTTCTCCACGGCGGCTTTCGCGGCGCTGTACCCGACGACCCGGCTGACAGCGCGTGCAGCGGTGGCGGAGGAGATGTTGACAATGCTCCCGCTCGAATCCTGCGCACCGTTCTCCGCCATGGCCTGCCCGAACACCTGGGAGGGCAGCACGGTGCCTAGCAGGTTGAGGTCGAACACCTCGCGGAAGGCGGCCTCCGGCAGCTCCCAGAAAGATGCGCCGGGCGCGAGCGTGGCAGCGGGCACGTTGCCCCCCGCCGCGTTCACGAGGATGTCTACCCTCCCCCACCGCCCGAGGAGGGCATCCCGCGCGGCCTGAAGCTGCTCCTTCCTGAGCACGTCCGCAGGCAAGGGCATGGCCTCCCCACCCGCCTCCTGTATCGCGGTTGCCACACCCTCGGCCTTCTCCTCCCGCCGCCCCAGGATACCGACCTTTGCCCCGGCGCGCGCCAGGCCCCTCGCCATCGCGCCGCCGAGCACGCCGGTTCCACCGGTAACGACAGCCACCTGTCCCTCCAGGCCGAACAGCCCTCTGAGGAACGCGGAGGTATCCGCCCGTGCGTCCTGCATATCTCTTCCCGGTAATGATTGACGAGGCCCGCGCCCCGAGCTCATTGCTCATCACTCAACCTGTACGCCCGCTTCGCGAGCCGGTAGGCGAGGTCGAGCGCCATCTCGGCAGCGTCTGCCTCATCTACAATGCCCATCACCATCTGGCCCGCCAGCCAGTCACACGTGACCCTGCGCCACACGTCGTGACGTACGGGAATGCTCGCGAACGCGCGGGTGTCGTCGTTGAACCCCGCGAGGTTATAGATTCCTGCCGTCTCCACCACGCTGTCGAGGTAGCGCCGCATCCCCGCCGGACTGTCGAAGAACCACCACGGCGGTCCGAGCAGCAGCGCGGGGTAGTGACCGGCCAGCGGGGCCAGCTCCCGCCCGTATGTGCTCTCATCGAGGGTGAATACGATAAGCCGGTAGTTGGGGTTCTCGCCGTACGCATTGAGGAGCGCGTGCAGGTTCCGGGTCCACTCGGTGCTCACGGGAGTATCAGCGCCCTTGTCAGGACCGAAGCGCTCGAACAGATTGCGGTTATGGTTGCGGTAGCTACCCACATGCAGCTGCATCACTAGCCCGTCCTCGGTGCTCATCCGAGCCATCTCCAGGAGCATGTGTGCAGTGAATCGCTCGGCCGCTCCCGCTTCGGCCTCGCCGCGCAGCGCTCTGTCGAAGATACGCCCCGCCTCGTGGTCCGATAGACGCTCGGTCCTGGGCGAGAGGGCGCTGTGGTCCGTAGCCGTCGCGCCCATCTGCTTGAAATACGTTCGCCGTGTCTCGAGCGCGCGGATGTACGAGGAGTAGCCCACGATGTCAATCTGAGACACCATGCCTAGCTGCCTGATATTCTCGTGCCAGTTGGGTGCGTCGAGGTTCACGACCGCGTCCGGACGAAACGTGGGACGAATCTGGCTGCCCCAGGTCTCCCGTCGCAAAACGCTGTGCTGCTCCAGAGTGGCGGTCGCGGCGTCGGTGGTACACAACGTCTCGATGTTGAACCGCTTGTACAACGCCCGTGGGGAGTACTCGGGGCGGGAGAGCTTCTCCTCCAACTGGTCGTATATCTTCTGCGCGCTCTCACCCGAGAGCTTCTCGCGGATGCCGAAAACGCTCTGAAGCTCGTCCGTGAGCCACAGCCCGGTCGGAGTGCCGCGAAAAAGGTAGAAGTTCTCCGCGAACCGTTGCCACACGCGCCGGTGGTCCGTCTCCACCGGTTCGCCATCGCGCGTCGGTATGCCGAGGTCTTCCAGCCTGACCCCCTGGCTGTACAGCATGCGGAAGACGTAGTGGTCCGGGATGATGAACAGCTCCGCCGGTGTGCCGAGAGTGGCTTTCGCGTCGGCAAGCAGGTCCGGGTCCACGTGGCCGTGGGGGCTGACGATGGGCAGGTCCCTGACTGTGGCATACAGCTCCCGCGCGATTCCCCGCTGCGTCGGGTCCGGGCTGAAGAGGCGGTCGGGAGAGAGGGTGGTGGCAGTGCTCATACCCATTGTATTTCCTGTTCCTTCAGCAGGCCCTTGAACGCCTGCACGGCCTTACGGTAGAGGTCCGGGCCGCTGAAGCCTGAGAACGGGCCGGAAGAGGACAGGTGCGGCTCCAGCGAGAAGTATCCGTCGAAGCCGGAGTCTTTGAGCGCGCGAAGCGTCTCACGCACCTCTCCGTCGCCCTGGCCCGCGGGCAAAACCTGGCCGGTCTCCATGATGGAGTCCTTCACGTGGACGTACTCGATGTACGGCCTGAGCATCTCGTACCCCTGGGTGTGCGGGCGCACGCCGCACTGCACGAAGTTGGCCGGGTCCCACGCGGCGCGGAGGTTGGACGAGCCTACGGACTGGAGGATGTCCAGGCAGCGTTCTGGAACGTCGCCATAGATGTGCTTCTCGTTCTCGTGCAGCAGCGTCACTCCATACGGCCGGGCGGCATCGGCCAACCGCCCCATTCTCTTCAACACCTCATCACGATACGCGGCGGGGTCCTTTCCCTCTGGGATGAAGAAAGAGAAGAGGCGGACGTACGGCGCACCCATCATACCCGCCACATGGAGCGCGCGCATGAAACTCCGCAGATGCGGCTCGAAGGGGTCGGTAACGGGTATTTTGCCGATGGGAGAGCCGATGGAGGAGACGCCAACGCCTGCCTGGGCCAGTCGCTGCTTGACCTTCGCGAGCTCATCATCCGAGAGCTTCAGCACGTTCTTACCCCAGACAGCCCGCAGCTCCAGGTGGCGTATACCCTCGGCTCCAAGCGTGTCGAGCTGCGTTTCGAGGTCGTCCGAGATCTCGTCGGCGAAGCCGGTAAGGGTCCACACAAAGGCACCTCCTGGAAATGGTTATTTACCGAAGAGAGCGCAGGGATTCCGGAAGGAATGGCTGACGTTATCATCGTGTGCAGGCGTAGCGTCTACTCCACTCGCTACGCCCCTCCCAGCTCTCTGCGCGCTCTGCAATGCATATAGCTTGTTACAGGTGAGTGGGGCGGCCGCCGTGGCGCGCGGAGTCGTATATAGCGAGGATGACGGCTACGACCTTGCGGGCCTCCTCGACGTTGACCAGGGGCTCGCGATTTTCGCGCACGGCGCAGATGAAGTCCGCGAGCTGGTCGCGGTGGGTCATCGAGAGGCTGGCGGGGTCGGAGCCAGCGGTTGGGCCGCTCTCTCGCGTTCCGTATTGGGAGAGTACCTCCTCGGCCTGATTGCCGGAGCCACTCGCGCCGTAGTCCGCCCCTTGCTCACCCTCGGGCGCGGAGTGGTAGTAGTCGAGCTCGTCGTTGCTGATAATGGCGGAGCCGCGGTCGCCGTGTACCTCTAGCCGGGCTGTGAGGCCAGGGTAGGCGGCGGTCGTGGCCTTGAGCAGACCGAGCGCGCCGTTGGCGAACTTCAGGATGGCGACGGCCGCGTCCTCCACCTCTATGCGCTCGTGCGCGAGCAGCCCCGTATACGCGGACACTTCGGTAATGGGGCCCATCACCCACTGCAGCAGGTCGAGCGTGTGGATGCTCTGGTTCATCAGCGCACCACCTCCGTCGAGCGCCCAGGTACCACGCCACTCTCCTGAGTCGTAGTAGCCCTGAGAGCGCCACCAGCTTACCTGTGCGGTACCGAGCGTGAGCCTGCCGAAGCGCCCGGCCCGCGTCGCCTCGTGGACGATCTGGGTGGCAATATCCCAGCGGTGCTGGCTGATGACCGCCGCCTTCAGGTTGGTAGCACGCTGCACCTCGATAAGCGCGTCTATAACCCCGAGCTGCACGTCCACGGGCTTCTCGATGACGACATGCTTGCCCGCGCGCAGGGCATCCATCGCGTGCTCCGCGTGCGTACCACTTGGGGTGCAAATGCAGACAGCATGGATGTCCTCCCGCCCCAGCAGGTCGGCGGCATTGTCGTGATGAGCGCATCCGTACTCCCCTGCGACCTTCTGTGCGCGGTCGGGCACTGTGTCCGCCACCGCAACTAGCTCGGCTATATCTGGCATGCCCGTGATGGCGCGCGCGTGGTGCGGGCCTATAACTCCACAGCCGAGTATCCCGAAGCGCAGCCTGTCGCTCATCTTCCCTCCCTGTTATCATTCCCAATGCCCCGCACTATAGACGACCCGCCTGGCTGCGTCAATGACCTGTCGCAGCGACCCGGACAGCCTGTGCTGCCCTCTGGCGGACCCGGTGGTGGAAAGGGGCTCGTCCTCGTGTCCACCATCTGTGGTTAAATCCAGGTATGCGAAGAATTGGGATTGTGGCGGATGACCTGACCGGCGCGTCGGACTCGGGCGTGCAGCTGGCGAGGCGTGGGGTGGAGACGATAGTGGTACTCGATCTGGCCAGCATTGCGGGGCTACGCACACGCGATGCGCTTGTAGTGGATGCAGACAGCCGGGGGCTGCACCCGCGGAAGGCGTACGAGCGAGTAGCCGAGGTCACCCGGCGGCTGCGCGAGGCAGGCTGCGCACGTGTGTACAAGAAGCTCGACTCCACTTTGCGAGGGAACCTGGGCGCCGAGCTGGACGCCGCGATGGAGGCACTGGGGCTGGATCTCGCAGTGATCGCGCCAGCTTTCCCCTCGAACGGGCGCACAACCGTGGGTGGGTGCCAGCTGCTGCACGGAGTACCCGTCCGCGATACAGAGCTCGGGCGAGATCCGGGATATCCGGTGCGGGACTCAGATGTTGTCGGGCTGCTGAACGTGCAATCCCGGCGGGCTGCGGGCCTGGTTGAGCTGGCGACGGTGCGCGCTGGGCGGGAGGCCATCGTGAGCGCGGTGTCGCAATTGCGCGGGCGAGGGGTGCAGCTCGTTGTGTTCGACGCGGAGACGGACGAGGACTTGCGGGTGGTGGCGGGTGCGCTGGTAGGGATGGAGCCCGACGTGTTGTGGGCGGGCTCGGCGGGCCTGGCGGACGCCCTTGCGGGGGCCTGGGGTCTGCGGGAGGGGAACCGAGGGACGACCAGGCTGGAACGGCGCGGCAGGCCCGTGCTCCTCGTCACGGGCAGTCCCTCCGCCGTTACCCGTGCTCAGGTGGAGAGGTACGCCTTGCAGCCAGGCGTGAAGCGTGTGGAGCTGGACCCAACGGCGCTCCTGTTGGGGGACACGGAGGCGGCAGGGAAGTGCGTGGCGGCGCTCCGGCAGGCGCGGGACGTGGCCCTGACGCTGGGGTCCGGCGGCTCATCTGATACGGCGCCTGCTGTGCCGGAACGGCTGGCGGATGCGCTCGGCCAGGTGGCGGCCCGAGTGATACAGGCGGGAGAACCAGGGAGCGTTATCCTGGTCGGGGGTGACACGGCGAGGGCCGTGTGCCGCTGGCTCCATGTGTGGGGCATCCGGCTGCTCGACGAGCTGGAGCCCGGGGTGGCGCTCGGTGAGCTCATCGGAGCGAACGACCTGCTCGCGGTCACGAAGGCGGGCGCGTTTGGGAACCCGGAGACGCTTGTGAGTGCGCTACATACGTTGAGAGGGGGCGATTGATGGGAAGGCCGGTAGTGGGCATCACCATGGGAGACGCGGCGGGTATCGGGCCAGAGATCATCATGAAGGCGCTCGCCGACCCCGCCGTTTACAAGTGGTGCAATCCACTCGTCATAGGCGACGCGAAGATGCTCGAGCGCGCCGGGAGGGTCGTCAACAGTGAGTCAGGTGTGCGTCGGGTGTCGGGCGCGGCGGATGCGAGCTTCGAGCCGGGAACGGTGGACTGCCTGGACCTTGACCTCCTCCCACCCGACCTGCCGTACGGAGAGGTGTCCGCACAGGCTGGCGACGCGGCGTACCGATACATAGAGAAGGCGGTGGAACTGGCGCTGAGAGGCGAGATAGATGCTATCTGCACAGCGCCAATAAACAAGGAGGCGCTGCATAAAGGGGGACGCATCTACCCAGGCCACACTGAGATCCTCGCTGAGCTGACGGGCACGAAGGAATACTCGATGATGCTCTCCGCGCCGCGCCTGAAGGTCATCCACGTAACCACACACATCGGCCTGCTCGACGCCATCGAGCGCATCGAGCCGGGACGCGTGTACGAGACGATCCGCCTCGCGCACGACACCTTGCGCAGAGCGGGCAGCCGCACGCCGAGGATCGGCGTGTGCAGCATCAACCCCCACGCGGGCGAGAACGGCCTCTTCGGGCGAGGCGAGGAGGAAGAGAAGATCGCTCCGGGAGTCGAGCGGGCACAGGCGGAGGGAATTGACGTACACGGCCCCCTGCCAGCGGACGCGCTCTTCTTCCGCGCGGCGCGTGGGGACTTCGACGTGGTGGTTGCGATGTACCACGACCAGGGGCACGGCCCGATCAAGGTGCTGGGGCTGGACGCGGGCGTGAACATCACGGTCGGCCTGCCGATAGTGCGCACGAGTGTTGACCACGGCACCGCGTTCGACATCGCGGGCACGGGTGTCGCGAGTGAGGCCAGCCTCAAGGAGGCACTGCGCCAGGCGGTGGAGCTCGCGCCCAGGCGGGAGCAAAGCTGAACACTTGCGCTTGCTACCGCTTGGAGCTTGCAAAGAATCTCATACGGGTTCCGGGTGAAGGCTGTAGATTTGTCATGCTTCGCTTCGCGTAACTATTCAGCGTTGAGTTGCAGGCACAAAGGGGTTA
>JADDPP010000101.1 GCA_016781845.1 Rubrobacter sp.
TGCCCTTGCGCTTGACCTTCTGCTTCGTGTCGCCCTGCTTCTCAGCCTTCGCCGCCTTTGGGGGCTTCGGAGCGTAGACGTATATCTTCTGCAGGCCGTAGCCCATGTCCGTGTAGTACGCAAGGGTCTTGTACGTGGTGCCGTCGAACGGGTCGTAGATGCGGTATCCATCCGGCGTGCCGCCACCACCGCCGACCACGAGCACCCAGTGCAGCAACATCGCTTCCTCGGTGGTGAATGCATCCGCGAGCATCACCATCGCCGGACGACCCTTGGAGAGCGACAGGTCGAGCGAGTACCAGTCGAAGGCCCACTGGCCCCACAGCTCCAGCTTGTTGTTGCTGTGGTAGTCAGAGGCGTAGGCCCAGTAGAGGGGGCACGCGAACTCGTCCAGGTCGTGACTGAGCTGCTGCGGGTCGGTCGGCACGCCGTTGGCGCTGAACGACATGCTCGTCGTGGTGACGGCGCAGGCGTAGCTGCCCATCGTCAGCTTGCAGCTGTTCATCTTCTCGTATCGCCAGCGCGGGTCATTCTGTGACTGGATCGGTAGCGGGGCGGCGGTGCGGATCACCGGGATGGCGCTCTCAGGGGGCTTCATCTGCGTGGCCTGCTGCGAGAGCTCGCCCGTCTCACTGTTCACGGTGTAAAGTATGCCCCTTGCGTAGTCGCGGTACTCGATGTCACCGTACTCGTTCCAGCGCAGGGGCCGCTCGTCCGCGTTGTAGAAGACGCTCGTGTTGAAGCTGGGATGTGTCAGGAGCTTGCGGTTGCCGCTGCCGTCCGCGTTCACAACCCACAGCTCGAGACCCGGCTCCTTGCCGGGGGACGCGGTGCGCACGTACGCGATGCGCTTGCTGTCCGGGGACCACGCCGGGGAGGCGGTCCATAGCTCGGTGGGGATGTCGAGTATCTTGCGCTCGTTGCTTCCGTCCACGTCAACGAGCCAAACCTGCATCCGGTCTGTCGGGTCCGGCGCAATGGAGTACGTCACAGTGCGGTTGTCAGGCGAGAGGACGACGTACTTTGCGAAGAGACCGGGGAAGTAACGAGTCTTCTCGGAAGCCACGACGTGACCGTCACCGTTACGCCGCGCGTATATATACGTCGTGTACCCCTCGACATCCACATGGAGTGTGTACTTTGGGCCTGGCTGCGGAATATCGAGCTTCTTTCGGGGCTGCTGCTTCTCCTGCTTCTTTGAGGTGGTGGCCGGGAAGGTTGAAGGATTGTCGCGGACGGACTTAGCGTTATTTCTGGTAGTCACCTGCGCGACAGCCTTCGGCTGCTGAGGTGCGGAGGGCCTGGTGGATGCGGAAGCCTGCTGCGCATCGGTATCGGGTGGGGAGGTGGTAGGCGCCGCGCCTGCGGTCTTCTCTGAGGTATGCGCCGTGGTGGCGAGGGAAGCATCGCTCGGGATGTCTGTGGGGTGGGGTTGTGCCTGCGAGTTTGAGGTCTTCTGTGATACGCCGCACGCTCCAAGCAGGAGTGCGACCACGGCGAGCACGATGATCGGTAGCTTCAGGCGCATAGGCTCCCTGTATGTTTGTCTCTTCTTCAATACCACGTGCAACGTGTTGTCGCACACGGGCATTAGTATAACACGGCAGGCGCATGATGCCCAAACTCGGGCGTGCTGGGGTAGTTTGTATAGGTAGACGTATGTTTCTGCAAGCCCCGCCGGTACGCCCCTACGACCTCTCGGCGGGCTTCTGGGAGAGCGGCGCTGTTTCAAGCAGGGGGAGGGAGAAGTGGAAGGCGCTGCCCCGGCCTTCCTGGGAGCGCACACCGATCTCCCCACCGTGGCGCTCGATGATGCTCCTGCTGATGAACAGGCCCAGCCCGAGACCGCCGTAGTTGTCGGTGCTCGCGTTCGCACCCCGGAAGTACAGCTCGAACACCTCCGCCTGCTGAGACTCCGGTATGCCGATTCCGTAATCCGTTACCGTTACCAGCGCCCGTCCATCCCTGCACTCGAGGCAGACCTCGATCTCACGACGCTCGTGGGAGTATTTCACCGCGTTCGTGAGCAGGTTCGTGACCACCTGCTGAGTGCGCATCCTGTCCCCGCGCACCCACGCCTCGCCTTCCCGCTTGTTCATACGCAGATGGAAGCCAGGGGAGGAATCCGCCACGTCGTGCATCACTTCCTCGACCGCGCCGCCCAGCTCGAACGGGTGCATGTCGAACTTTACCCTGCCGCTCTCGATGCGCGAGACATCGAGCAAGTCGTTGATGAGGCGTCCCATGCGGTCCGCCTGACGGTTGATAGTCACCAGAGGCTTGAGCGCCGCGCTATCTCCCTGCTGTCTGGCACGCTTCTCAAGGATCTGTGCGTATCCCTTCATCAGCGTGACGGGCGTCTTCAGCTCGTGTGAAGCCACGGACAGGAACTGGTTGCGGACGGCGAGCGCGCGTTTGACCTGCTCCTCGGCCCGCCTGCGCTCCGTAACATCATGTACCGTGCCCACCATTCGCAGCGGCTCGCCCTCGTCGTCGAACATCACCTCCGCCTGCTCGTGTACTATACGCTCCGTGCCGTCCGGCAGGATGATGCGGTGGTCAATGCTGTACGGCTTCTCGTTCTGGAGCGCCGCATCCACCGCCGCGCGCACGCGGTCGCGGTCGTCGGGATGTACGGACGCGAGGAAGATTTCGTAAGTAGGGGCTACCTGGCGGGGCACGTAGCCGAAGATGCGATACACCTCATCCGACCACCGCTCCGTGTTCTCCGGTAGGTCCCACTCCCAGCTGCCGAGGTGAGCGATGCGTTGGGCCTCCGCGAGGTTCGCCTCGCTCCTGCGCAGCTCCTCCTCGGCGAGCTTGCGGTCCGTGATGTCTGTGTGCGAGCCAGCAAACCTGACGGGCTTGCCGTTGCCGTCCCGCGCCAGCGCGCCCCGCGTCAGTATCCAGCGGTACGTGCCGTCCTTGTGCTGTAGGCGATGCTCCAGCTCGTACGTGGCAATCTCCCCACTCACGTACGCATCTATCGTCGCGAGGCAGCGCGCAAGGTCATCGGGATGTACACGCTTGCGCCACTCCTCGAGGTCGTTGGGCATCTCGTGGTCCTCGTAGCCGAGCATCTGCTTCCATCGAGGGGAAAGGTACACCTTGTTCGTTTCGAGGTCCCAGTCCCACAGCCCATCGCTCGTGCCGCGCACTGCTAGCTGGAAGCGCTCCTCGCTCTCGCGCAGCGCCTCCTCCGCCCGCCGACGCTCCGCCAGTTCCCGTTGGGCGGAGGCATACAGGCGGCTATTGTCGAGCGCGATGGACGCGAGCTGTGCGAAACGGTCGAGAACCTGCATCTCATTCTCTCCAAACGTGCGCGCCTCCTCGACGTACGCAAGCGCGAGGACACCGAGGACCACGCCCCCGCTCTTGAGGGGGACACCGGCCGCAGCGCGCATCACCCCGCGCTCGAACTCCGTGCTTCGCCCTGACCACGAGTCATAATCAATCACAGTGAGCGGCTCTCCTGTTTGGAGAATCTTTCCAGTCAGACCCTCGCCGGGCCTTATCGAGTCACCGTCGTACCGTGTGAACGTCCCTTCGGTCAGGCGCACCTGGATCTTCCCCAGCTCCGGCGCTGCGAAATAGATGTGGCCGTGGGGGGCGCCGAGGAGGGCGCCGGAGCGGGCGAGGATGTCCTCGAGCAGTTCGGCGGGCTCCAGCCTGTTCAGAAGCCCCAGGGTGGTCTCATACAGTGCTGCCAGATACTCGTTCTGACGGCTCACGTCCATCTCAGCCTGCTTGCGCTCCGTAACGTCCCTCATGTTCACCACTATGCCCTGCACACTCGGGTCGTCGAGCAGGTTGGTGAGTGTTGTCTCCACGTAGCGCCACGAGCCATCCGCATGCCGTACACGCATCTCAATCGGGGAACCAGCTCCACGCGACTCCAGGCTGCGGCGAAACTCGGCCGCCACCCTCGACAGGTCTTCGGGATGCACATACTCGAAGCCTTGCGTGCGGAGTGTCTCTTCCGGCTTGTAGCCGAGCACGCGCGCGACCGCCGGGCTCTCGTACAGGACCGAACCGTCCGCGCCCAGGATGCTGATAATCTCCGAGGAATTCTGTACGAGAGAGCGGAAACGCTGCTCGCTTCGGCGCAGTTCCTCGCGGCCCCACGTCTCGGCACTGCGCAGTAGTCCCACCATTACGGCAATCGCAAACGCGGTAAGGACGAGCATGAGCATGCGTAGAGCATCGTCCTGTGTGTAGGCGAGGATCGCGCCAGGAGCTCGGTAGAAGTAGATACTATAAGCGGAAACGATTCCGGCGCTAACGAGTCCAGCGGCCAGTCCGCCTGCGTACGCCGCATACGCAACGGCTGCGATGGCTGCGACGGGCGTGGGGATTCCGAGCAGCCTACTGAAGATGATCTCTATCAGGACCACAGCGGCGAGCGTAAGCAGCGCGCCAAGCACGATAACTCTGTTGCTGTACCCTTCTGGCACCCTGGATTCCTTGTCCCAAGACCTCGGCGGCTCGGACACGCTCAACTGGTGCGGCTGCTTACGATAGCGACGGCACTATTCTACACTGTCTGGCGGTCAGCCTAATGTCACAGCCCGCCGCTAAGAAATACTTGTCCGGGCCTGGCACAGCGCCTGCACACTCACACGACCACATCCCGTATACTGGCCGTGGAGCGGCGCGGCATGCAGGCACCACGAACGCGGAGAGAGACCTATTCACCCTAGAACCTTCCTGGAGGCACAGTGGCGGAGCGTCCGCGCTCCCTTTTACGGCTGGGCAATAGCTTCGGTGGGGGCGCTGGCTGTGTTCTGCTCCGGCCCGGGCCAATCGTACGCCTTTTCTGTGTTCGTTGACCCGATACTCAGCGATATAGACATCTCCCGGACGCAGCTTTCGGCGTTATACGGCGTGGGCACAGGGGTGAGCGCCCTGATGGTAGCGATCGTCGGCAGGCTGGTAGACCGCTTCGGCGCTCGGGTAATGCTCACAGTTATCGCACTGGCCCTGGGCGTCGCCTGCTTCGGCATGTCGCTAGCTGCAGGATCAGTCGGCCTCCTGTTAGGATTTGCCGCGCTGCGCGCGCTCGGACAGGGCTCGCTGCCCGTCACCGGGACGCTCCTGACAGTACAGTGGTTTACGCAAAAGCGGGGTAGGGCGATGGCGATAGTCGGGCTGGGAGGCGCGATATCGAACGCTCTGATCCCGCCTTTCGCTCGCTTTCTTATTGAGACCGTCGGCTGGCGCGGAGCGTACCGCGGCCTCGGCATCATGGTCTGGCTGCTGCTGATACCGGCTGTCCTTTTTGTCGTTCGCAACCGTCCCGAGGACATCGGGCTGCACCCGGATGGGGCGCCTTCGGCCCAGGAGCTCCCGAGCCCAGGCCGGACATCTGGTAGGCGTTCCAGCGACCGCAGGGTGTTCACCTCGCTCAACTTCTGGCTGCTCGCACTCCCACTGACCGCAGTGCCGTTCGTGGTAACAGCGCTCATCTTTCATCAGGCGTCCATACTGAATGAACGGGGCCTTGGGCCGGCGGTATCCGCGGCTGTGTTCCTGCCGTTGGCGATCGCGGTCGCGGGCGGCTCGACGCTCGGCGGTTTCCTGGTCGAGCGGTCCGGACCGAGATGGGCGCTGCTCCTGACTCAGGCACTTCTCCTACTGGCCGTGGTGGAGCTGTGGTTTGTCTCCAGTCCACTCACCGCAGTTCTCTACGCGCTAACCGTTGGCGCATCAGCCGGAATGACCCAGGTCACCGGCGGCGTCACCTGGGCACATTACTACGGGCGTGAGGGGCTTGGCAGGGTGCAGGGTTCGGCCTCGATGGTCATGATCTCGGCCGCCGCGCTCGCGCCTCTGTCGGTAGCCGCGCTCCAACAGGTAGCAGGCTCGTACGGTCCAAGCCTCGCCCTGATGGCCGCTCTCCCCGTACTCTGTGCCGCTCTGCTCGTGCTGTCCAGACCCAAATCCGAGAAGCCAGCCGCCGCAGGCTAGCGGGGGGTTGAACTGAATGAGCCCCTCCAGCATTCGGGTGGGGTAGAATCCAAGGAATATGACACCTCGCGGCACCGATTGGACACTCGCCCTGCTCGTCGCGCTAGGGTTCGGCACCGGCGTGCTGAGCCTGGTAAGCGGGCGCGCCGGGGACGCCTGGGTGTTCGGGCTGCATGGCGCGGGTGGGGCTGCGCTTGGCCTCGTCGTGGGCTGGAAGCTGTGGCGAGTCTGGTGGCGGCTCGTGGATGTCTCCGCGTGGGACCGCCGGACCCAGGCGGGTGTGGCGGCGACCGCGCTGGTTGCTCTGACGCTGCTCTCGGGCTGGGTATGGTCGGCCGGTGGAGACCTCTATGTCGCGGGGTGGAACCTGCTCAACTGGCACATCGCTCTGGGACTTATGCTCTCGCTCGCGGTCGGGCTCCACGGCGTGCTTCGCGCGAAGCCGCTGCGAGCTCGCGACATCGCGAGCAGGCGTCAGTTCCTCCAGGTCGCGGGCGTCTCCGCGGCCTCCCTTCTCGCCCTGCGGCTGCAGCGTCCCGGCCTGGCTGCGCTGGGGCTGGACGGCGCCGGGCGGCGCTGGACCGGCTCGTACGAGCAGGGGTCCTACCAGGGCAACGATTTCCCCGCGACCTCCTGGGTGGCGGACAGCCCTCTTCCCTTGCTGGCGGACACATACCGCCTCAGAGTAGGGGGACTCGTCGCCCGCCCTCTGGATCTGCCCCTGGCCGAACTCGACAGAGGCGACACGCTTGAGGCGACGCTCGACTGCACCGGCGGCTTCTACTCCACACAGCGCTGGCGCGGCGCCCTGCTTGGCACCCTGCTCGACGAGGCAGGCGTTGAGGAGGGGGCGACGCACGTCCGTGTCCTCTCCCACACCGGCTACCGCTGGAGCTTCCCGCTTGCCGAGGCGCGAGGCTTCCTGCTCGCGACCGCTGTGGGGGAGGAGAGGCTGTCACACGAGCACGGCGCGCCCGTCCGGCTCGTGGCGCCTGAGCGGCGGGGCTTCCAGTGGGCCAAGTGGGTGGTGCGTCTTGAGCTACACGAGGGCTTCGACTACGGCGCCGCTTCCTCGACCGTATGGAGCAGCCTCACCCCCGAAGGCCGAGGCGAGCGGTAAGAGGGCGCATACAACGCCACGGGAGTCCGCACAGATTCCCCATGTATTCTCCATGCAGCGGTGGGCCTGCTAGTCATAAACGTGGCACAGAGTCTGCAAGTGTGCGCAAGTTCCTGGACGAACCGCTGGGAAGTTTGGAGAGTGTAAAGGAGGAGAGAATGGCAACGTCAGAGACCTTCGCGAGCGGGGATCAGCGTGTGGAACAGGGCGAGCGACTCAGGCGCGGCATCAGCCCCAGGATGTTGCTCTTCTTCGTACTCGGCGATATCCTCGGCGCGGGCATCTATATACGCATCGGCGGGGTCGCCGACGAGGTCGGCGGCGCGATCTGGCTGGCATTCCTGGGCGCGCTCGCTCTCGCCGCGTTGACGGCGGCGTCCTACGCCGAGCTGGTTACGAAGTATCCGGGAGCGGGCGGGGCGCCCCTGTACTGCAACAAGGCGTTCCGTAGCCCGTTCTTCACTTTCATGATCGCGTTTGTCGTACTCGCATCGGGAATTGCCTCCGCGTGCGCCGCAGCGCGCTCCTTCGGAGGTGCTTATATGGACAGGCTGCTTGGCCTCGATGAGAACGTGGGACGAACGCTCGTGATCGGTGTGCTCTTTATCCTCGTGATCTCGCTCGTCAACTTCTGGGGCGTATCGCAATCGGTAAAGATAAACATCGGCCTGACCCTGGTCGAACTAAGTGGGCTGCTGCTGATCATCCTTATCGGGGCGGTGACGCTCTTCAGCGGCGACGCCGAGCCTGGCCGTGCCCTTGCCTTCAAGGAGGACACCAGCGCGATAGTAGCACTGCTTGCAGGCATGGCGGTCGCGTTCTATGCGCTCCTCGGCTTCGAGGACGCGGTTAATATGGCTGAGGAGACCCATAACCCAACGCGAGTCTTCCCGCGCACGCTCTTGGGAGGGCTGCTGCTAAG
>JADDPP010000292.1 GCA_016781845.1 Rubrobacter sp.
TCTTGTGGTCGTAATAGAAACGGACCCGCCTCTCAGCCTCAACAGTTAGCCCGATGTTCGGGCCGTCCTGCTGATAGTTCGCCCCGTAGTTCTCGCTCCAGCTGCCCATCGCGACCTTATACTCGTAAGCTCCGGCAGGGATAGCCGCCGAGTTGAACAGGTACACGCCGTTCGGCTGCGCGGTGAAGCGTGAGCTGACGCAGCCCGGGTCCCAGTCACCGCAGGCGCCGTTCGTTGCCTCACTCTCGAGGCTGCCGGCCAAGTTGACGGATGAGGGAGTCGGCGTGTGCGAGGCCGGGGCGCCTGCGCCTGCAGGGAGAACCGGTAACAACGAAACCAGAAGAGCCAGCAAAACGAACCATACGACGGGGCGATTGCGACGATGAGTGGGTAACTGTATCTTCCTTCCGGGGCATCTCCCCGCGTGTCCTGTGCGCGTCGACAGACCGCACAGTCTAAAACTGGTGCGAGTATAGCAAACGCCCCTGCCTTTTCAAGTTTATCGCCAGTAGTGATTTCGTTGACATCCTCGATTGATACTAGTATCATTCGAACAGAGCATGCGGATATGAGTTGCGAGAGTACGGGCGGAGGTGCGGGTGTGAGCGAGACTGAGTTGCGAGAGCTGCTGGAGGGCGCGGGACACAAGCTAACGCCCCCGCGCTCGGAGGTGCTCCGGCTGCTCGCGGACCGCACTGGCACGTTCACGGCCGCTGAGCTGCAGACGGCCCTGGCAGCGACGGCGCCCGAGATAGGGCGGGCGACGGTATTTCGTACGCTTGACCTGTTGATAGATCTGGGCGCGCTGGAGCGCGTGCGGCTGCCATCCGGCCAGGAGGGCTACGTGCTCTGCCATCCGCACCACCACCATCACGTCGTCTGCTCGTCGTGCGGCCGAATCGGTGAGGTGGAGAGCAGGGTGCTCGAGGGCGTGTTGAGGACCGCGGTCGAGGACTCGGGCTTCGTGCTCCAGGCTCACACCTTTGAGCTGTCGGGCGTGTGCTCTCCGTGCAGGGAGGAGCAAGGCCCAGCCGCCGAACCAACACAGATTTAAGCAGTTTTATCGGAGACACACTATTGACCTCGCCAAGACTTTTCCTGAGACTACTCTCCCTTTGCGCCCTCCTGAGCCTGACCATCGTCTCCTGCGGCCCGGAGACCACCGATGGCGCCCCAGAGCAGCAGGCGCAAGCTACGGCTATCTCCGGAGGGTCGGGCGCGACGCCGACAGCGACGGAGACGGCAGAGGTGGGGGTAGTAGCATCGTTCTATCCGCTGTACGAGGTCGTTCGCCGGGTAGGGGGTGACCGCGTGAACGCTACCAACCTGGTGGCAGCAGGCGCAGAGCCGCATGACCTGGAGCTATCGCCGCGCGATCTGGACCGGCTGCGGCAGGCCAGCCTCCTGGTTTATGTTGGGGCTGGCTTCCAGCCGGGCCTGGAGGAGGCTGTACGCACGGCCGCGGCTCCCGATCTCGCGGTCCTGGATGTCCTGAGCGGGATATCACTGATCGAAGGGCAGGATGAGGACCATGAAGGCGAGGCAGAGCACGAGGAGCAGCACCAGCAGGACCCGCACGTGTGGCTCGATCCCGTCCGCATGCAGGACGTGGTGAGAAAGGTGCGAGACGAGCTGGTACGAGTTGACCCTGCTGGGCGGAAGCTGTACGAGACCAATGCGAGTGCATATGAGAAGGATCTGGAGACACTGCATCAGGAGTTTGTGCGCGGGTTGGAAAACTGCCGCCGCCGGGAGGTGGTCACCAGCCACGCGGCGTTCGGATACCTGACGGATCGCTACAACCTGGAGCAGATACCGATCACTGGTCTCTCGCCCGAGGTCGAGCCATCCCCGAAACGATTGCAGGAGATAGTGCGCTTCGCGCGTGAGCACGACCTAAAAGTAATCTACTTCGAGACCCTGGTGAATCCCGGAGTCGCCGAAACTATCGCGGGTGAGGTAGGGGCAAGGACGCTGGTGTTGAACCCTATCGAAGGGCTCACGCCGGAGCAACAGGCGGAGGACAAGGATTATCTCGATCTGATGCGCGAGAACCTGCACAACCTGCGCTCGGGCCTGGAGTGCTCATGAGCGGACCGCCCCTGCTTGCGTTCGACCGCGTCTCCTTCCGTTACAGCGGCGAGGTCGTGGTCGAGGAGGTCAGTCTCTCGGTGCAGGCCGGAGAGTTCGTAGGGTTGATTGGCCCGAACGGGTCCGGCAAGTCGACGCTCATGCGGCTCGGTGTAGGTTTGCTGCGCCCGCAGTCCGGATCGGTCCGCCTGTTCGGACAGCCCCTCGCGCGCTTCCGGGAGTGGCCGCGGATCGGGTACGTGCCCCAGGTAGCCGCGGCACGACCGGGCTTTCCGGCCACGGTGCGGGAAGTGGTCTCCACCGGACGGGTTGGCCGGCGGGGTCTGTTTCGCAGGTTGAGCGAGAGCGACGGCCATGCAGTGGACCTTGCTCTCGAATCGGTCGGCATGATGCCCTTTCGCAGCCGGCTTATTGGAGAGTTGTCAGGAGGCCAGCACCAGCGTGTGATGCTGGCTCGCGCACTGGCCGGCGAGCCGGAGCTACTGCTGCTCGATGAGCCGGCGGCGGGTGTGGATGCGGTGGCGAAGCTGGAATTGCTCAACCTCCTGCGCAGGCTGGGGCAGGACACCAACCTCGCTGTGGTCTATGTGTCGCATGACTTCGAGACACTGAGGCCGTACTTCAACAAGATCGCGCTCCTGAACCGGCGCCTACTCTTCTTCGGGACGCGGGAAGATCTGGGCGAGCAGCAGGACGTGGAGCGCCAGCTGATCGAGGCCGCGCTTGCGTCTGATCATCACGAGCACAGGGGCGCATAGCAGCAGTGAATGATCTACTCGAGGTGCTGCAGCAGGGATACATGCAGCGAGCGCTACTCGCGGGCCTGGTTGTCGGGGCCACGTGCCCCGTGATCGGTGTGTACCTGGTGCTGCGTCGGCTGTCGCTCATCGGGGATGGGCTCGGCCATGTGTCTTTCGCCGGAGTCGCGGCAGGCTGGCTGGCAGGGGTATACCCACTTCTAAGCGCGGCGATGTTCGCAATACTCGGGGCGGTGGCGATCGAACGGCTGCGATCATGGCGGAGGGAGTACGGGGACCTGGCGCTGGCCATGGTGTTCTATTCCGGCATCGCGCTTGGGGTAGTGCTCACCAGCTTGTCGCGTCGGATGAACGTTAGCCTGTTCGGGTATCTCTTCGGCAGTATCCTCACGGTCACTCAGCTCGACCTCATCGTAATCAGCGTAGCTGGCGGGTCAGTGCTCGCCATCCTTACCCTGCTCCACAAGGAGCTATTCACCCTCGCGTACGACGAAGACCTCGCGCGGGTCTCGGGTCTGCCCACGGGCTTCCTCAACTACCTCGTAGTTATCCTCACGGCTGTCACGGTCGTGGCAGCCCTGCGGGTCGTGGGGATCCTTCTGGTGGCGGGGCTGCTGGTCATACCCGTATCAGCCAGCCTCCAGCTCGCGCGCAGCTTTCGTGCGACACTGACCTATGCTATCCTCTTCGGCGTGCTCTCGGTGCTCCTGGGGTTGCTCGCCGCCTACGTCTTCGACCTCGCTCCCGGCGGTGCGATCATACTGACGGCGGTCCTGACCTTTCTTCTGGCTACGAGCGTCCGCGGAGTCGGCGCCCGCCGGGGTGTGAGCACATAGTATTGCGGCAGCGGTGAGTTCCTACCTCTAGAGCGGTATGGAGCGGCGTTGAAGTCAGGGGGGAGTTGAGGTGGCCGATCAGAGTGTGGATGTGCTGATCAAGGGAGCGAGGGTGATTGATGGCACGGGGAACCCCTGGTTCTACGGCGACGTGGCCCTCGCAGCCGACAGGGTGCTCGACGTAGTGCCACCCGGCGGCATCCCGGACGCGCAAGCCGAGGAGGTCGTGGACGCTTCGGGGATGGTCGTCTGTCCGGGCTTTATCGACATTCAGAGCCACTCGATTATTCCGTTAATGGTGGACGGCCGCTGCCTGTCGAAGATCACTCAGGGAGTGACCACGGAGATCATGGGCGAGGCATGGACGCCCGCGCCTTTTGGGGGCAAGATCGCGGACCCGCTGCCACCCAACTTCTTCGGCAACCGCGCGCCAGAGTGGAGGGAGCGGGTCCGCGGCTGGAAGAGGTTCCGCGACTGGCTGGAGGCGATGATCGAGGAAGGAGTCTCGCCCAACATCGGCTCGTTCCTCGGCGCAGGCACCCTCCGCGAGTACGTAAAGGGCATGACGATGGGCAAGGCGACTGCCGACGAGCTCGTCGAGCTAAGGCGGGTGATGGAGGACGCGATGCAGGACGGCGCGTTCGGCGTCTCCTACGCGCTGATATACCCCCCCGACGCATACGCGGATACCGACGAGATAGTCGAGGTGTGCAAAGTCGTGAGCCGCTACAACGGCTTGTACATCACCCACCTGCGATCTGAGAGCGACCAGTTCCTCGAAGCGGTGGAGGAGGCGTTCGAGATCGGTCGCCGCGCCCGCGTGCCGGTTGAGATCTACCATCTCAAGGCCTCGGGCGAGCACAACTGGCACAAGATACCTCAGGTAATCCAGATGATAGACCGCGCGCGCGCGGACGGGCTGGACGTGACCGCCGATATGTACCCGTACACGGCGAGCGGCACGGGGCTAACGGCAACGCTCCCGCCGTGGGCGTTCGCGGACGGCAAGGTCTTCGAGAACCTCCGCGACCCGCAGATGAGATCGCGGCTCCGGGCGGAGATGTTGAACCCGTCCGGAGAGTGGGAGACCATGGCAACGAATCCCGAGCATATCATGCCGGTCGGCTTCGAGCGGGCAGAGCACCAGGCATACGTCGGGAAGCGCCTGTCCGAGATAGCGACGGCGAGGGGCGAGGACTGGGTAGAGACGATCTTCAACCTCCTCGCCGTTGAGGAACAACGCATCAGCACGATCTACTTCAAGATGAGCGAGGACAACCTGCGGTTGCAGCTGCAGCAGCCGTGGATCAAAGTCTCCACCGACGCGGGCGGCCTCGACCCCGCGTGGGCCGGCAAAGAAGGGCCCACCCACCCCCGCGCATACGGCACCTACCCCCGCGTCCTCGGGAAGTACGTGCGAGAAGAGGGTGTCATCACCCTGGAGGACGCGGTCCGCAAGATGAGCTCGGCCGTGGCGGACAGGCTCCGCCTGCGCGACCGGGGCCTTCTGCGCCGTGGCTTCTACGCAGACGTGGCGGTGTTTGACCCCGATACCGTTGGCGACCGTGCCACCTTCGATGCCTCCCACCAGCTCTCCGTCGGCGTCCGCGATGTATGGGTGAACGGCGCGCGCGTACTGGCCAACGGTGAGCACACGGGCGCGACTCCGGGGCGTATCGTGGAGGGACCGGGCCGACCATAGCAAGAGAGCATTAGAGAGGTGTAAGGTCGTGATCAGGGGGACGGACAGGCCAAACGTCATCGTGTTCTTCACGGACCAGCAGCGGTGGGACACGACAGGGCTGCACGGCAACCCGCTGGACCTGACGCCTAACCTGGACCGCATGGCCCGCGGGGGCACGCACCTGTACCACGCCTTCACCCCGCAGCCTGTGTGCGGCCCCGCCCGCTCGTGCGTGCAGACGGGTATGTACGCCACCACTACGGGTTGCTACCGCAACGGCATCCCCCTGCCACGGAGCGCGACGACGCTTGCCCACTGCTTCCGAGAGGCGGGCTACGCCACCGGGTACGTTGGCAAGTGGCATCTGGCCGACGGTGAGGGTCCGGTGACCGAGGAGGCACAGCGCGGGGGGTACGAGCACTGGCTCGCATCCAACCTGCTCGAGTTCACCTCGGACGCTTACCACACGGTCCTGTATGACAACGACAACAGGCCGGTTAGACTCCCCGGCTACAGAGTGGACGCCCTGACGGACGAGGCAGTACGCTTCATCCACGCCCGCCAAGACGAGCCATTCTACCTCTTTCTGTCGTTCCTGGAGCCACACCACCAGAACCACCGCCACGACTACCCCGCGCCCGACGGATACGCCGAGCGATATATCGGGCGGTGGCTCCCGCCTGACCTTGCTGCACTTGGTGGGTCCGCGCACCCCCATCTCGGCGGGTACTGTGGCATGGTGAAGCGTCTGGACGAGGCGCTTGGCAGGCTACTCGACGCGCTGCGGAGTCTGGACCTGCTGGAGAGCACCGTCGTTCTCTTCGCCTCGGACCACGGCTGTCACTTCAAGACGCGCAACTCGGAGTACAAGCGCTCGCCCCACGAAGCCTCCATCCGTGTGCCGGTGGCGCTGCAGGGGCCCGGCTTCGACGGCGGCGGGCAGGTCCGGCAGCTGGTGAGCCTGCTCGACCTGCCTCCCACACTGCTCGAAGCGGCTGGACTGCCCGTACCCGAGCAGATGCAGGGCCGCTCCATCCTGCCGTTGCTCCGAGGTGACCGAGAGAGGTGGCCTGAGGAAGTGTTCGTACAGGTGAGCGAGTCGCAGGTGGGACGCGCGGTCCGGACACGCCGGTGGAAGTACTCCATCGTCGCCCCCGACAAGGACCCGTGGGTAGACTCGGGTTCGGACCGCTACGCCGAGGAATGCCTGTACGACCTCCAGGCAGACCCGTACGAGCTCACGAACCTGATCGGCTTGGAGTCGCACCGCGAGGTGTGCGCCGTAATGAGGGAGCGTCTCATTCGTCGGATGGTCCACGCGGGAGAGAGGGCGCCGACCATCGAGGCCGCGCGGAGCAGGCCCGCGGGCCAACTCCGTGTTTCATCCGCCGAGGCGCGGGCGTAAGCCCCTATCCTCTCCAGCCAGAGTGACGGTTGGTTCGCAGGGGACAAACATCCGGTTGAGGAGGCGTGGGTTGTCCCCGAAACATAGTACGACGAAGGCCTAGCCCCTGCGATTCCCGGCGTCTCCTCTACGTGCCGACGGCAGCCAGACGCGCCTTCTCTTCCTCGAGCATCCTCTGCTGCCGGGCGACGCGCTCCGTATCACGCGCTCGCGGGGCGCCGTCGGCTGGAAGTCCAGGCTCTCGACGCCGAGGCCGCGGAGCACGGCGAGCTCCACGGGCGAGTACTCCGCTGGGTCGGGACGGTTAAAGCTCAGCGGCTCCTTGAGGTGTACCGGTGGGTTGGTGATGAGCCGCGGAACGCCGAGAAGGTTCTGCGACTTCGCGTGCAGGATGTAGGGATGCAACAGATAAACGTCGCCCACTCGCCCCGTCGCCTCCACGAAGTCACTGCACTCGGCGATGAGCGACCTGACAGGAAACTCAGTTGGCAACACTCCCTCCGGATGCTCCACGAGGTAGCGGGCCACCACGGGCACGGAGTCGGCGGCGACGAACGTAGCGCGCCCACGATGCTCGATATCCGACCATAGCACCAGCGTCAGAAGTCCCTGCTCCGGTGAGTCCAGGAAGTGCCGGAAGAAGTCGCCGTCCTTGTGCCAGCCACCGACGCTCGGTGAGGGCGGCGCCCACGGACGGTCCGCGCCCTCGTGCAGGTTCACGATGAAGCCGTCACCCCAGGTATACGGCTGCTTGACACGGTCCTCGCCGCCCAGCAGGTCGCACGCAGCCGCCCACACCTTTGGCGCGAACTCCCTGACGTCGAAACGTTCGTGTGTGGGCATGTGGATAACGGCCTGCTCCCAGGTAGAAGGGTCCTCCGGGTCATAACCAAGCCGCACCCACGCCTTGTCAGTAAGAGCCTTGGCCGCATCGCGCGAGAAGCAGTCGTGCAGCACGACGTAGCCGCGAGTAACAAAGCTCTCGATTTGCTCGTCCGTAAGGACCTGATATGATCTGCTCACCGTCACTACTCCCTATCCCGTCGCTTCAAAACTCTGCCTATGGTGACCACATCTGGGTCGGGCTGTATCTGTCATTCCTTCGCACGCTCGGAGCTTGCGCAGGCTCAGTGACCTGAAGCCAACCGCTCTTCGCTTAGTACTACAGTTGTAGATTACGTGGTACTATCGTCTATCCTGAAGAG
>JADDPP010000178.1 GCA_016781845.1 Rubrobacter sp.
GATCTACTCTATCCCAAGTGGCTAATCTGCGAATTCCAGACTTAGAAGGAAAGAGGCAGCAATGACCAGGAGGATACTCCACACACGGACTGAAGTGCTGGCGTTTACCTGCACAGTAGCCATGCTTCTGGCATTACTTGCGAGCACGGTCGCCTACGCCGCGGGAAGCACGACCCGCGTGAGTGTCTCCAGCAGTGGGACCCAGGCGAATTCTGCCAGCGGGGGGGGCGCATGAGCGCGGACGGCCGTTGGGTCGTCTTCGACTCTGATGCCAGCAACCTGGTCTCGGGGGATACTAACGAGGCGACTGATTGTTTCATCCGCAGTCTGGTAAGCGGGAAGACGACGAGGGTGAGCATATCGAGCTCCGGAGCCCAGGGCAATGATTTTAGCCTTTGCTACTCGGTCAGCTCGACAGGGCGTTTTGTGGCCTTCGGTTCCCGGGCTGCGAACCTGGTAGCAGGGGATACCAATGCCGACAGCAAAGGTAATCATGGGTGGGATATCTTCGTGCACGACCGTGACAAGGATGCCGATGGCATCTTCGACGAGGCTGGAGCGGTTGCTACCACCCGCGAGAATGTCTCCAGCAGCGGCACTCAAGCCAATAACAGCTACTTCGATATGACTCGCCCCGCCGTTATGAGCGCAAGTGGACGCTACGTCGCCTTCTCTTCGATGGCCACCAACCTGGTAACTGGTGACACAAATGGGGGAGAGATTGGACAGGACGTGTTCGTCAGGGATCGCCAGTTGCGCAAGACCGTTAGGGTCAGCCTGTCAAGCGGCAACGCCCAGGGCAACGGCAATAGCTGGTCCCCAGCTATAAGCGCGAACGGGCGTTTTGTAACCTTCATCTCGGTAGCATCCAACCTCGTATCGGGTGATACCAACAACGACGCCGACATCTTGGTGCGCGATCGCGACAAGGATGTTGACGGCATCTACGATGAGGCTGGAGCGGTTGCTACGATCTGAGTCAGCGTCTCCAGCGGTGGTGCCCAGGCCAATACGTCAAGCGCGTCCCCCGGTATCAGCCCGAACGGGCGCTTCGTGACCTTCCACAGCCAGGCCTCCAATCTGGTGACGGGTGACACGAACGGCCAGTGGGATGTGTTCGTGCATGATCGCCAGCTGCGCAAGACCGTTAGGGTCAGCGTCTCGAGCGCCGGCGGCCAGGGGAACAACACTAGCGGTGAGAGCGGTGCCTCAGTGAGTGGCAACGGACGGTACGTTGTCTTCGGCTCCTACGCATCCAACCTTGTGTCCGGTGACACAAATGGTGGGTCCGATGTGTTCATCCGTGACCGGGATACCGACGGCGACGCCATCTTCGACGAGGCGGGTGCCGTTGCGACCACCAGAGTTAGTGTATCCTCGGGCGGCAGCCAGGGGAACCGCGAATCGCGTGTCTCCGGTACCAGCAGCCTCAGCCCGGACGGACGCTACGTGGTATTCTACAGTGGGTCGACGAACCTTGTGACAGGGGACACGAACGCGATGGACGATGTCTTCCGTAGGGATCGTGGCACCCCATAGCCACAAGTCGTCGACGGAGGCTGCGCGGCCCACTGCATCCCAGATCCTGCAGCGAATGGTCAAGCTGAGCATTGAGGAGAAGAGGGGTCCATTGAGGCACTGAAGGTGTGCGGTGTACTGTTTGGAGCTGACACAGTCCGAGCCCTGCTCCATCGTGCGGGCGCGCCCGCTCATAGTACACCAGCTCTCGCAACGGATCCTCGATCTGCACGAGCAGATAGCCGAGGTGACGAAGCTGCTCGGGCAACAGGTACGACAGAGCCAGACTCCGCTGCTTGAGATGAGCGGGATCGGCTCTGCTGGCTCTGAACTCGCCGTAGTCATTGAAAGTGCCCGCAACCGCAGTGAGTTGTACTTCGTAACTGATGCTGTAGGAAGCGGGGACTGAAGGCTCAGGGAACGCCCATTGTTCCTTGCCGTTGTTTAATGTC
>JADDPP010000474.1 GCA_016781845.1 Rubrobacter sp.
TCTTCCTCAGTATCAGAGCCGACGTAGGCGTCGCACAGGCCTGTAAGCCCTCCCCTTTCGCCACGATCGCGCGGGTGGCCGTCCCTAAGCTCGACGCCTTCCCTGCTCCGTTCCGGGCATAGTTCGGGCAGGCAGGAGGCTGTGTATCCCCGTTGCGCATGATGGGCAACCACTAGTAGAGGGCGAGTGGCAGCCGTCAGAGCCGGCCGCCACCAGCGCATTTGATTACCTGTGTCCGATTCGTGGATCGAGCGCTTCTCGGACGCCGTCGCCCATCAGGTTGAACCCGAGGACGGCCAGAAAGATCCCCAGTCCTGGCCAGTAAGCCAGGTGGGGGGCGACGTTCAGGTAGTCCTTGGACTCGGCGAGCATCTTGCCCCAGGAGGGGGTCGGGGGCTGTACCCCCAACCCGAGGAAGGATAGCGCGGCTTCAGCCAGAATAGCTGACCCCATAGCGAGCGTGGTCTGCACCAGCAATGGCGCCATCGAGTTCGGCAGGATGTGCCGTGTGAGGATTCGGAAGTCCTTGACGCCGGTCGACTTCGCGGCCTGAACGAACTCCTGCCCGGAGACCGTCATCACCTGGGCGCGCACAATGCGTATGAAGCCGGGCGAGAAGCCGATGCCTATGGCGATCATCGCCTTGCCGAACCCGCCGCCGAGCGTCGCCGCGAGCGCGAGCGCGAGGATAAGGAACGGAAACGCCTGCAAAGTGTCGACGATCCGCATCACGACCCACTCGTCCCAGAATCCGCGGTAGTATCCTGTAAGGAGACCGACGGGCACCCCGATGAGCAGCGCTATACCCACCGCGTATAGTGACGCCTGCACCGAGATGCGGGCACCGTATATGATTCGGCTAAGTTGATCTCGGCCACTGAGGTCCGCCCCCATCGGGTGTCGAAAACTCTCGTTCTGGAGGCTTGCTTCATAATCCTGGGCATTGGGGCCATAAGGGGCGATCAGGGGCGCCAACAATGCGATGAGGATCATGAGGCCGATCACTACCGCCCCGAAGACAGCCAGCCTGTTCCTGGAGAAACGCCTGAGAAACGACCGTATGGGATGGTCGCCGCGAACACGTGCCTTGCTCAGCTCCGGTCGCGCTTCTTGCGCTGTCGATGTGCTCATTCTCAGCCTCCTTTGGCTAGCTTGATGCGTGGATCGACCACAACATACAGCAGGTCTACCATTAGGTTGATCAGCACAACGAGCAGTGCCGAGACGAGGATGGCCCCCTGCACCGTGATGTAGTCCCGCCGGAAGATGGACTCAACTATCAACCGGCCGAAACCCGGGATGCCGAATAGCGTTTCGGTGATCACGAGCCCTCCCAGCAGCCCGGCGACGAGTAGACCCGCCGCCGTAAGTACCGGCACCAGCGCGTTGCGCAACGCGTGTCGCATCACGACCACTCTCTGATTCAAGCCCTTAGCACGGGCCACGCGAACGTATTCGGAACCGAGGACCTCCAGCAAGCTCGAACGCAACATTCGCATCAGCAGGGCTGCTTCCCGGATCCCGGTGGCTATCATCGGCAGCAGCATGACCTTGAGGTTGCCAACCGGATCCTCGGTGAACGGTACATAACCCGATGCCGGTAGCCACTTCAGATTAATTGCGAAGACGATTATGAGCAGGTAAGCGAGCGCGAAGGAGGGAAAGCTCATCCCACCAAGCGCGAACAGCGTGCTGAAGTAGTCCACAAACCCACCGCGGCGGACCGCGGACAGGATGCCGGTCGGCACCGCGATGAGCAGCGCGACGATGAAGGTGCCGATGGTAAGCTCTATCGTCGCGGGCAACCGCTGCAGTATCAGCTCGAGAACGGGCGTGCGATCCACGAAGGAGTTTCCGAGGTCACCCGTCAGCACGTTCCCGAGCCAGGCGAAGTACTGCACGACCATCGGTCGATCGAGTCCCAGCTGGCGCCGGAACGCCTCCTTGGCCTCCTCCGTCGCCTCCTGGCCCAGTACGACGGTGGCGACGTCACCGGGAATCAGGTGGATCAGGGAGAAGACCAGGATCGACCCTAGTAGGAGTGTCGGGATGCTCAGCGCCAGCCTTCTAAGAACGTATGCCATAGTCTCCTCCCATCACCTCGATATTCCAGTGACTTTGGGCGCTGCAACCCTACTGCTGCTTGTTCATCCCCACCGTGCGGATAATGCCGTCAGGCACGTACTGGAACCCAGTGATCTTGCTCGTCATGCCGAACACGTTGTTCTGGTGGTAGATGTAGACGTACGGGACCTCCTCGTGCAGCACCTGCATCACCTTGTCGTACGCGGCCTTGCGCTTAGCCTCGTCGCTCTCCTTGCGGGCGAGGTTCAACTGCTCGTCCACAGTCGGATTCGAGTACCTCGCGTCGTTGTTGGCACCGCCTGTGACGATGAAGTCGTAGATGTTCAGATCAGGATCGGGCCGTCCGGACCAGCCGAGCTGCAGCGCCTGGAACTGGCCCTTCTCACCCTGCTCGAGCAGCGTCCCGAACTCCACCTGCTCGATCTTCATATTGATACCGGCAGCTTGAAGGTTACCCTGTATCAGCTGTGCGAGCTCCGTGTTCCCAGTGCTGGTCTTCAACGTGAACTCGAGATTGGAAGCGCCTGCCTTGCTGAGCAATTGTTGCGCCTGTGCCACGTCCGGAGGCGTATACTTGTCGCTCTCGCCGTAAGCGAAGTGAGAGGGTGCAAATGGAGAGTGACCTGGAGTCCCGGTGCCCTGCAGCACGACCTTAACGACAGCCTCGCGATTTACCAGTAGATCGACCGCTTTGCGGACCTCCGGCTTATCGAACGGCGCCTTCTTCGTGTTCAGGTACATTCCCTGATACCCCAGGCCCGCTTCATTCACAACGCGGAAGCCCTGCTCGCCCTGCATCTTCGCTACTTCCACGGGTGGTAGGACGTCGGTGAAGTCCACCTGGCCGGAGCGGAGGTTGTTGAGTGCGGTGGTCGCGTCCGTGAAGATCTTGTACGTTACCTGCTTCGCTTTCGGGAAGCCCTTCCGCCAGTAGTCCTCGTTCCTGACCAGCGTGATGTGGTCGCCCGTCACGCGCTCCTGGAACTTGAAGGGCCCGCTGCCGACGGGCTTGGTCCGGAAGTTCTCCCCGAGCTCCTTGGCTGCCTTGGGTGAGACCATCATGCCGGCTCGGTCGGTGAGCACCGAGAGGAATGGAGCGAACGATTCCTTCAGGGTTATCTTGACGGTGGTCGGGTTTACTACCTCAACGGTCTTAACGGATTTGAGCTCGTTCCTGCGCGGAGATTCTTCCTTGAGGCCGCGCTCGATGTTGAACTTCACCACTTCGGCGTCGAACTTCGTGCCGTCATGGAACTTCACATCATCACGCAGAGTGAAGGTGTAGTTCAGGCCGTCTTGAGAGATGTCCCACTTGGTTGCAAGCATCGGGACGATCTCGAGCTTCGGATCGAGGTCGACCAGCTTGTCGAAGATGCTATTGTGCACCTGGCGGTCAACAAATGCACTCGACGCTGCCGGGTCGAGCGACGGGGGATCTGCGTTTAGGCTGATGTTGATGGTAGCCTCACTCTGAGGGGCATTAGGGTCGGCCGTGGGGGCCGTATTGGCGGCCCCGCTGGTGGAGCCTCCGGTGGTCGTCGCTTGGCCACCAGCAGTTGCTTGCCCGCCACCGGTATTACCCTTGTTGTCATCACCGCCACAGGCAGCAAGCACCAGCGCGAGCGCCATCACCAGGACGAGCCACACGCCTACTCGTTGAGTTCCAAGTTTCATGGTTATCTCCTTACTCAAGCTGGATACACTAAGAACAGGACTCTTAGGATCGACCAATACAGGTACAGGTAATCAGGACACCACCTCTTTTCTAGATCGCCTACGCTATAGATGCGTCCCTTTGTGGCCCCATAGCGGCTAATGCGGACAACTCTCCCTGTTAGGTGCAGCATACTAACCCGCTTGGTTTTTTTTGTCAAGTGATTCGACTGGGAAGCGGCGACGAATTACATATGCAGGCCACCTGCTATGGTAGGATGTCGCGGGAGGTGACACCGCTTGTTCTATGTGCGGCTGGCCGTTGCTCTCGCGCCCGTGCTTGTGCTACTTGGGGGTATCCTCCGGTTGCGCTGGCCCGCTTATCGCGCCGCGGCACTCGCATGGCTTGTAGCAGTGGCAGGCGCGCTGGCGCTGTTCGGAGCGGGTCCCGTGCTGCTTGCCTCCGCGAGCTCAAAGGGCCTGAGTCTCGCGCTTGTGGTCATGTCGATCGTTTGGGCGGCAGTGTTTCTGTACAGCCTTGCGGATGACCTGGGAGCAGTACGGTCTATAGCGGAGAAGCTGCTGAGCAGCACGGGCGATCCAGTGCTGCTCGCGCTGCTGCTCGCTTGGACGTTCTCCGGCTTTCTGCAAGGGATAGCCGGCTTCGGGGTGCCCGTGGCGGTTGTCGCGCCCCTAATGGTGCTCGCCGGCTTTCCGCCGGTGCGCTCCATAGCCGCGGTGATGATAGGTCACTCCTGGGCTATCACGTACGGATCTATGGGCTCTTCGTTCTACACTATCGGCCTAGTCATGGAAGTTAGTACCGAGAGGCTTGGGCCGCCCCTGGCGCTGTTGTTCATCCTGCCTATACTGTTTACGGGCGTTAGCGTCGCGCACCTCGTCGGCGGCTGGTCTGGTGTCCGCCGCGCCGCGCCGATGCTGGTCGTTACGGCCGCCGCCATGGACGCGCTTATGTGGGTGCTTAACCTGCTCGGTGCGGCACCCGTCGCGAGCATGCTTCCCGGCCTGCTCGGTTCACTTCTCGTGTGGCTGGCCGGTCGCACCGGGCTATACCATGCCCCGGCGAAGGGAACGGCCGATGCTCCCGCGAGGGTGCCCTTCCGTTGGGCCTTCCTGCCGTACGCGCTGTTAACTGTGCTCTCGCTGGTCGCCCAGCTGCCCGCCGTCAAGGATGCCGCCTCGCCGTTGCGCTTCGCGCTTCGCTACCCCGCGCTGGCCACGTCGCGAGGTTTTGCGGTAGAGGCACAAGCGGCGTACGCCCCCATCCGGCTGGTGGGTCATCCCGCGCCGCTGCTGCTGCTGAGTGCACTGCTCACGTGGCTCGCGTACAGGGCTCGAGGGCACTGGAAGCCCGGCACCGCCGGGAGGGCGTGGCAGGCGACTGTGCGCCAGACGACCGGCACAACTATTGGGGTAGCCCTGATGGTGATGATGGCGCTTGTGGTGGCAGATTCCGGGATGGCGGCGCTGCTGGCGGATGCCGCGGAGGGTCTGGGGGCTGTGTTGTATCTTGTCACCTCGCCGTTGATCGGGCTGCTGGGCGCGTTCGTCACCGGCAGCAACACCAATTCGAACGTGATGTTTGGTCCGTTGCAGTTGTATGCATCTCAGGCGCTGACCTTGAGCACGCTGCTTGTCGCCGCCGCGCAAACGTTGGGCGGGTCGCTCGGCTCCGGAGTAGCCCCCGACAAGGCTCTAATCGGCGTCTCAGTAGTCGGCAAGGACGCACGCGAGGGGGAGGTGATGCGCCGCGCGCTCCCATACGGTGTGTTGGGTGTGCTGCTCGTCGGGTTGGAGGTGCTGCTGGTGGAGATCCTCGGGCTCTCGCCGTGAAGCCGCTGCATGCGCTGTGCGCGATCATGCTCGCGTTCCCGCTGCTTTACGTTACCGGCGCGGTGCTCCGGGGAGAGGGACTCTCGACGGTGGCTTTGCTGTGGACGGCGGCGGTGTGCACGCTCATGCTCCGACCACAACGAAAGTAAGGTGGTGAGTGAGCCTGTGGCGAGAGCGGCAACGCCGCATTTCTGAGCGCTGATGCCGGCTTGTCCTGGAAGAACTCTTTTCGTATGATTCCTGCTCAGAGCCTGGAGACGGCGGACTATACATAGGCCGCACAGGACAGGATGCCGCTAAGTTCCAAGGAGGGAGATCATGCTCGAATTCAACACGTTTTCCATAACTGCACGTGATCCAAGGAGCAGTGCTCTAGGCGTCGCGGTCTCTACCGCGCGGCCTTGCATTGGCGCCTTATCGCCATTTGTTAGAGCCGGGACCGGCGCGATCTGTAGCCAGGCGTTTCTCAACCCATACCTAGGCATCGACGGCATGGAGCTACTCAAGCAGGGCCTGGGTGCGCGCGAGGCGCTCGAGCGGGTGCTTTCCGGGGATGAGTATCGGGAGATTCGACAACTCGCCATTGTCGATGCGAACGGCGAGGCCGCCGCTTTCTCGGGGAATCAGTGCGTCGCTTGGTACGGCGACATCATCGGGGACGGCTTCGCCGTCGCCGGTAACATGCTCGTTGGCGAGGCGACTTTGAGCGAGATGAGGCGCGCGTTCCTGGACGGTATGGACGAGGACTTGCCGGAGCGCCTAATGCGCACGCTTGAAGCGGCGCAGGCAGCGGGTGGCGATCGACGCGGGAAGCAGTCCGCGGCTTTGTACGTCGCCACGACGGAGGAGTACGGCTACGTCGACATCCGTGTAGACGATAGCCCCGATCCGGTGGTTGAGCTGCGCAGGATATTCGAGGTCGTGAAGCAGGAGTTCCTGCCTTTTGTCTCTCAGCTGCCTACCCGCGCCAACCCGAAGGGGAATCGGACGCCACAGATGGCGGATGAGTACGGGCGGCAACTGGACGCCATTTATCCTCGGTAACCCCCGGGCCAGGTACCGGAGGCGACATCGCGACTGGCCCGAGTCGTTCTCAGCACGTGCTGTGGGTATACTCTTCGAACGCGGAGCCAAATACCGGTACTTTGTTGATGTAGGCTAGAAGGTAGTGTAGACATCGATGCCCCGTCCTTGGCGTAACCACTCAAGCAGCTCTTGTAACTGGGATGGTGGGGGCTTGTCGGACCAGCCTCTCCAATAGCGCCACAGCATTATCCACGGGTCCAGCCACGCACGCACCGCCCGCAGCGCCGCTGGCCACGATACTTTGAGCCTGATTTTCCCCCCTCCCCGCCACCTCATCGGTCACAGGGTCCAGTTCTCTCGGTTCTGTCGGTTGCCCATCATTATCAGGCAGAGCTTCTGTGCGGGTGAGTGGCTCTGGTTATACCAGCAAAACGAGAAGGCGCAGCACACCAACTCCCAGTGTCTCCTGATCGCTAGGTCACTTCTCACCTGGTACTGACTCCACCCGAGGCTATGCTTCACCTGCTTGTAGCTCTGCTCAATCCACATCCTCAGCCCGTAGGCCTGTCGCTAGTTTTCTGACGGAGATTTACTATTAGCTTGTCGTTCTGTCGACCGGTTGCGGTACAGAACCCCCTTACAGCGCCTCGCCTGTCCATTCACCTCCCAAAGGGAGTAATGTCGAAGGGGTATGGGGGCACATTGCCCCCATACCCTGCCTCTGGCGTGAGGTTGCCTCCTGGTGTGGGCTAGGCGACACTCGAGGAGGTCTGCTCTGAGCAACTCGGTCCAGAGCACTCCCGCTCTACGCTCGCGTGCTCGTCAGATAGTGCTCTCGACAGGCGGAGTGCCGACTTTCCGCTCCCCAAACGGCATCATCGGTCGGTCGAACGTCGACTCCACGACTGCTGCCGAGAAGAAGCCGACGCAGCGCGCCGTCTCATTTCCGATGTTACGGACCCCGTGCGGCACCATCTCAGGGATGAGCACCGCCTGTCCAGCCGATAGCTGGCCCGTTTCATCCCCCAGACTCGCCTCGACGGTGCCGGATAGGAGCAGCACTATCTCCTCGGCGCTGTCGGTGTGCGTCCCGAGGTAGCACCCCGGCTCGATCTCGAAGTACACTACCGAGGAGTTCTCGTTGCCGGTGGCCGCGTAGAAGGGGAAGTTGACGGTGATGCGCATCGCGGGGTCTTCCTCATACCAGGCGTCGAGCATCTCCAAGTTGTTCAGATTAGCCGTCTTCAAGTCTCGCCTCCTGTACTGCTTGTTGATTAGGTAGATGGTGCTAAGCACATGACAAGAAATAAGTCATTGAAATCAAGCGGCTT
>JADDPP010000062.1 GCA_016781845.1 Rubrobacter sp.
TCTAGCTTCCCGCAGCCTGGAAGGACGTGACCTCTGCGGCCATCTGGATGTTAAACAGGGTCTCGCCGGGAATGGCTTTCGAGGGGCGGGTGGTGATCGCTCGAACGGCCTCCATGTCGAGTTTCGGGGTGCGGTCCGCGAGCAGCAGCCCGTTCGTCTCCTGTTCGGTATCCGTCAGTTGTGTATAGCAGAAGCCCGCGATTGTTGGACAGTCGAGGATGGCGCCTATAATCTCCTCGTACTTCGCGAGATAGGCGTCGAGGTCGCTCACCGTGCCGTAGCCGAACCATCGCTCGCCGGCCGCCGGCGCAAAGGAGATGCCCCCCATCTCGGTGAGCATTATGGGCTCGCCTTCGCGGTGGTAGTCGGGCAGCACTATCGTGCGGTAGTGCGGCTGTACCTCCCTCAGCGTGCGTTCCAATGCCTCCGGTGTGCCGTACCTCTCCCGGATAGTGTCGCCATCAAGGGCGTAGTCGTGTACGCCCCATACATCGCTCGCGAGGTGCTCCCATCCATCGTTCCCGATGACTGGGCGGGTGGGATCGAGCGCTTTGGTGAGGTGGTAGATGCCGCGGACGTAGTCCTGCTGCGCCGGGTCGCGCTCGAGTGAGGTTACGCCCCAGCTTTCGTTGAACGGCACCCATGTGATGACGCACGGATGCGAGTAATCACGCCGCACGACCTCCAGCCACTCGCGGGTGAATCGCTCCACAGCAGTGGCGGAGAACACGAAGGCGCTCGCCATCTCGCCCCAAACCAGGAGGCCGAGCCGGTCGCACCAGTACAGGAAGCGTGGGTCCTCGACCTTCTGGTGGATGCGCACGCCGTTGAAGCCGAGCGCCTTGATCAGCTCCACCTCGCGGCGAAGCGCGTCGTTTGAGGGCGCGGCCAGATGCGATTCCGGGTAGTAGCCCTGCTCCAGCACGAGACGCAGGTAGTATGGCCGCCCGTTGAGGAGGAAACGGCCGTTGGCGAATCCCGCACTGCGTAGCCCCGCGTAGCTCAGGAGGTTGTCCGGCGCGGCGTACTCCTCACCTTCCAGTGTGAGCTCCGCATCTATGAGGTTTGGTCTGCGGGGCGACCAAAAAACCTGATCGCGGTTCATCGTGAACGCCCCTGGCTCGAGCGCGATGTCGCGGCGAAGCTCTGCGCGCTCCAGACTGTACGTGTCGTCGCTAAGAACGACGTCATTCAGCAGGAGGCGGACGCGGAGCTTGCGCGCACGCTCGGGGTGGCGGTTGAGGGTGACCTGCAGGCCGAGCATACCTCGATCCAGGTCGGGGGTCCACCGGACGCTTGTGATATACGTCTCGGGCACGGGTTCGAGCCAGACGGGTTGCCAGATGCCGGTGGTGCGGTGGTACCAGATGCGCCGGGGACGGGGCTCCCAAAACTGCTTGCCGCGCGGCTGTGTGAGGTCGGTCGGTTGGTCCTCCGCGCGGACGACCAACACCTGCTCTTCCTCACCGGGTCTGAGGGACGACGTGATGTCAGCGGAGAATGGCGTGTGCCCGCCCTCGTGCCGGGCGACGAGTTGCCCGTTGAGCCAGACGTGTGCCGTGTAGTCTACCGCGCCGAAGTGCAGCAGCAACCGCCCGGTGCGGTCTTCGGGCTGGAGGGTGAATGTTCGGCGATACCAGACAACCGGGTGGAACTGGGGATCAGCGATTCCGCTTGCCTGCGACTCAGGCGGGAAGGGGACGAGTATGGTGCGGTCGTAGACCTGGGGGTTGTCGACCCAGTTCTGGTCGAGCCCAATGTCCGCGTCGTCGTACGCGAACTGCCACGTGCCGCACAGATCTATCCATCGCTCGCGAGTGAACTGTGGCCGGGGGTGATTATCATCGCGGGGTAACAAAGCTTCCTCCTGGTTTATGATGTTTGGGGATTACGGCCCATTATATGCGCTTGCGTACGGTAAGCCCCACATTCCGCAGCTGAAAATCAGCCATTTTGCCTTTTATTTGG
>JADDPP010000083.1 GCA_016781845.1 Rubrobacter sp.
GCCCTCGCGGTCGTACTCGGAGGCATACTATGGATACCGTACGGCGTGTTCGAGATGCTGCAGCCATGGGGCACGGATACCGTCTACCGAGATGAGCCAGGGTACGAGCAGGTCACGCACGTCGGGCTGTATTGGGTCTACAGCCTGCCCGGCGGCCTAGCGCTGCTGCTCACCTCGCTGGGTCTGGCCGGTGTCCTCGCCGGACTCCAGCTATCCGCCAGTCGCATCGGCAGGGTCGGACTCATACTAGCGTGCGTCGCCGTGGTACTGGCCGTCCTGAGTATAGTGGGGGTGGTCGTGCTGTTCGACCCGCTGTTCACCGCCCCCCGCATCCTCGGGACGCTCGCGCTTGGGACCGCCGCCTTCCTCGCTGGCATCGCTGCCCGAAGGACAGGTAGGGCACCGGGATGGGGGATCGGGCTGCTGCTCCTCGGTCTCGTAGGCGTGTTCTTGTTCCCACTGTGGCCGCTTGTGTACGCCGTGCAGTGGCTATCGGAGGGTGCAGGCGCGGCGGTTATCGGGGTGTTCGGCCTGGGCTGGGCGCTGGTGGGCTACGCACTCCTGTCAGCTACTCGGGATGGCGCCGGATACGTGCGGCCTGTCACGGGGTAAATCGTAAGAAAGGAGTATAAGATGTCATCTTCATCGAGTCTCGTCCGTTTTGGTGGGATAGCCGCCGCACTTGGCGGAGTTCTCTTCGCCTTCAAGGCGTACTGGGACAGGAACGATGCGCCGCCGTGGCCCTCTGATGCCACCGACGCGATAGGCTTTGTCAATCCGTTGCTTTTCCTGATAGGGATATGGGGTCTCTCTACCCTGTGCAGAGGCCGCCTGGGGCGGCTGGGAACAATAGGCTTGCTCGTCAGCCTCGCTGGATTCGCGATAAGCGTCGTGGGCGCCATCGCTGTTTCGTTCGTTGATGCCTTCTGGTTCGTCTTCGTCCTCGGAACCCTGCTCGGACTCGTCGGTCTGGCGCTGGCCGGTATCCCGATCATCAGGGAGAGACTGCTGGGGGCGTGGTCCATCCTGCCGCTCGTGCTCGGCGTGTACGGTCTGTTCGCTCTCATAACCGGAGACCCGGCGAACAGTGCTTTCGGGCGCACCGTCGGGCTCATGTTATGGCTGCTGTTCGGGCTCTTGTGGGTCGTCATGGGCTATGCGCTGCTGTCGGCTAGGGACGGCTCGCTCGCCTCCATTCCCTACGCTGGCGTGTAGGGGATGTGTCCGATGAGATCTGCAGGCATGGACACAACGGCTACGGGTGGAGCCGCCACATACGCGGCTGCACCGGCACGCTGGCAGCGCGTGGCGGACCGGTTGGCACGGTATGGATGGCTCATCCTGCTCGTCTCCGTGGCTATCGCCCTGGTCGGCGGCGCGGTCGTCGCCGCCGCGTGGCAGCCAGGGGTGCAGGAGGTCCAGTTTGTTGACGAGTGCCCGAACCCGCCCTGCTTCGGTGGAGGGGGACTGCCAGGAGTGCGGGACCTCCCCACGGTAGCCTCAACCCTGGGCTATCTGCTGGCGATCCTCCTCGGCCTGCCCAGCGTACTTGCGGCTGCATGGGACCTCCTGCGTGGCCGCTTGGGAGCCGGGGGTGGGCGGCTGCTGCCATTCGTCGGAGCGGTGCTCTTCTTCGGTGCCACCGAGATAGTTCCGCACCTGTTGAACCCCTGCTATTTCGCTCAGGCACTCGCAGGCAAGAGGCTGCCTGAGTTCTACTGTCAGTACAGCCCCGACCGGGGTGTGGACCTCGCCGATCGCTGGCACCTATTGGATCACACCCTGGTCGGAGCGATACCCTTCGCCGCGCTCTACTGGCTGGCGCTACGCAGGTGCAGACCCGATGTGGCACGGCTCCCGAGCGCGTTGCGCGGATGACTTAGCGACACGGAATCGCATCAGGCTTCGTCAGGCCGCTGCCCCTTCAGGCGACGGCCTTGGACTAAACAAAGTTCATATCAGGCT
>JADDPP010000475.1 GCA_016781845.1 Rubrobacter sp.
TCTCGTGCTTGCCTTCAACTCTACTCCCCTAACCCCCTGTTTTCGGTGGAACCGCACGTCCGCTACGAGCCGGAGCAGCCCGACCACGTCTGTCACGCGGGCGCGACGCCCTGTGCCCACGGGCAATATCCGCACCGGATAAGCGCTCGTGGGAGAGCAGCGCCTGCCACTCCCATGCGAGGACGACCGGCTTGCGGCGCTGCCTGAAGGGTCTGGCCATAACGGCTGGCGGCCGCATAAGTGGGGAGTCGGGCGAATCTCCGAAACTATATGCAGGCTGCGATCTCCGCCTTGCGCCGGGGCTTAGATCCGCGACGAGCGGGATGCTCAGGCAAGTTCGGACCCGACCCCTGCGGCCGGAGCATCCTGCTCACTATCCGAACGGACGCCCGGGGTAATACTTCGCCGGGCGGTAACTATTCAGCTGGTACTAGGAGGAGGGGTTGGGAGAGCAGTGCAAGCTGGAGAGCGTGCAAGGCGTTATGTCCCTGCTTTCTGGCCGTGGAGATGTAGCCGCGTATCCTACAGAACATCACCGCTCCAAGCTCCGTCCTGAAGCACCCGGACACCTTCTGTCTCACCTTCACCATCCTGATGTCTCGCTCAGCCTGGTTGTTGTCGAACGGCACCTCGAAGTCGCGCATAAAGCGCAACACATCCTCCTCCCGTTTCAATAGCCTGTCCGCTAGATTCCCTCCCTTGGTGCGCTTGTGCCTCCCGGGCTTGCCACTCACCCGCGGCGGATTCTCCCTTATCCCCTCCTCTACAAGCGCCCGATACCGTGCCTCGTACCCCGCAATATCCCCAGCCCCCAGCCTCTCATCTCCCGTCTGCTTCGCCTGCTCCACCGCCCCCTTGATCTCGAGCAGCAACTCTTTGAGCTTCCCTGCCCACTCTTGCTTGTGCTGCTCGTGTAGGAACACAAGCTCCCTGAGGTGATGGGCGTTGCACAAGGCGTGGGCGCAGGGGAACTCCCCGTAGGAGTACAGCGCATCGTGCACCGCCACCCCTCCAAACTCCTCAAGCACCCCGATCTCTCTCATCGCCTTGGAACCCCTCCTGGGGTGGACCGCGTAGTGGGTAAGTGTCGAGGTGCCGGCCACGTGTAGCCACCTCCTGCCTGCACCTACAGCAAGCCCTGTCTCGTCAAAGTGCGCCACCTTCGAGGACTGGACTCCACGCTTGATCGCCTCCTGCGTCCCTTCCAAAGCCTCATAGCAGCGGCTGATGACCAACTGGAGACTCCCAGGAGAGAAGCTGCAGCCGAAGACTTCCTCCAACAACTCGTGCACTCGCTGAAAGGGGATCAACTGATACTGGTTGAGGTATATCGCCAGGCTCTTGATACGCGGCCCATACCCCACCATCGCATCCACTCCAGCAGGGAAAGCGGCCAGGGTGATGTGCCTGCAGCCCGCACACCGCTTACTCTCCGCCCTGTGCTCGGTACTCCTAAGCTTCATCTCCGGCAGGTCCAGCACTTGCCTGCGCTCATACCCCACCGCTGCGGGGCTTGATAGAGACTCACCACAATGAGAGCACCTCTCCGGGTTATGGACCACTACCAGGTCCGGTTCCTCCACGAGCGTGAGCGTCCTGCCCGCGTGTCCCGCTTGCCCACCGGGTTTCTTGCCGCTCTTGCTCCTCAAACTCTTAGGCTTCGGGGGGATGATATCGCTCGAGGGCGGCTTGCTGGAGTTGTGACTATCCTTGGCCAGTCGGTCCTCCAGCGCCTTGATCCGCTCACCAAGCACGCCTATCTGCTCCTGCTGCTCCTCTAGGCGGATAAGCAGTGCCTCTACAAGACCAACTACTGCCTTGGGGCCTTGCTCGTATACCCCAAGTATCGCTTCTCGTGTCATCATCAGGCACGTATCTTACTGCTTCTCCATCATTCCTGCCAGCCCATCCTGCAACTACACCCCTTACAGGCTGAATAGTTACGCCGGG
>JADDPP010000484.1 GCA_016781845.1 Rubrobacter sp.
GTGGACATAGACGCCTTCGTAGTCCTGCGGTAGGCGAGACCGCGGCAGTTCTAGCGATTACGGACGGCAGGAATGTCACAGCGGCGTCCCTGCCGTTCGTCTCTCCATCGCCCCTCTGGGCTCGCTGGTGCGCTTCGCAAGGGCCAATGCCCTGGCTGAAGTCCACTCAGCCCGTGGTTACGAAGTTGGTGCGCCGGTTAGCTCTCGCTACCCGCGTCAGAAAGTGCGACCGAGCGGCTGGTCCCACGGCTGGGGAGCGGCGACGCGGATGATCTCGTCCTCGCGGTCACGCACATACAGGTACAGATGGACGAAGAACTCTTCCTCCGGGAGCGGATAGGTGGGGTTGATGCACAGGTACGGGTACCGCCAGGGCCCGCGGACTCCCGGCTCGCAGAGCACCTCGATGCGCAGCCCCACGCGCAGCCGATACGTCACACCCGGAAAACGGCGTGACGGCAGGTCTAGGTGCCCCTGCGTTTGCAGCTGCTGCCACAGATCCTCGCCCAGGGTATCGCGCGCCACGAGCCTGGCGTTCTCCCGCGCCCTGCGGTAGTCGGAGCGACGAAAGTCCGGACCAGCGCTGCGCCTCGGCACATGGTGCCAGCGCCGGGTCCACGGCAGCTCCAGCTCCTCCGCCTCGCGTGGGGATGGTCTCTCAACCTCCAGGCCTAGGAAGCGGCGCAGAAAGTTGAGAAAACCGCGGCTCGTAGTTGGCGGGGCGGGCTGTGGGCTCCGTGCGTCCCACAGCCCTGCCTCACGGTCTCTAGCCACCGGCGATCGGCGCTATGACCTGGTACTCTTCGGCATGCGGGTCGAACGGGCCGTCGTAAAGCTCGTGCCGGTCGCCAACCTTGCGGGAGACGAGGCAACCCTGCCTTCGCGCATCCGCGATTATGCGCTCCGCCTCCTCAATGACGGCGCGGGTCTCCTCTGAGTCCACGGTGGTATCCCACTCGAGGGTCTGGTGCCCGCGACGGTTCGGGATTATCAAGCGTGCCATGAGTGTAGCCTCCTTGTACTGCTCCCTCGTTGGTTGTGCCGTGCGGTGATTATACTCCTCCCGCGCAGGAAGGGAAAGGTGCATACCGCCTGCCTTCGTCTCAATCCCTCGATGGCAGCCCTCACTCCCCGCCGCTGCGCTCTGCCGTGGAGCTGTCGGCCCGAGTGGTCACCGGTGGCGCAGGCGCAAGCTCTCCCAGCTACCGTCAGCGTACCAACCACCGTCCACACTCAGCGTCGCGCCGTTGACGAAGCCCGAGAGCGAAGGATCGGCGAGGAACACTACGGCCTGCGCGACGTCATCCGGCGCTGCGAACCTGCCCATCGGGATTCGGCTCGTTATGTCGGCGTCCGTGTACGTGCCACCCTTCTGGTCCGCTGCGTCCATCTCCGTCTTTGCCCAGCCGGGGCAGACCGCGTTGCAACGCACTCCCCTCCCGCCCCACTCCGCTGCGAGCGTGCGGGTGAGACCCACCAGGCCGTGCTTGCTCGCGTTGTACGCCGCCCGGTCCGCCACTCCGAGCAACCCGGCGACAGAGGCGATGTTGATGATACTGCCCTGCCCTTGCTGCAGCATGATCGGGCCTAGCTCCCTGCACAACAGGAACGGAGCCGTCAGGTTCACATCGAGAACGCGGCGCCACTGGTCGGGCCTGGTATCCTCTACGGGTGAGATCAGGCTGATGCCCGCGTTGTTTACGAGCACGTCAACCCGACCAAAGACCGAGTGTGCCCTGCTTGCGACCTGTTTGGTTTGTGTCTCACGGGATATGTCGCCACAAACAGGGACGGCCGGCGCTCCCAGCCCATGTAGCTCCTGCATCGTCTCATCCGGCTCCCGCAGGTCGCTTAGCACGAGCGCATACCCCTTCTCTCCCAGTGCCGTCGCGATCCGCCGACCGATACCCTGCGCCGCCCCCGTGACCACCGCGACTCTTCTCTGCGCAATCCTATCTATAACCCACCTCCATATACGCCTGCAGCCCCGGCTACAATCCTCGCAAGCACGCAGCTTTCACCGATCAGCGGGGTTGTCATGCCGGCACAATGAGAGTTATCCAGAGAGTAATGGTTACAAGGAGCACCGTGAACCAGATTGAGACTGATCGGAAAGTCCGTCCGGATCGAGAATCTTCCTCTATCCATACCCAATGCTTGAGCCACGGATGCCGCTGCACCCATCGTCGCCGCATCTCGTCCCACTCCGACTTAAAGCACAGCTGGTGCAGTGGCAGGAGCAGCAGGCCCACTACGAGCATCAGCAAGACGAGTTCCTGCATCGGCTGATACGTATCATCAACGGTCGTAATCAGACCAACGACCTCCACCACCAGTAGCATACCAATGATGGCCCAACCACTAACTCGAGCGACACGTTTGCACTTCTCCACGGTCATAACTACCTCGCGGCTCTAAGTGGTACCAGCATGTACTGGCAGATCGGAGAGATGTTATACGGCCGACGCCGTAATAGAGTGTTAAGCAGGGACACGAGCCAGTTCAACTCATCAGCGTCCCCGGGCCGATTTCAGAGCCACCATGGGAGACCTACGACTCGCGCACTTCCCGAAACCGTCTGGCGATTGCATCAGCGCGCGGAGGGTGCAACGACTGTAGAGACGTTGCACGCAACGTCTGCGCGGCGTGTCTAGCACCAACAGCGACTTTGCAATCTCCCTGCCAGCGTCCCTCCGAGAACCCTGCCCTACTCGTCCCCCTTGCTCGCGGTGCTGGCCTCACGGATGGTTTCCACCACCGAGGTGTCCGCGAGCGTCGTGGTATCGCCGAGCTGGCGGTCGTTCGCGATGTCGCGCAGCAGCCGGCGCATTATCTTGCCGCTTCGCGTCTTCGGCAACTCCGGCGTGAACATGATGCGCTTCGGACGCGCGATAGCGCCGATCTTCGTCGCCACGTACTGGCGCAATTCCTCGCCCAGGCCCTTCTCCGACTCCACGTCGCCCCTTAGGATAACGAACGCGAAGATTGCCTCTCCAGTCAGGTCATCTCTCTGGCCTATAACCGCGGCCTCCGCGACGCGCGAGTCGGACACGAGCGCGCTCTCCACTTCCATCGTGCTGATGCGATGGCCCGACACGTTCATCACGTCGTCCACGCGCCCGAGCAGCCAGAAGTAGCCATCCTCGTCACGTTTCGCGCCATCACCCGGAAAGTACATACCGGGATACCGGCTCCAGTACGTCTGCTGGTACCGCTCCGGGTCACCGTAAATGCCTCGCAGCATCGCGGGCCACGGCTTCTTGATGACGAGGTATCCCGCGCCACCAAGCGGCACGGAGTTGCCCTGCTCGTCCACGACATCCGCCTCAACGCCAGGGAACGGGCGCGTCGCGCTGCCAGGCTTCAGGGTCGTGATGCCAGGCAGCGGCGTAATCATGATCATGCCCGTCTCCGTCTGCCACCACGTGTCCACAACCGGGCACCGCTCCCCACCGATATGCCTGTAGTACCACAGCCACGCCTCGGGGTTTATCGGCTCGCCCACAGAGCCAAGAAGCCGCAGGCTCGAGAGGTCGTGCGCCTCGGCATGCTGCGGACCCCACTTCATGTGCGCGCGGATGGCGGTAGGCGCGGTATACAGCACCGTTACCTTGTACTTCTCGACGATGCTCCACCATCGGTCTCGCGCCGGGAAGTCGGGAACGCCCTCGTACATCACCCCGGTTGTGTGGTTCGCGAGCGGGCCGTACACGATGTAGCTGTGCCCCGTCACCCAGCCAACGTCCGCGGCACACCAGTACACGTCGTCCGGCTTTATGTCGAACACGAGCTTGTGCGTGGTCATCGCACCGAGCAGATAACCGGCCGTCGTGTGTACGATGCCCTTCGGCTTCGCGGTCGTGCCCGACGTGTATAACAGGTAGAGCATGTCCTCGGAGTCCAGTGCTTCCGGCTCGCACTCAGCGGGCTGCTCCGACACCACGTCGTGCCACCAGAGGTCGCGTCCTTCCTGCACGGCAACATCCTCCCCAGTGCGCTTCACGAGCAGCACGTGCTCGACGCTCGGGCTGGTCTTCAACGCCTCGTCGGAGTTCTTCTTCAGCGGCACCACGCTCCCCTTGCGAATGCCGCCATCCGCCGTGATCAGCAGCTTCGCGTCGCAGTCATTCATGCGGTCCGAAAGCGACTCGGCGGAGAAACCAGCGAAGACCGCGGTGTGCGGAGCGCCGATGCGGGCGCACGCGAGCATCGCGACCGGTAGTTCAGGAATCATCGGCAGGTATATCGCGACCCTGTCACCCTTGCGCACTCCCAGACTCTTGAGAGCGTTTGCGCAACGGCATACGTCCTCCAGCAACTGCGCGTACGTGATGGTCCGGGTTTCGCCCGATTCTCCCTCCCAGTAGTACGCCACCTTCTCGCCTCCACCGTTCTGGACGTGCCGATCGAGGCAGTTGTACGAGATGTTGAGCTTGCCGCCGAGAAACCACTTCGCGTACGGAGGGTTCCACTCAAGCACCTTGTCGTACGGCTGGAACCAGTCTATCTGCTCCGCCTGCCTGGCCCAGAAGCCTTCCAGGTCCGCCTCGGCCTCCGCGTAGATGTCCTCCGAGGAGACGAGAGCCTGAGCCCGAAACTCCGATGATGGCGGGAACGTCCGATCCTCGCTCAAAAGCGCCTCGATAGTCAGCCCGCTGGCCTGATCCGCCATGCTGAGACCCTCCTGTACTTGCGTGAACGTAGTCTGCGTTCGGAGTTTGATTCCCTTTGGGGTGCGATGATTATAACACGGGGCACAGGCCTGGGAATGGCGCAACGACTCCCTGTTCAACCTCTGCGCGCGCTGCGGAGCGGCAGGATCGAGCGCACGTGATCGGACGCCGCAGGGTGACTTCATCGGAGGACGAGGTCGCACGCTTGCGCCTCTGCATTGCAAAAGCGTAACTTTCTACTCGCTATCCACGTTAACAAGAATGGATGGTGCAGCAGCTCTCCTCAGGGCCCGAGGAGACACAACTGCAGGAATAAACTGGCTAGCGTTCGTAAGCAGCGCGAAAGGAAACAACCGTATGGCACTCAGGACTCTCTCCCATGCCGGCAACAGGGCAGAGGCCGGCCTATCGGCCCTCATCGGCATACTCATCCTTATGCTCCTGACACCCGCGGTGGGACAGGCCGCGGCCAGCACTGTCCGGGTCAGCGTGTCAAGCGCCGAGGCGCAGGGCAACGGCCACAGCAGCGCGCCCTCCACGAGCGCCAACGGCCGCTACGTCGCGTTTGCCTCGCGGGCATCGAACCTCGTGCCCGGGGATACGAACAGGTGCAGCTACGCAAGCGGTGCGACGCTGCCCTGCACGGACGTGTTCGTTCGCGACCGGGTGACCGGGACCACCAGGCGCGTCAGTGTGTCCACAGGGGGTAGCCAGGGCAACTTCGACAGCTACCAGCCCTCCCTCAGCGCCACGGGCCGGTACGTCGCCTTCACCTCAGGCGCGTCCAATCTTGTCCCCGGCGATACAAACACATGCTTCGAGGGCGAGAACTGCTCGGACGTGTTCGTCCGGGACCGTGACACGGATGGCGACGGCATCTTCGACGAGGCGGGCGCTGTGCGCACTGTCCGCGCGAGCATCTCCAGCAGTGAGCGTCAGGCGAGCGGGTACAGCAGCAACCCCTCTATCAGCGCGGATGGGCGCTTCGTGGCCTTTGAGTTCTTCAGATGGAACTCCGATCTGGTGCCCGGCAACCCTGCCATCCGGGGCGACATCCTGCTACGCGACAGGATGTATGGCACGACGACGAGGGTGAGCCGATCTACAGGGGGTATCCAGGCTAATGGTCAGAGCAGCAATCCGGCCATCAGCTCCAACGGGCGCTACATCGCGTTCGAGTCCGTGGCATCCAACCTGGCGCCCGGCGGCACGTCAACGTGCGGGAACGACAGGGGCGATACGTACAACTGCTCCCACATCTACCTGCGCGACCGTGTGACCAACACAACCACCAGGGTTAGCCTTACAAACTCCGGCGCGCGGGCTGGTGACAGCTACAAGGGCAGCTATGACCCCTCCATCAGCGCGGACGGCAGGTACGTGGCGTTCGCGTCGGATGGTTCTAACCTCGTCGCGGGCGACACCAACTCGTGCTTCGACACGGCGAACTGTGATGATGTCTTCGTGCGGGACAGGCTGGCCGGTAGGACCGAGAGGGTGAGCGTGTCGAGCAGCGAGCGGCAGGCGAGCGGCTACAGCTCCGCCCCATCCATAACCGCAGACGGCCGCTACGTCGCATTCCAATACCGGTACTGGGCATCGAACCTCGTGCCAGGCAACGCTGCGACAGCGGGCGAAGTCCTTCTCCGCGACAGGGTGGGTGGAACCACGACACGGGTCAGTCAGTCCAGCGCAGGCGCCCAGGCTAACGGCGCCAGCGGGAGCCCCTCCATCAGCGGGAACGGCTGGCACATCGCGTTCGACTCGGTGGCGACGAACCTCGTGTCGGGCGACACAAACAACAGGCGAGACGTCTTCCTGCGAAGCCGATAGCTATCAGTTCCCCTGACATCGAGGGCAGTTGACCAGGGCGGTGCATCTTCACTAGATGCACCGCCCTGGCGCTGGCTAGGGCAGCGTATGCGTCTGTAAGCATAGTAGGGTAGGCCGCCAGCGAGGTACAAGGTTTACTGTCTGCCTAGTTGGTACCCTGGCCTTCGCCTTGCGACTTGCCTTGGCGGAGGTATGGCTGATGAATGAGGACGCGTTGATCGTCGGGTTGATGACCCGCTTACAACATTCCTTGCAGGCCTTAGCGGTGCCTGCCGACCTGCAACTCGGCCTGTTCCCCGACTTCGTCTGTAAGGTCGATGCACTCGCACTGGATTTCGATCACTGGCGCCTGTGCGTAGTGGACAATTTCCAAGCCCGCCTTACCGACCAACAAAAGACGCTCCTGGCTACTCTAGATTCACGTCTTGAGGCCATGAGCGGACCAGAGCGTGCGCCCTTGTGGACTGAGGAGGCGCTTCGCACGCGCAGCGAGTGGGAGGACGTGCGCCATTTGGCGCAAGAGACGCTTGTGACCTTCGGATGGGAGGGTGACGTGCCTCCCGCTTACGGCCACGAGTACATCTCCACCAGATGATGTACCTCAATCCGCACTTGCATCTCCATCTTTTCCCAGGTTGCCGAGACAGTCTCTCCCCGTGCCCCTTTCCGACGGCCCCCTCCACACCAGCCTTACAGTAGGGTAGGCCGCTGGCGAGTTGCCGTCCCTCACAGACATGTCGACAGGTCATCCGTCGACTTGGCGCCATCGCTCTACTACTTTCCGCCGAGCCGCCTCCACTCGTTCGAGGTAATCCGGCAGGAAGAGTTCGGCGAGTTGGGTCTCCAGTGCCGCTTTGATGACCGAGAGGGCATGCCACTCGGCATCGTGCTCGATCTGGAGGTACGAGTCATCCTCCGAGTTTTCCCACCGATCAAGTAGGCTATCCAGCGCTAGGGCTACTGCCTTGCCTATCTCAATGGTGACCGTCTCGTCATGTTCGTGAGTTTGGTATTTTTCCATCGCCCCCCCTCCGAACCAGGCGTGCAGCTTGTAACTGCATCCGGCTCTCCAGTGTCTCAAGCCACATTCACCCGCCGTATCGGGCGTCCCCATGGGACTCTTAGCCAGATGATCCGCAGCACATATCGGCAGTGAGGCTGGCGAAAGTTATGGTCGGTTGGCTAACTACCCTGGCCGTTTCTTAAGGCACGCAATACCTCTTCTGGGACGACCACAGAAACCCTCTCGCGGCCATCTCGAGCCTCATCCCATTGCCAATATCCTCCGTCCTCGTTCCACCGGACGACATCGGATACGGCTAGCACTCTCTGGATTTCCCCGGGCGAGATGTCTTTCCA
>JADDPP010000152.1 GCA_016781845.1 Rubrobacter sp.
ACATCGTGATCGTCGATCCCGGCGCCGAGTGGGAGCTAACCTCCGAGCAGCTGCACATGGCGACGGACTATACCCCGTTCGAGGGGCGCCGGATGCGGGGGGCCATACGAGACGTGGTGTCCCGCGGCGCGATGGTGGTTCGCGATGGCGAGTGGGTGGGCACGGCAGGTCACGGGCAGGTGCTGACCCGCGAGCCGAGAACGGAGCATGGTATGCGCTGCTAACCGGGATTATTCACCACAGAGTTCGCATCGCCCCATGGGGCGATGCGAACTCTGTGGTGAATAACTCGTACGTCTACGTAGCCGGCTGGGATATCGAGACGACCGATGCTGTCGGTGCCTCGTTCACGATAAGCCGGAACACGTCCGGACGGCTGTAATGCCCCACCACGTCGAAGTCGTAGCGTGCCCGTGGGATCAGGCCCATGTCCAGGTCGGCCACGAGGATGCCTTCCTCATCGAACATGGGACCTGCCAGGTACTGACCCAGCGGGCCGACTATGGCGCTCCCGCCCCGGCACAGCACCTCGGGGCCCGTTCCGATATCCTCCCAATCCTTCGGCATGTCATCCCGCGTCACGAACTGGTTACACGAGAGCACGAAGCAGCGGCCCTCGCACGCGATGTGCTGGATGGTGGCCTGCCACGAGTCCCGAGCGTCGGCCGTAGGCGCGAGATATATGTCCACGCCCTTGCTGTACATGGCCGTGCGGGCCAGCGGCATGTAGTTCTCCCAGCAGATCAGTCCGCCGACCGTGCCGAAGTCCGTACCCACCGTGGTCAGGGTGCTGCCGTCGCCCTCTCCCCAGATGAGCCGCTCCGACCCGGTAGGCTTGAGCTTCCGGTGCTTGGGGAGCAGCTGCCCATCCGGCCCGAAGTACAGCAGCGTGCAATACAACGTGCCGCCCCGCTGGTTGCTCTCGCGCTCGACGACACCCACAGCGACGTAGATCGCTGCCTGCCGGGCGGCGGAGCCTATGAGCTCGGTGACAGGGCCGGGCACCTCGACCGCTTCCTCCCAGTAGCGGGAGTAGGCTTGTCGGCCCTCCTCGGTGCGGCTACCCACCACCGCGCCGAAGCTAAGCCCGCGCGGGTATGCCGGGATGAAAGCCTCGGGGAACAGCACCAGCTGCGCGCCCTGTGCCGCGGCCGCTTCGATCAGCTGGCACACCTTCAGGGCGGTAGCCTGGCGGTCAAGGATCACGGGCGCCGCTTGCACAACGGCAACCCTGACGTTCGTCGTCATCTCTTGCTCGGACTCCTTTCGTCCCGCGATCTGCCGTAATAACAGGCAGTGAGTAACATTATACAACGAGCCGACCAGTCGGGGGCCACAACCCCATGCGTTTATGACAAGCTTGCTTTTCCGCACCGTGCCCGCGGTGGCCCCGTTCTGCTCGATGGGCCGCCGCCGCGCTTGTTAGTCAACACGAACTATCACGCGTGCTCCGAGGCGGGCACAAATCCGCCTGCCCCGAATTACTACCGCTGGTTAATTGCGACGGAACTGGTAGGACAGGCAAGAATGCCTGTCCTACCCGAGAGATCTACGGCCAGCGTTCGCTCAGGGACGCTCTCACCAGCGGTATAAATTAGTCCCCGAAGAGCACGCGGAGAACGCGGAGAGGTTATAGGAGTGGGGGTAGTACGCTTGGCTCACCAGCTGATGCCTCCTCGCCTGTTCGCATCCTCCCCCACCCGCTCTGCGCGCTCTGCGATCTCAGCGGTGAATACCGCCCGCCAAGGCGGCTCCGGGCCGCTTGACTCAGTCGGCCAGGGCGGGTCCAGTTATGGGTCAACCCGCCCCGTATTGACCACGGGGGCGCGCTGACAACCGCAGGCACGGTTGCAGACTGGGGGGTAGCAAGGGCCTGGCCTTGCCGCTCGGAAGCGATCCACGGCCCGTTCCAGAACCGGTCGA
>JADDPP010000184.1 GCA_016781845.1 Rubrobacter sp.
CTAGTATTGCCCGTCCGCGGCGCTGCTGGTCAAGGTGCCAGCGCGCGGTGCTCTCGAGATCCGCCGCCAGGCCCTGAACGCCCCCGCTCGCGGGGTGCATGTGTATCGTAGCGTTCGGCAGCGCGAACCGCTTGCCTCTCGCTCCGGCGGCGAGCAGCGGCGTCGCCATGCTCGTTGCCATCCCGATACAGATCGTGCTGACTTCCGGGCGAACGTGCTGCATGGTGTCGTATATCGCGAGACCCGCTGGGACCTGGCCACCGGGGCTGTTGATGTACAGCCTGATCTCACGCTCCGGGTCCTCGCTTTCGAGAAACAGAAGCTGGGCGATGACGAGGTTCGCCATCTGGTCGTCTATGCCGCCGCCGAGGAAGATTATCCTGTCGCGCAGCAGCCGGGAGTAGATGTCGAACGAACGCTCCCCTCGGTTCGTGCTCTCGATCACCATTGGTACGAGCTGGTTGGCGTGCATGCTTCTCTCCTTGCTCGCGTTGGACACGCGGAGGGAGCAGAGTAGCCGGGGGCAGGCCCGGGGAGTTGTTCCTACGTGTTGAATCCCCGGCGCTGCATCCTCTGTGCTCTCCGCGGCGTGTCCCCTGTCTAGCCGTCGTAGCGGGTGCGGGCCTCGCGGCTGAGGTACGACTGGTAGCGCAGCTCCTTGCGCTGGCTCTCAGCGAGTCCCTGCCTGCCAGCATCGTCCGCAAGCTGCATCAACGCACCGATTTCTCCCGCCACGCTGGGGTCGGACGCGTACGCGCTCGCGCTCAAAGCCTGGCCCGCACCCGCAAGCGTGCCCGCGGCCGCCACGTCCTCACCAAGGCGGCTGAGACGCACCGCCTCTTCCTTGGCCCTCGCGGCGAGCAGGAGCGCCACCTGCCGAGCCACCTCGATGTCCGTTTCCTGGTTGTCCACTGACTCCGCGTCGGCAAGACCAAGCGCCACTGCGCGGAACGCCTCCTCGGTGCCCCTGCCCGTCTTCGTGTCCGTGTACAGGGCGAGCGCGCTGATGGTGAGAGGAGTGTCAACATTGTGGTCGGATACTGATAGCTTGAGGACGACGCCGCGAGCGTCATTCGCGAGCAGGTCGCCGAGGCGGACGCGCACGCCCCCATGTCCCGTCGTCTCCGTCACGTACTCGTTGAGGCACTCCACACAGCGCACACCCTTGGGCAGGGAAAGCTCGACCGCCACGTTCCGCGCTGCTACCTGCAACATCTCGCCCAGCTCGCCCCCGACGCAGTCTGGGATGTGCTTCGCGGTCTCGACGTACTGGAAGCGCCCGCCGCCGTGCCGCGCCATCGCCTCCAGCAGCTCCTCGTTGAAGTCCACGCCCACGCCCATCGTGGAAGTGGCGATCCCTCGCAAGCGCAGCTGCCGCGCGTGCTCGACGAGCTCCTCAGGGCTCGTGATGCCCACGTTCGCCAGACCGTCCGTGAGTAGAAGGACGCGGTCCATCTGCGCCTCGCCAACCTGGTGCTTCGCGACACCCTGGCAGCCCGTGAGCCAGCCGCCACTGAGGTTCGTCATGCCGCCTGACTCGATGCGGCTCAGGCGATAGAGCAGCTCGGTCCGCGCCTCGGCCGTAAGCGGGGTGCTGGGAGCGACGACCTGAACGTGATCGTTGTACCCGACTATTGCTACCCGGTCCGCCGAGCTCAGGTGCCGCACGACGAAGCTCGCGGCCTCCTTGACCCGCGCCAGCTTCTCGCCAGTCATCGAGCCGCTGGTATCGAGCACGAGCGCGAGGTTGAGCGGCAGACGGGCCGCGGCCTCCATCGTGGCCGCTTGCAGCGTGAACATCAGGTACCGCTCGGAGACAGCGCCGGAGGACACCAGCGGACGGTCAATTGCGGCATGGAGAGACAACGGCATTGTGGTGCTCCTTCTTCGCTATGAGCGCTGCTGACCTGTCGGCTGTTGTGGAACGGAGAGTAGCTTCCTCGCCTCCTCGACAAGACGAGCGATGGCAGCGTCTCGCTGGTTGTCGCCAGAGGGCTCGTAGTGCAGCTCCACCCCTGGCGCGATTGGCACACGCCGCCACACCGAGCCCGCCGGAGCCTCAGCCTCCGCCATCTCAACGGAAGGGGGCGAAGGGGGTGCAGGTGCAGCGTTGTGGGAGAGCGAGGGGGAAAGGACAGAACTGATGTAGTCGAGCGCACTGGATGGCTGTGGAGGGGAGGGAGTCTCGACGAGCTCTTCCAGCTGGTCGCGTGAGAGTCCCTCCATCTGCCGACGGATCTCCCCGAGCGGCAGGTATGCCTCCTTGAGGCGCTTGATGGCCTGCAGACGGAGCAGGTGTTCCTCCGTGTACGTGCGGTTCTGCCCGCCGCCGCCGGGAGGAGGCAGGAGTCCTTCTGCCACGTAGTAGCGCACGGTGCGCGGCGTTACCCCTACCCGCATCGCAAGCTCCCCGATGCCGAACGCCCCCGGCCCTTCGTTGCTCATCCGCAGCCCCCTCAACAACACGTCAGAGCCTTATTATACACCTTTACGTCCTGGTGTCAAGTATACGTCGTGTGGGGTGTCGTGGGGAGTGGGGGCTGGGGAGACGTTGCGTGCAACGTCTCTACGACATCGCTCGTGCCTGCATCGCGACCGGGCTGAAGCGGTGGGTGGCTTACACGCCGTCCGTGCTCCAGAAGTCTTTTAGAAACTTCACCTTCTCCAGCGTCTGGTACGTCTGGCCACCCTCGTGGTGGTTGTAGCGCCACACCCTGATCTGCTTCGGACCCGCGTAATGGTTGTACGCGGCGTAGACGGTGGAGGGCGGGCAGATATCGTCCATCAGGGCGACGGAGAAGAGTGCGTCTGCCTGCGCTCGGGGGGCGAAGTTCACACCGTCGAAGTACGAGAGTGTCTTGAACACCCTGTCTATCTTGTCGCGGTGAACCTGGCAGTAGCGCTGGATCTCGCTGTACGGCGCGGAGTCTGTGATCTCGGTCGCACGGAGGTACGAGCAGAGAAAGGGCACGTCCGGCATACATATCCTGACAGACACATCAAGGCCCGCCACAGCCAGCGAGATACCTCCCCCCTGGCTCGCACCGCTGACCGCGATCCGGGAGCTGTCAATGTCCGGGTAGCTCCGCGCCGCCTCAACCGCGCGGACGCCGTCAGTGAAGACGCGGCGGTAGTAGTAGTCCTTGGGGTCGAGTATGCCGCGGGTCATAAACCCAGGGTACTGGGGGCTTGAGCCGCCGTCCGGGTCCGGGGTGTCGCCCGGCGCCCAGGCGCTCCCCTGGCCACGCGTATCCATGACGAGGTTGGCGTACCCGGCGCTGCTCCAAACGAGCCGCTCTATCGGGAAGCTGCGGCCTCCGCCGTAGCCGATGTATTCGACGACGCACGGTAGCGGGCCGGTGCGCCCTCGCGGAAGAAGCAGCCACCCCTTGATCGGCTGGCCGCCGTACCCGTTGAACGTCACGTCGAACGTCTCCACCGTGGCGAGCCCGAAGTCCGAGGGCTCGAAGCGCGCGTCCAACGCGTGTTCTCGTGTCTCGCGCAGTGTCTCCTCCCAGAACGCATCAAAGTCGGCGGGTTCCTCGCGCGGCGGCGCGTACCGCTCCAGCTGCTCCAGCGGCATGTCGAACAGGGCCACGTTTCTATCCTTCCTGATCCTGGCGCGTGACATCACAGTTGAGACGCGGTGAGCAACGTCTCAACAAGGCTAATATCTTTCCAACCGTCGCAAGCGTGAGGCAACAGTCATCCCCAGCCCTTACGTGTCCAGTTCACCCTCGGTAAGACCGGTGGGGAGGGGGGCGGGGCGGGTGGTGGTGCTTTCGAGCTCGATGTGGCGACCCTGGTCCGAGGCTTCGTGAAAGGCGCACATCGCGTCGAGGACGTGGAAGGCGATCTCCCCCGTGGGGCGGAACGGCCTGCCTGTGCGCACCGCATACGCCATATCCGCCGCACCCACGCCGCGGCTGTTGCCGGTATATGGGTGCGTCAGCGGCGCCTCGCGCCACTCCTTCTCATCGGAGCGGCGGACGTACACGGGGCCGCCGAACGTGTTGGGGTCCGGCACGCGCATCGAGCCCTCCGTGCCGTAGATCTCGATGCGCGGGAGCTGGCTCGCCCACACGTCGAACGTCGTGAGGATTGTGCCCACTGCGCCGGTCTCGAAGTCCATGATCCCCGCGACGTGAGTGGGCACCTCGACGTTGATCTTCTGCCCGGCCTTTGGCTGGCTCGTGATGATGCGCTCCGGGAACGTGATGCGGGCCGAGCCGGTAACGCGGCGCATCGACCCGATGAGGTGGACGAGCGCTGTGAGGTAGTACGGCCCCATATCGAACATTGGGCCGCCCCCCCGTGCGTAGTAGAAGCCGGGGGCGGGGTGCCAGCTCTCATGCCCGTGGCTCATCATGAACGCGGTCGCGCCTATGGGCTCACCGATGACGCCATCGTCTATGAGCTTCCGGCACGTCTGCAACCCACCGCCCAGGAAGGTGTCCGGAGCGCAGCCCACGAGCAAGCCGCGCGCGGAGGCGCGCTGCAGGAGCCTGCGCCCGTCCTCGCGCGTGAGCGCAAGCGGCTTCTCGCTGTAAACGTGCTTGCCGCCGGAGAGGGCGGCATCGCCGATCTCCGCGTGCGCCGCGGGTATGGTGAGGTTGATTACCAGTTCCACCTCGGGGTCGGCCAGTAACTCCTCGACGGTGAGCGCCCTGGGCACGCCGTGCTGGTCGGCCTTGGCCTGGGTGCGCTCAGGAAAGAGGTCGGCGCACGCCACGATGTCGAGTATCTCGAACAGCTTTCCTGCCCGAAAATACACATCGCTTATCGTCCCGCAGCCGACGACGCCCACTCTAACCGGAGTGAGGTCGCTCATGCGCGGACGCCCTCGTACTCCAGAGCAGGGGTGTTGCCGTATGCGCGCTGCCTGGCGCCGTGGCCACCGGGCACCGGAGCAGCCCAGCGGACGCCGTTCGCGATCACGCGTCGGACCTCCGGGTGGTAATAGGTGGGCAGCGTCTCGTGGCCGGGGCGGAAGTAAAATATCTTGCCCGCGCCGCGGGTGTAGCAGCAGCCGCTGCGGAACACCTCACCGCCGGTGAACCAGCTCACGAAGACGAGCGTCTCGGGATGGGGGATATCAAAGTGCTCACCGTACATCTCCTCGAGCTCGAGCTCGATGTACTCCCCGATGCCCTCGGTGATAGGATGCCCCGGCGCTACCACCCACAGCCGCTCGGTGTCGTTGCTCTCGCGCCACTTGAGGTTGCATGTGGTGCCCATCAGCTTGCGAAAGATCTTGGAGAAGTGGCCGGAGTGCAGCACGATGAGACCCATGCCGTCCAGCACGCGCTCCTGCACTCGGTCCACGACCTCATCGGACACTTGCCCGTGGAACATGTGTCCCCACCAGAGGAGCACGTCGGTTTCGGCGAGAACGTCGGGAGTAAGGCCGTGCTCAGGCTCATCTAGCGTGGCGGTGCGTACACTCGATAGGCCGTTCTCCCGTAGCCCTTCGGCAATGGCGTTGTGGATGCCGTCCGGGTAGATCCTGATGACTTCCTCGTGGCTCTTCTCGTGGCGGAACTCGTTCCAGACGGTGATGCGTGGGTTGTCCATAGTACTCCTCGTGTGTGGGGGCGGGTTCCCAACCCGCCCCTGCGGCTGTTCGTTGGTTGTTCGGGCAGGCACGCGGACCTGCCTATACATCGGCCTTACGCGGGTATCTACCGCGATACCGCGACGGGCAGTGTCTGCACGCTCGCCCACTGGCGGTTCGAGGCGCTCTGCTCTACTGCATCGAGCACCGCCTGGCAGGCGTAGCCGTCGGCGAAGGTGGGCGCGGGGCTCTGGTTCGCCTTGACGCCTTCGAGCAGGTCCTTCACCGTGTGGACGAAGGAGTGCTCGTACCCAATGATGTGCCCCGGAGGCCACCACGCGCTCGCGTAGTCGTGTACGGGCTCCGTGACGTTGACTGTGCGGAAGCCCTGTACGTCCTCGGGGTCGCTCGTGAGGTACACCTGCAGCTCGTTGAGGCGCTCGAGGTTGAAGATCACACTGCCCTCGGAGCCGTTGATCTCGAACGAGTTGAAGTTGCGGCGTCCGGGCGCGAGGCGCGTGGCCTCGAAAGTGCCCGTAGCACCGTTCTCGAAGCGCGCGAGGAACGTGGTGGAGTCGTCCACGGTTACCTGCCCCATCTCAGTACTCGCGCTCGCCTGCAGCCCGCCCCCAGCGCTCGCCTGCTCCAGCGGTCGCTCCTTTATGAAGGTGTTCAGCGTGCCGATCACCTCCGTGATAGGACCGACGAGGAACTGAGACAGGTCAATGATATGTGCCGCGATATCGCCCAGGGCGCCGGAGCCGGAGAGGTCTTTCTGCAGCCGCCAGACGAGCGGGAACTGCGGGTCCAGGATCCAGTCCTGCAGGTAAACGGCGCGCCAGTGCCGCACCTGACCTATCCGGCCCTCTGAGATCAGCTTCTTCGCAAGCTGGACGGCGGGCGCCCGGCGATAGTTGAAGCACACCATGTTCACCTTGCCCGATGCCTCGGCCACCTCGACCATCTCCCTGGCCTGGTCCAGGGTGTTCGCGAGGGGCTTCTCGCAGAGCACGTGCTTGCCGGCCTGCAGAGCGGCGATGGCGATGTCATGGTGCGCGTTGCCGGGGGCGCACACGTCTATGAGGTGTATGTCGTCGCGCTCCAGCAGGCGCTGGTAGCTCGTCTCATACCCTTCCCAGCCTAGTTGTTCCGCCGCCGCGCGGACATTCGCCTCGTCGCGCCCGGCGACCGCCCGTAAGCGGGGGACGGGATCTACATCGAAGAAGCGGGCGACCTGACGCCACGCGTTGGAGTGGGCGCGGCCCATGAACTTGTAGCCGACGAGTCCGATGCCTATCTCGCTCAACTTCTCCCTCCTCCTGGTTCTGAACTGTTACGACTCATGGGTTGTGGCGGTGTCGCGAGGCGGGATGATCCGCGCCTCCGAGTCATCACCAGTGTGGACTGTGTAGCCGCAAGGCGCGCGCCGCGAGTGCAGGCGTTCGTCATGGGCGTGGCGGCGGGGTGCTAGGGAGTGGCTCCCCACTCGTGGTACTTCGCTCGTTGGGAAGGGCGAAGGGTCCCCGTCGCAGGTCGTACTTCGAATGCTTCGCCGACGCTGGGTGGCGACCGCGGTCGCAAGAGGGCATCGGGCGAGCTCAACGCCATTGTTGGTGACGGCGGACCGGTTGCTCAGGGGGTGCGCAGACGTTGCGTGCAACGTCTCTACGCTGGATATGCCGCTTCGCGCACGGCGTTGGCCAGCAGGTCGGGTATATCTGTCGTCGTTCCGCTCTCGATTGACCGTATGCAGCCGAAAACGGCGGCCATCGTGTCGAGGTTGTCGCCCACGCCTGTCTCGGGCGAGACGCCCGTCCGGATCGCGGCTAGGAACGCTTCAAGCACCGCTGCGCCGGGATCAATTGGCTGCTCCGGCAGCTCGACTGAGTGAGGCCGCTGTCCCCATAACTCCAGGGTCAGGTCAGCCGTGTTCGCGTCAGGGTTCCCGCCGCGCCAGAGGAGGCGGCCAGCCTCGCCCGTGAGCTCCCACTCCCCGTTCCAGCTCGTCTCTGGGGAGCGAGTGGCGTACTCGTTGTCGTACACGACGGTAGCCCCACCATCCAGCTCCATTACCGCCACGCCTGCCGCATCGTGGCGATACGCGCTTCCGGGGAGATGTCTGGCACGACAGTACGCCTGCCGCACGTTGCGTCCGGTCACAGCTCTCAGCAGGTCGAAGTGGTGGACACCGTTATCCAGCAGCCAGAAGTGTGGGATGGTGTAGCGGAAGTCG
>JADDPP010000091.1 GCA_016781845.1 Rubrobacter sp.
AACGCGAAGGCTTGACAAGAGGCCGCTCAACTGCTATCTTAGGCGTGTCTTAGCACTCTAGACGTGAGAGTGCTAAGAGCAGGAAATTGCAGATGCAGAAGCAACTTACCGACCGATCGAAGCAGGTCCTCAAACTGGTAATAGAGGAGTACGTCGCCACCGCACGCGCGGTCGGCTCCGAAGTGCTGCGCGAGAAATACAGGCTCGCGGTTAGCTCCGCCACACTCCGCAACGAGATGGCTGAGCTGGAACGGCGTGGGCTGCTCACGCACCTGCACACCAGTGGGGGCAGGATACCCTCCGAGGCCGGTTACCGCCTCTTCGTCGAGAACATGATCGACAACCTCGGCCTCAGCCCCACCGACATGCGTCGCGTGGAGCACCAGTTCCACCAGGTCGAGGGCAACCCGGACCTCTCGCGCTGGGCTGAGCTCGCGGCCTCCGTGCTCGCGCAGCTCGCATCCAACGCCGCGCTCGTCACGACCCCCCGTTCAGGCAACGTCGCCCTCAAGCACGTGCAGCTCATACACTTGCACGACCGCTCCGCGCTCACTGTCGCGGTTATGGACGATGGCAGTGTCCGGCAGTCAGTTTGCGTACTCCCGTACGCCGCCTCGCAGGAGGAACTGAACACCGTATCCGCGGCTCTCACCGCGACGTTCGCTGGGCACTACTCCCCTGAGCTGCCAGCGAAGGCAAGGGAACTGCACGGCATTGCGGCCGAGGTCGCACCACAGGTGCTCGGCGGGGTCTGGCGGCGCGGCGTACACGGAACGGTGAGCCAGAGTGGGCTCCTGAACATGCTGTCGCAACCTGAGTTCCGGCAGACCGAGACAGCGCGGCCGGTTGTAGAGGTCATCGAGGGCGGGGCGCTCATCACGAAGCTGGCGGAGCGCGTGGTGAACCAGCCTGGTGTTCATGTCATCATAGGCTCGGAGAACCCACTGGAACAAATGACCAGGTGCAGCATCGTCACCGCGACGTACGCGGCACCGCACGGTGGCTACGGGCTACTCACTGTAGTGGGACCTACACGGATGCCGTACGAGCGGACCATCTCATCGGTGTACTACGTATCCAGACTACTAAGTCAGATGCTGCAGTCACAAGACTAGATTCGACCCAAGAGACTCGCGTGGAGAATGATATATGACCCAACCTATACAAGACCCCATACAGGACGAAGAGCAGTACAGAGGCGCTGTAGAGTCCGAGAACGCGGAGGCGTGGGCGCCCGCACCAGACGAGGACACTGGCGACGACCGCGTCTCTGAGACATCGGCTCCTGAACAGACTGAGCCCAGCATCGAGGCGCAGCTCCAGACGGAGCGGGAGCGCGCGCAGGGCTACCTCGAGGAGCTGCAGAGGGAGCGTGCCTCGTTCATCAACTTCCGCCGCCGCACGGAGCAGGAGAAGGAGACCTGGACCCGCGATGCGAACTCCGCGCTTATCTTCAACGTGCTGCCCGTGATTGACGACTTCGAGCGTGCGCGAGACAACATACCTACCGACCAGCAGGACAGCGCATGGGTGGACGGGATGATGCTTGTCGGACGCAAACTGCTTTCCACGCTCGAACTGGCCGGACTCCGTCCGATAGAGGCTGTGGGAAAGCCGTTCGACCCCACCGTACACGAGGCTGTCTCCGTGCAGCCCGTCGAGGGACAGGAAGCGGGCATCGTGCTCGAGGAGTACCGCAAGGGGTACAAGATCGGCGACCGCGTGCTGCGACCGAGCATGGTCAAGGTAAGTGGATAAGTTTGATTATTCAGTAAAGAGGAGCTCAAGAACAGATGGCTAGAACAATAGGCATAGACCTGGGCACTACGAACTCGGTGATGGCGGTAATGGAGGGTGGCGAGCCCACGGTGATCGCGAACGCCGAAGGCAACAGGCTGACCCCATCCGTCGTCGCAGTCAACCCGAAGACTGGTGAGCGGCTGGTGGGCCAGATAGCCCGACGCCAGGCGATCACTAACCCGGAGAACACAATTTACTCCATCAAGCGCTTCATGGGCCGTCGCTTCGACGACCCCGAGGTGCAGCGTGCCGTCAAGAACGTCCCGTACAAGGTGCGAGCCGCGTCCAACGGCGCCGTGGAGGTCCAGATGGGCGACCGCTGGTACTCCCCTCAGGAAATCTCCGCGCAGATCCTTCGCAAGCTGAAGACGGACGCGGAGGCATACCTCGGCGACACCGTGGATAGCGCCGTGATCACCGTGCCCGCGTACTTCAACGACGCGCAACGGCAGGCGACGAAGGACGCCGGTCAGATCGCCGGCCTCGACGTGAAGCGCATCATCAATGAGCCGACCGCGGCCTCGATGGCGTACGGCGTTGACCGCAAGGGCGAGGAGGAGGTAGCCGTGTACGACCTCGGCGGGGGCACGTACGATATCTCGATCCTCTCCATCGGCGAGGGCGTGTTCGAGGTGCGCGCGACTAACGGCGACACGTACCTCGGCGGCGACGACTTCGACAACCGTATCATCAACTGGATCATCGAGGAGTTCCTGCGCGACCAGGGCATTGACCTGCGGCAGGACCCGATTGCGATGCAGCGCCTCAAGGAGGACGCGGAGCGGGCGAAGAAGGAGCTCTCGACCACGCAGCAGACGGAGATCAACCTGCCGTACATCACCGTGACCTCGAGCGGTCCGAAGAACCTGCTGATGACCCTGACGCGCTCCAAGCTCGAGCAGCTCACGGGTGACCTCGTGGAGCGCACGGTCCAGCCGATGAGGCAGGCGCTTCAGGATGCGGGCTATAGCGAGCAGCAGATTGATGAGGTTCTGCTCGTGGGCGGTCAGACCAGGATGCCGCTCGTGCAGGAGAAGGTGAAGAGCGTCTTCCGGAAGGAGCCCAACAGGAGCATCAATCCTGATGAGGTAGTAGCGGTAGGCGCCGCGATCCAGGCGGGTGTGCTCGGCGGCGAGGTCAAGGACGTGCTCCTGCTCGACGTCACCCCGCTGACGCTCGCCATCGAGACCTTCGGCGGCGTTGCTACACCGCTCATCGCACGCAACACCACGATACCGACCCGCAAGAGCCAGACGTTCACGACCGCGGCGGACGGCCAGACCCAGGTGGAGATTCACGTCACCCAGGGCGAGCGGCCGATGTCTGCTGAGAACAAGACGCTCGCGCGCTTCATCCTCGACCAGCTGCCTCCCGCGCCACGCGGAGTGCCGCAGATCGAAGTCACCTTCGACATTGACGCGAACGGCATCCTGAACGTCTCCGCGCGCGACCAGGCGAGCGGCCGCGAGCAGCGCGTTGCGATCACGGCCTCCAGCGGGCTCTCGCAGGCCGAGGTAGACCGCATGGTACGCGAGGCCGAGATACACGCGGCCGAGGACCAGCGCAGGCGTGAGCTCATCGAGACGCGCAACGCCGCGGACACCCTCGTCTATCAGACGGAGAAGACGCTTCAGGAGTACGGCGACCGCATCTCCGAAACGACTAGGTCCGAGATCCAGAGCAAGCTGGAGGCGACGCGGACCTCGCTGCAGGGCGAGGACACCGAGGCGATCCGGCGCAACGCGGAGGAGCTCGCGCAGATGGCGCAGCGCATCGGCGCGGAGATGTACGGCCAGCAGCAGGGTGGCCAGGCCACCGGCACGTACGGACCCGACGGCGATGTCGGCCCTGACAGCGGCCGGAGGCAGGACGAGGGCACTGTCGAGGGAGAGTTCCGCGAGGTATAACCAGCCTCGCTGGACATACCCAGCCAATAACGCATACAGTTGTAGAGACGCCCAGGTTGGGCGTCTCTACCCTATTCACCAGAACGAAGCGATATGGACAGCATGACCAAACGTGACTACTACGAAGTGCTCGGCATCTCACGCGACGCCGGCAACGACGACATACGCCGCGCCTACCGCAAGCTGGCCCGTCAGTACCATCCCGACGTAAGCTCGGAGCCGGACGCCGAGGCACGCTTCAAGGAGGTAACCGAGGCGTACGAGGTGCTCAACGACTCCGAGCGGCGACAGATGTACGACCGCTTCGGTCACGCGGGGGTGCAGAACGGCGGCTCCGGCATGGGCGGCTTCGAGAGCGGTCCGTTTGGCTTCGGCATAGACTCACTGTTCGAGAACCTCTTCGGCGGCGCACGCACCGCCCGAAGGGGCCCGCGGCGCGGCGCGGACATGCGCTACCACATGGTGCTCGAGTTCGAGGAAGCTATCTTCGGCGTCGAGAAGGAGATAGAGGTCACGCGCCAGGCCGTCTGCTCGCGCTGCAACGGCTCCCGCTCCGAGCCGGGTACGCAGCCCACTCGGTGCCCCGTGTGCGGCGGCAGTGGCGAGATCCGGCGTACGCAAAGCTCCTTCCTCGGCCAGTTCGTCAGCGTATCAGAGTGTGAGCGCTGCCACGGACGCGGGAACATAGTCCTCGACCCGTGCAAGGAATGCCGTGGACAGGGCAGCGTGCGCGCCCCACGCAAGCTTGAAGTCCGGGTGCCTGCGGGCATAGACGAAGGCTTCCACCTCCGGCTTTCGGGCGAGGGGGAGGCTGGCGATCCCGGAGGACCTCCCGGAGACCTCTTCATCGAGTTCTCCATCAAGCCCCACTCGGTGTTCCGCCGCATGGGGCAGGACCTGCATCTTGAGATGCCGGTGAACATCGCACAGGCCGCGCTCGGCGCCACGATCGAGGTGCCCACCATTGACGGCATCACGGAGCTGCGGCTGGAACCGGGCACACAGAGCGGCGACACGCTGCGCCTGCGCGGTAAAGGCGTGCCGAACCTGCGCGGCGGTCCGCGCGGCGATCAGATCATCAGCTGGAGCGTCCTGGTGCCTCGCAACCTGACCGAAAAGCAGAAGCAGCTTCTGCGTGAGCTGGGCGACACCCTGGACGTACCCAACCCGGACGACCACGAGGAGCGCGGTTTCTTAGACAAGCTCCGCGACGCCTTCGGCCTCTAGCCGAGAACTCATACGGTCTTCGCTCGATGAGCCTCGCATTTCATCCTGTGCGTTAGGAGAAATCGTACGCGACGTTGGGCTGCGGATTCGTGGCACGCGCAGAAGGACAGCGTGCGCCACTGCTCCTGCGTCCGTGATACGCGCCGTAAGGAGGTGTAACAATGGCCGAAGTACGCGCTATGGCCGAACGGTCCATCAAGGCACCAGCGGAGCGTGTGTACAGCTACATCGCCGACTATCGAGAGCACCATCACCGCTTTCTGCCACCTGCCTTCTCCGACTTTGCCGTGGAGCAGGGCGGAGTCGGCGAGGGAACGGTCGTGCGGTTCCGGCTTTCAGCCGGCCGGCGCAGCCGGGAATATCGGCAGATGGTGACGGAACCGACGCCTGGCCGGGTAGTCAGGGAATCTGACCTTGGTTCCAGCTCCGTCACGAACTTCACGGTGACGCCTGATGGCGACAACAGCCTCGTGCGGATCGAGACGACCTGGCAGGGGGCTGGCGGAGTGGGCGGATTCTTCGAGCGCCTCTTCGCACCCCGCGTCCTGCGTCGCCTGTACGCCGACGAGCTCGCCCGCCTCGATCGCTACGCTCAGGAGCAGGCGGCGGCGTAAGAGCCGCCGCCTCGCCATACCTGCCACCGCGCATTTCTCAGGCGTCAATCTTCTGGTCCCCACTGGAAGGGATACTGCGCTGGTGATACGAAATCCGGGTCAGTAGCCGCTTATACTGTCACTCCGAGGGTGACAGGAATCCGCAATTCAGGACGACGGATTCTCGGCGAAGCGCAGAATGACTTTCCCCTGGCCTTTACCTGGACTCAGTATAACTGGTAGTGCTCCCAAACGGTCATTACTGTCCGGAACCCAGGAGCCGATCCGGCGAATCCAGGCCGCTACGGCCGTCCGAGCCGTTAGCGCCTGACTGTGCCGAGGGTGGCACGCTCGACACGAGGCGTGGCAGGAGCTGCGCCAGGACGAGCGTTGAGAGGGCCGACTGTTCGCCGCCATCACCACGCACCAGGACCGGCCTGGGCGCGTGCCGCACCAGTTCCTCGCCGACCTGCACCCGACGCCGCGCGAGCTCATACTGCAGTACCGCGCGGTTATCACGGTAGGCCTGCCCCAGGTGCCCCAGCGCGGTCGCCTCGTTCTCGGCCTGGGCGAGTGCTACGCGCCCGCGCGTCTCAATTTCCAGTCGCACCCGCTGCGCCTCCGTCTCCTGCTCCTCGAGCATCCGCGCCACATCCTGCCGAGCCTTGTTCCGCGCTTCCTTGACCTCTATCAGCCGGGCATCACGTTCCTTCTTCGCCCGTTCGATCTCCATCAGCAGGGTGTCGATCCGCCGCTTGCGCGTCAGCTCCCACTCCCGCTCGTACGCCACCAGTTCCTTCGCGACACGCTCCCGTGTGGCAAGGTGCGTCTGGTACTGGTCCGGCAGCTGGACTTCCGGGATGTTCGCGCCGAGGATACGCACCCCGTACCGCGTCAGCTGGCGGTTCAGGTATTCCTGCATATCCGCCACGTCGCTGCCACGCAGGTCGTACGCCCGTTCGGTATGTATCTGCCGGCTCCGCTGTCGGATCGCGTCCTGGACCGCGCTGCTGAGTACGAGGTCGAAGTTGCTCGCGCCGAGAGTGCGCACGAACGCTACCGGGTCCTCGATGCGGAACTTCAGGAAGAACTCTATCGCCTTGAGTGGCACGTTCTCCTGCGTTGGACTCGCCACAACCGGGGCCAGGTACGGGATCTCGGTCGCGGTGTCTACAACGAACTCCACCTTCTCCCATGGCCACCACAGGTAGTGGCGTCCTGGTGAGAGGGTGCCCACTATCTTCCCATAGCGCGACAGGATGCCGGTCGTGCCCTGCTCTATCTCGATGATCGCCCCCCGCCACAGCAGCAGGCCGGCAAGTATCGCCGTCAGCAGTGCCAGCAGCCCTACTGGCACGGAGATAACGGTCCAGCCGGCGAAGATTGCCACGCCGAGCAGGTACACAGCCAGGCCGGCCACGACCGGCCAGACAAGGCGCCGCCGGTCCTTCGGGATGACCACCGGAACGAGTTGTCCCTCGTCGCCCCCTCGGAGGAACCGGCGCACGTCCGACCAGCCCGCGACAACTTCCTTGATCTTGGAAAACTGATGCGTGCGCTGCACGGTGCTCACCCTTTACCCTCCTTGACGTTGCCGTCGCCTGATACCTGCGCGGCAGGTGCAGCCGCGCGGACTACCAGGCGATCCGGCGTACCGGACTGCTCCTCGCCCTCCGCCTGACTTATACGCCCCACCTGCTCCTGAATACGCTCGTCCGTCACGGAGCGGCGGATCTCTTCCACGCGCCCCGCCGTCGCCTCCTCGGCGGATGGCTCGGCGCGCGCCTCGGTCGTGCCTGGCTCCGGCGCTACCAGGCGGTCCAGCTGCGCCTGACGGTCACGGATGCGCGCCTCGATCTCTCTGAGGCGCTCGTGGATAGCGCGCAGGTCGTCCGTGGTGTAGAGCGGCTCGCCGCCCGTGCCGATCATCTGCCGGGCGATCTCCAGGAAGTCCACCGGCTGGCCGTTCGGCTCGCCTACCTGCACCACCTGCGGCAGATTCTCAGCTACCGCGGCCAGCCACTCGAGCACCTCCTGCTGAAAGCGATACTCCAGTATCTCCGGCGCGGCGGCGCTGCTGACCGCCCGGATGTCGAGCGCCTGTGCCTCCAACAGCGCCGCGTTCGCGTTCGCCGCGCTCTCAGCCTCCGCGAGCCGCTGGCGAGCCGAAGAGTTCGCTCGGTTCGTCTCGCGCTCCCGAGCCGTATCCATCTGGGCCTGGTAGGTGGCTATCTCCGCGCGAATCGCGGAAAGCGTCTCGCGCAGA
>JADDPP010000024.1:0-2954 GCA_016781845.1 Rubrobacter sp.
ACGCAGCAGCGTCACGACTTGGCCGCGGGTGCTCGAGAAGAAGCGCTGGTCCCATTATGCTCCGACCGGGATGAAGCAGGCGACGATGTAGTAGCCAGGCTCCAGATCGAGCGCCATCCACTCCGCGACGTCCTCCGAGATCGCCAAGGCGAACGCCGCCGGCATGAACTCCTCCGGGTTCGGCAGGCGCGTCGGCGGTGCACGGGGTGGACCCAGGACAACTTCGCCAAGGCGGCCGACATTGGCCTCGGCACAATCTGGCGCGTTGAACTCGGCGACGTGGCACCGGGACCTTGGGCATCCGAATCTCGTGGGTGACCAGCGGCGAGAGGCCGATGCCCGAGCAGAAGCCGAAGTAGGTGCGGCGACGAAGACACGGGGGCGCCGATCCGCATCCGCATCAGGATTTTGTGCTTTTCCCTCGCCTGCCCACCTTGACCGGAGTCTCGCGCACCTGTCGCGCCGCGGCAACCATATTGGCCAGTGCGGGCCGCACCTCCTCCCACCGGCGTGTCTTGAGGCCGCAGTCGGGGTTCACCCAAACCTGGCCGGGGCCGAGCACCTCCAGCGTCGCGCGCAGATTGGCGAGGATCTCCTCGGTCGGTGGCACGCGCGGGGAGTGGATGTCGTAGACGCCGGGGCCGATGCCCTTGTCGTACCCGTGGTGGCGAAAAACACGCAATAGCTCGTTGTCCGAACGCGCGTTCTCGATCGAGATCACGTCGGCGTCCAGGGCGCTGATCGCGTCGATGATGTCGTTGAATTCGCTGTAGCACATGTGGGTGTGGATCTGCGTCTCGTCGCGTGCCGCCGAGGCCGCGATTCGGAAACAAGCCGTCGCCCAGCCCAGGTAGGCCTGCTGGTCGGCGCGACGCAGGGGGAGACCCTCCCGAAGCGCCGGTTCGTCGATCTGGATCACGGCGATGCCCGCGGCGTCGAGGTCCGCCACCTCGTCGCGGATCGCGAGCGCGATCTGCCGGCACGTCACCTCGCGTGGCTGGTCGTCGCGGACAAACGACCAATTGAGGATGGTCACGGGGCCGGTGAGCATGCCCTTGACCGGGCGCTCGGTGAGGCGTTGGGCGAAGGTGGCCCAGCGCACCGTCATCGGCGCGGGGCGGCTCACGTCCCCGAAAACGATCGGTGGCCGCACGCAGCGGGAGCCGTAGCTCTGGACCCAACCGTGCTGCGTGAAGGCGAACCCGGCCAGCTGCTCGCCGAAGTACTGGACCATGTCGTTGCGCTCGGGCTCGCCGTGGACGAGGACATCGAGCCCGATCTCCTCCTGCGAGCGCACGATCTCCCGGATCTGCTGCTCCAAGAATTCGTCGTACGCCGCCGCATCGATCTCGCCCCGATCGAATCGCCGCCGCGCCGTACGAAGCTCGTCCGTCTGCGGAAAGGAGCCGATGGTCGTCGTTGGCAGGACCGGGAGGGGCAGGCGGGGCCGCTGCGCCTCCATCCGGGCCGGCGCGGGGCTGGCCCGTTCCTGCTCCGCCCCAGCGAGGCTGGCGAGGCGCGCCTGGACCGCCGGGTCGCGCCGGAGGGCGGAGTCGCGGCGCGCCGCGAGTACCCGACCGTTCGCCTCCAGCTCCGCGCCGATCGCCCCTCGCCCCTCGTTGACCGCCCGCGTCAGCAAGGTGATCTCGTCCAGCTTCTGGGCGGCGAAGGCGAGCCACGAGTGCACGGTCGGGTCAAGCGCCTCCTCGACGCGGACATCGTGCGGGACATGAAGGAGCGGGCAGGAGGCGGAGACCATGAGCCGGTCGGCCGAGACGTGGGCTTGGAGGTGGTCGAGCACGTCGAGCGACGCAGCGAGGTCGTTGACCCAGACGTTACGTCCGTCGACTACGCCGGCGGCCAGCCATTTCTCTGCCGGGAAGCCGTGACGTGCGATCAGGTCCAGGTTTTCGGGACCGCGGACGAGGTCGAGTCCAATGCCGTCGACGGGCAGCGCCGCAAGCCTCAGGTAAGCCTCACCGACGTGCCCGTAGGCCGTCTGGACCAGCAGTTTTGCCCGCCCCTTCACCTCAGCCAGGGCTGCGTACGCCCGCGTCAGCGCCGCCAACTCCTCCGGCCCACGATCGAGCGCGAGCACCGGCTCGTCGAGTTGGATCCATGCTGCGCCGGCATCTGCCAACCGCCGGACGATCTCTTGATAGATCGGAAGCAGCCCGTCGAGCAGCGCCAGCGGCGTAGCCCCGTCCTCAGCCCCTTTCCCGAGCAGGAGGAAGGTCAGCGGGCCGAGCAGGACGGGCTTGGCCGGGATGGCCGCCGCGGTCGCCTCCGCCAGCTCGGCGAACGGCTTGTCCGACGCCAGGCGAAATCGCTGGTTGGGGCTCAGTTCGGGGACGAGGAAGTGGTAGTTCGTGTCGAACCACTTCGTCATCTCCATCGCCCGCACCGGTCGGCCTCCCGTCCGGCCGCGCGCCATCGCGAAGAGGGTGTCGAGATCGACCGACTCGCCCGCCCAGCCGTACCTGGCTGGTACCGCCCCGAGGAGCACCGTCGCGTCGAGAACGTGGTCGTAAAGGGAGAAGTCATTGACCGGGATGAGGTCGAGCCCTGCCTCCCGTTGCGCCGTCCACGATTGTTGCCGCACCTCTGCGGCGGTCGCCAGCAGGTCGTCCTCAGTCCGCTTGCCGGACCAGTAGCCCTCCAAGGCCCATTTCAGCTCGCGCCGCTGACCGATCCGCGGGTAGCCAGGAACTGTTGAGATCGCCATGCTCGCCTCCAATTGTCGGTCCACGAACTCATCGCCGGCCACGAGCAGCCGGCGATCTCTTGCTTTCGTCCAGATCGGTTGTTCTGTCCGTCATCATGGGCAGCGGCGTGATGCGCGTACCAGGTCGGAAAGGAACCGGGTCACCTCATCCAGGCCGGGGCAATTCCGCAACGTCAGCTCGTGACCGGCGGGGCAGAGGAGCTGGCGCCGCTCGACGAGTGCCCGTACG
>JADDPP010000024.1:3063-7742 GCA_016781845.1 Rubrobacter sp.
CCGTCCGGATCATCGCCGGCAGCGGGTCCCAATTTCGCTTCCCGGCCAAGCCCCGCCGATCGCCGCCGCGCGGCTCCTAATCCCACGTGAGCGAGGATCCACGGCGGTATTCCGTGACCCGGCTCTCGAAGAAGTTCTTCTCCTTGCCGAGGTCAATCGTCTCGCTCATCCATGGGAACGGGTTGCGGCTGCCGTATTGGCGGGGCAGACCAATCCGCTCCAGTCGGCGGTCTGCGACGTATTCGACGTAGGCACGGAAGAGGTCGGCGTTGAGGCCGAGCACGCCGTGCGGCAGGCAGTCGCGGGCGTAAGCAATCTCGAGTTCGACCGCCTCGCGGATCATCGCCACGACCCGATCCCGGAACGCCGGCGTCCACAGCTCCGGCTGCTCGGCCTTGATCCCGTTGATCAGATCGACGCCGAAGTTGAGGTGGACCGTCTCGTCGCGCAGGATGTACTGGAATTGCTCGCCGATCCCCGTCATGCGGTTTTGACGGTGGAACGAGAGCATCATGGCGAAGCCGGCGTAGAAGAAGATGCCTTCCATGACGACGTAGTAGCCGATCAGGTTCTCGAGGAAGCGCTGCGCCCCCGCGGTCGTCGCTGTCGTGAAATCCGGATGCAGCATCTCGGCAGTGAGCCGCATCTCGAACTCGTCCTTGGCCGCGATCGCCGGGATCTCTCGGTACATCCCGAAGACCTCGCCCTCGTCCAGGCCGAGGCTCTCGACAACGTAGTGGAAGGTATGGGTGTGGATGGCCTCCTCGAACGCCTGCCGGAGGAGGTACTGGCGGCACTCGGCGTTGGTGACGAAGCGGAAGAGGGCCAGCGTGATGTTGTTGGCGACCAGGCTCTCGGCGGTGGCGAAGAAGCCGAGGTTGCGCAGGATCACCAGCCGCTCGTCGGGCGTGAGGCGGTCGCCCTTCCAGAGGGCGATGTCGGCCGCCATCGGCACCTCGGTCGGCATCCAGTGGTTGGCGCAGCCGTTGAGGTAGTGCTCCCACGCCCAGTGGTACTTGAGGGGCATCAGCTGGTTGACGTCGACCGCCTCGCAGTTGATGAGCCGCTTCTGGTCGGCGACGACACTCGGATTGGCAAGGACGACGGTCGGGATCTGGCTGGTCACCATGGCGTACGTCTTCTCCTGACGTCGGACGAACGACGGTTCGGTCGGGAGTTCGGGCGGGGCCGGTCGCGACGGGTCTTCCGTGTGGGTCGAGGCCGGTGGGCGGACCTACTGACAGGCCTCGCAGGCGCCATCGAGCGAGCAGGACGGCCCGCTCGGCTCTTTATCCCGCTCGACCGTCAGGTCGGCCGAGGCGCTACGGGCGCGCATCCAGCGCGGCTGGATGCCACGGGCGTTGACGTCGAGGGTCGACTTCTCGGCCTGCGTCGCCCCGCGGCTCCGCAGGTAGTAGGTCGTTTTGAGACCTTTGCGCCAGCAAAGCTGATACATCTCGCTCAACTTGCGCCCGCTCGGCTCGGCGACGTAGAGGTTGAGCGACTGCCCCATGTCCAGCCACTTCTGCCGGCGGGCGGCGCACTCGATCAGCCACGACGGGTCGATCTCGAAGGCGGTCGCGTACCGCGCCTTCAGCTCGTCGGGAACCCGGTCGAGCTCCTGGACCGAGCCGTCGAAGTACTTGAGGTCGTCGAGCATCGCCCGGTCCCACAAGCCGAGCTCGGTCAGGTCGCGGACGAGGGACTCGTTGACGACGGTGAATTCGCCGGAGAGGTTGCTCTTGACGAAGAGGTTGGCGTAGGTCGGCTCGATCGACTGGGAAACGCCCTGGATGTTGGCGATGGTCGCGGTCGGCGCGATCGCCATCGTGTTGCTGTTGCGCATCCCGTGGGCGCGCACCGCTTCTCGGACCGGCGCCCAGTCGAGGCTGGCGTCGAGGTCGACCTCGATCGGCTCGCCCCGCTCCTCCGCCAGCAGTCCAACGGTGTCGATCGGGAGCAGGCCGCGATCCCACTTGGAACCGGGGTAGGAGGGGTAGGCGCCGCGTTCCTCGGCGAGCTCGGTCGAGGCGAGGATCGCGTGGTAGGCAACCGCCTCGGCGCTGCGGTCGGCGAACCGGACCGCCGCCTCGGAGGCGTAGCTGACCCCGAGGGCGGAAAGGGCGTCCTGGAAGCCCATCACGCCGAGCCCAACCGGCCGGTGGCGCAGGTTGGCGTTGCGGGCCTCGGGGACGGGGTAGTAGTTCAGGTCGATCACGTTGTCGAGCATCCGCATCGCGGTGCGGACGGTCGCCCCAAGGAGCGGCAGGTCGAGGTCGCCGTCACGCAGGTGGGCGGCCAGGTTCACCGAGCCGAGGTTGCAGACGGCGATCTCCTCGGCGCTCGTGTTGAGCAGGATCTCCGTGCACAGGTTCGAGTTGTGGACGACCCCGGCGTGGTCCTGCGGGCTGCGGACGTTCGACGGGTCCTTGAAGGTCAGCCACGGGTGGCCGGTCTCGAAGAGCGCCGACAGCATCTTGCGCCAGAGGTCGACCGCCCGAATCCGGCGCGCCAGCGGGATCTCCCCCCGCTCAGCCGCCGCCTCGTACGCCGCGTACCGCTCGGCAAAGGCCCGGCCGTAGGAGTCGTGCAGGTCAGGCACATCGACCGGGCTGAAGAGCGTCCACGGCCCGTCCTCGCGGACCCGCTGCATGAAGAGGTCGGGGATCCAGTGGGCGGTGTTCATGTCGTGCGTGCGGCGGCGCTCGTCGCCGGTGTTCTTGCGCAGGTCGAGGAACTCCTCGATGTCGAGGTGCCAGGTCTCCAGGTAGGCGCAGACCGCGCCCTTGCGCTTGCCGCCCTGGTTGACGGCGACCGCCGCGTCGTTGGCAACCTTGAGAAACGGGACGATCCCCTGGCTCTCGCCGTTCGTCCCCTTGATGTGGCTGCCGAGCGCGCGGACGTTCGTCCAGTCGTTGCCGAGGCCGCCGCTCCACTTCGAAAGGAGCGCGTTGTCGCGGATCCCCTTGAAGATCTGATCGAGGTCGTCCTGGATTGTCGTCAGGTAGCAGGACGACAGCTGCGGATGCCGCGTGCCGGCGTTGAAGAGGGTCGGCGTCGAGGAGCAGAAGTGGAAGGAAGAGAGCAGGTCGTAGAACTCGATCGCCCGGCCCTCGCGATCTTCTTCGTTGAGCGCCAGCCCCATGGCAACGCGCATCCAGAAGACCTGCGGCAGCTCCAGCCGGCGGCCTCGGTGGTGGATCAGGTAGCGGTCGTACAGCGTCTGCAGCCCGAGGTACCGGAACTGAAGGTCGCGCTCGGGGGCGAGCGCCGCGCCCAGCCGGGCCAGGTCGAACCGGAGCAACTCGGGCGAGAGCAGCTCTCGCTCCACCGCGTCCCGGATGAACGCCGCGAACGCGGCCGGGTAGCGCGCCGGCGCCTCGCGCAGGTCGACCCGGTGGCCGAGCGTCTCCGCGTAGAGGCTTCGCAGCAGGGAGCGCGTCGCGATGGCGGCGTAGGCCGGGTCCTGCTCGATGCGGGCGCGGGCGGCGTAGGCGATGAGCCGCTCGACGTCGGCGAGGCCGATACCCTGGTAGACGCCGCCCAGCACCTCGTCGGCGATTGCCTTCGGCGCCTCGGCCGGCGACCCCTCCTTGCAGACATCGTCCACCCAGGACCGCAACAGGGACGGATTGAGGAGCACGTCGTGCCCCTCAGCATCGCGGACGAGGAGGGACTCCTCCTCCCGGCGGCGGGCGCGCGCCTCCCGGTAGACGATGTAGCGGCGGGCGACCGCGAACGCCCCGGCGGCCATGAGCTGGCGCTCGACCTCGTCCTGGATCGCTTCAACGTGGGCGACGCCGCCCCCGGCCTGCCCGTTGATCGCCGCGACGACCGCGTCGGTGATCGCCTCGACCTGCGCGACGACGGTCGCGCGCAGCGGGTCGGGATACGGGCAGCGCAGCTCGGCCCGGAACGCCGCCTCGATCGCGTGGGTGATCCGTGCCCGGTCAGGCGGCGCCGAGCGCCCGTCGCGCTTAGTTACCACCGAAACGGTCAGGGACGGACGTCGTCCGGACGCCTCCTCGGCGCCGTCGCCGGCGGGTGGCAGATTCGCCGAGGCCGTTCCCTCGCGCATCAACGTCGTCATGGTGTCGCTCCCCGGTTAAGGTCATCCAGACCAATCCCGCCGCGCTGGGGGCACGGCGGACGGCGGCGCGGGCAAGCGGGGAGCAAGGTGAGAGGGGGGCAACGATGCGGCAGCCGCCCCGGCGAGCAATCGCTCGGGCGGACGAACGCAACGGACCCTCGCTCCCGCGAGCGAGCCGCAAACCAAGCCGGGAGAGGAAAATGAGGAAGGCAAGGCCGAACGGCGGACGCCGACGGCTCGCCCGTTCACCCCCCCGCGGAGGTTCGGGTCCACTCCGCGCCCTCGCGGCGCGGGCCGTCGGCAGGTCTTCGGGCTTCGAGGCGCGTCGGCGTGGTTGGCGCCGCTTCCCTACTGGCCGTCGCTTCCCAGCCCGGTGCAGGGCCAGTGCGTGTGACGGCGGTCGTTCCTCGTTACCGCTGCGGGGCAGCCCCGGAGTCGCACCGGGTTCCCTCTTGCGCCGCCGGCCGATGAATCGGCCGGCGAACCGATGGCCAGCGCAATATATGGGGCAAACACTCCGATGTCAATACTTCTCGTAGTGCTATCCACACTTCTGGCGAGGCGGATTATCGTCCCGGTTGGTCGAGCC
>JADDPP010000088.1 GCA_016781845.1 Rubrobacter sp.
GTTATGGTGGTCCCGATGGCACAGGGACCCGCCCCTACAATATGTCGCGGGAGGTTATACCTTCTCCAGTTTGGCGAGGCTGGCGAGGAGGCGCTTCGTGCTGCCGGCGGCGAACCGCACCTCGACCTCCTGGTCGCCACCGTCCATGCGGACCTGCGTCACTGTGCCCTCGCCGAAGCGCGGGTGCTTCACAGAGTCGCCGGGCACGTACGTGGGCGTGCTTCCGTTGCTGTTGCTCTGCACCGCTGCCGTGTTGCCAACCGAGGTGGCGAACTGGCGCGTAGGGAGTACGGCGGTAGGCTGCGGTGTGAGCCGGGACCTCGATCCGCTGTTCCCCGCGTGCCGGGAAGCGCTACGGGCGGGCGGCAGGAAACCGCTCACGAGGGAACCGGGAATGGTCTGCAGGAAGCGGGAGGGCTGGCTTGTCTGCGTTGCGCCGAAGATAGTGCGATGGAAAGCGTAGGAGATGTACAGTCGCTCCATCGCCCTCGTGACCCCCACGTACGCGAGCCTGCACTCCTCTTCGAGCGCGCGCACCTGGTCGAGCGAGCGGGAGTGGGGGAGGAGTCCTTCCTCGACGCCCGCTATGAACACGACCTTGTACTCCAGGCCTTTCGCGGCGTGCAGGGTGATGAGCGTGACCGCATCCTGGTTCTCGCGCACCGTGTCCAGGTCGCCCAGCAGCGCCACCTCTTCGAGGAACGAGGCGAGCGCTTCCTTCGGGTCCAGGCCGCTGTAGTCCTGAGCGACGGATATGAGCTCCTTAGCATTCTCCAGCCGGTCGAGGCCCTCCTCGGAGCCATCGGTGAGCGCCTGCGCGTAGCCGGTCTTATGCAGCAGTGTGTCTATTAGCTGCGGCAGCGGGAGGTCCTGCCGCTTCGCGCGCAACCCTTCGATAGTTGTCACGAGCGTATGCAGCGCGGACCGTGCCTTTCCCGTAAGCTTAGGCGGCTGGGCGGCGGGCGCGGCGCCCGCGAAGAGTGGAACCTCCGTTCCCGCTGGGGCCGTGGCGAGCGTTATCGCGTCCCACAGCGGCAGGTGCGTGGTCTGGGCGTACAGGTCGAGAGAGGCGAAGGTGCCCTTGCCTACCCCCTTGCCGGAGTGAGTCATCTCCAGGATGCGGCGCAGGGAGGCTGTGTCGTACGGGTTGTGTACGAGCCGAAGGTAGGCGAGCACGTCCTTGATCTCCTTGCGCTCGTAGAAGCGGGTGCCGCCGACGAGGACGTGTGGGATGCGGTAGCGCACGAAGCTCTCTTCAATCGGGCGTGACTGGGCGTTCGTGCGGTACATCACGGCTATGTCGGAGTAGCGATAGCCGTGGCTCGCGACGAGCCGCTGCACCTCGCGGCAGATGTACTGCGCCTCGTCCTGCTCGTCGTACGCCTCACGCACCTGTACGGGGATGCCTCCCGATTTGTCCGTCCACAGCATCTTCGCCCGGCGCCCCGTGTTGCCACTGATGACGTGCATTGCCACGTCGAGGATAGCCTGGGTGGAGCGGTAGTTCTGCTCCAGAAGCAGCACGGTGGCATCGGGGTAGTCGCGCTCGAAGTTCAGGATGTTCGTGATATCGGCGGCGCGCCAGGAGTAGATGCCCTGGTCCTCGTCACCCACCACAAAGAGGCTACGATGCCGTTCCGTGAGCAGTCGGATGAGGGTATACTGCGCCAGGTTCGTGTCCTGATACTCGTCCACGAGCACGTGCCGCCACCTCTCCTGGTACCTGTACAGGACATCCGGGTGTTTTGCCCACAGCTCGACGGTCTTGGAGAGCAGGTCATCGAAGTCCGCGGCCTGGTTCCACTCCAGCAGCTCCTGGTAGCGGCGGTACACACGGCCCGCGACCTCGTCGAGATACGTGCGGGCGGAGTTTGTGTACTCCTCGGGAGAGAGCAGCTTGCTCTTAGCGCCGCTGATCTTGCCCTGCATCGTGCGTGGAGAGTACTGCTTGTCGTCGAGGCCGATCTCCGTGATGGCCTGACGCAGCAGGCGAAGCTGGTCATCGTCGTCGTAGATGACGAAGTCCGGGCCGAGTCCAACGGGCGAGCCGTCGCGACGGAGGATGCGGGCGCACACAGAGTGGAATGTCCCGACGGTGAGGCCCCTCGCCGGCCGGCCCACCAGGTGCTCAAGGCGCTCTCGCATCTCGCGGGCGGCCTTGTTCGTGAAGGTGACCGCGAGGATCTCCTGCGGGTCAGCCTCATACTCGTCGAGCAGGTACGCAATGCGGTGGGTGAGGACCCGCGTCTTGCCGGAGCCGGGTCCCGCGAGCACGAGCACAGGGCCATCGGGTGCGGTCACGGCGGCTGTCTGCTGCTCGTTTAGCCCCTGAAGTATAGGGTTCTGGTTCTCTACCAAAGTTGGTCTCCTGTTTAGCGCTGCCATGTTATCACCCCGACGGGTCTCGTTGCAGCCCGCGCGACGGGATGCCGTGTTGCGCGGAGGGCAGGCATTTGGCTAACATTGAGATGTCAGGACTGACATAACCTATCAGCCACAACACAATCACCGAGGTAAGGATGCCGACTTACGAGTACGAGTGCGATGCACCCCAACACCACCGCTTCGAGCGTTTCCAGCGCTTCTCCGAGCCGCCGGTGGAGGAGTGTCCCGAGTGCGGTTTGACGGTGCATCGCGTGATCTTCCCGGTAGGCATCGTATTCAAGGGCCCTGGCTTCTTCCGGACGGATAATAAGTCCAGGTCTTCTGCGAGCTCCGAGGATGCCACGGGTGACGGTGCGGCTGAGAAGCCGGAAGGGGACGGCAAGCCCGCCGAGGCGAAGTCTGATGCGGGCGCACCGGCGGCGACCGCCTCCGACACATAGTAGTGCACCGCCTGGACAGCGCACACGAAGCAGGGGTATAACCCGTTATGCCCCTGCACCTCTCATCCCACACTTGTCTATCAACCCCTACCCTATAACAGGTACCAGCTAGTGCTACACATATACAACACGCTGTCCAGACGCGAGGAGCCGTTCGAGACGATAGAGCCCGGCGTGGTGAGGATGTATGTCTGCGGCCCCACCGTGTACGCCTCGTCGCACATCGGGCACGCGCTGTCGTACATCGTGTTCGACGTGGTGCGGCGCTACCTGGAGTACAAGGGCTTCAATGTTCGCCACGTCCAGAACTTTACGGATGTGGATGACAAGATAATTAACCGGTCCCGTGAGCTCGGGATACCGTGGGATGAGCTCTCTGCCAGGTACTCCGACGAGTTCCTGCGCGACATGGACGCGCTGAACGTGAAGCGCGCGCACGAGTATCCACGCGCGAGCGCGGTGATTGAGGACATTGTCGCGGACATTGCGAGGCTCATCGAGATGGGAAACGCGTACCCGCTCGATGGCGACGTGTACTTCCGGGTGCTGAGTGACCCCGATTACGGAAAGCTCAGCCACCGCAGGCTTGATGAGATGAACGCGGGCGCGAGGGTAGAGGTGGACGAGCGCAAGGAGCACCCGATGGACTTCGCGCTGTGGAAGGGCGCGAAGCCTGGGGAGCCCGCGTGGGACAGCCCGTGGGGACCCGGGCGGCCCGGCTGGCACATCGAATGCACCTCCATGAGCACGCGGAGTCTCGGTCCGCAGCTTGACATCCACGGCGGCGGCAACGACCTTATCTTCCCGCACCACGAGAACGAGATAGCCCAGAGCGAGCAGCTCACGGGTAAGGCGCCGTTTGCGCGCTACTGGATGCACAACGGCTGGCTGCTGCTCAACAACGAGAAGATGGCAAAGTCCGAAGGCAACGTGCTCTCGATTGATAACGTGGTCGAGAAGTACGGAGCCGATGCCTATCGTATCTTCGTCCTTTCCTCACATTACAGGCGGCCACTGAACTTCTCCGAAGAAGCTGTGGTGTCCGCCGCGACCGTGGCGGAGCGGCTTGCCACGGCGGTCGAGGGGGCAGAGGTAGGCGCGGACACCACAGCGTACGCGGAGGACAGGGCGGAGTTCGAGGCGGCGATGGACGATGACTTCAACACGTCCAGGGCGCTCGCGGTGCTGTACAGGCTGGCAACCGAATCCAACAGACTGCGCTCCTCCGAACAGGACGAGTCGGGCGCAGCATCATTGCTGCGCGAGCTTGGCAGTGTGCTGGGACTACGCCTTGAGCGCTGGGAGGTCTCGGCGGTAGGCGTGGAGCCGTTCGTGGACCTTCTGGTTCAGATCCGGAAGGAACTGCGTGGGGCGAAGCAGTTTGCGCTGGCGGACAGGGTGCGCGACGGCCTCCGCGAGCTTGGAGTAAGCGTCGAGGACAGCCCGCAGGGCACGAAGTGGCGCTTCGAGCGTTGAGGCGAGAGACAGGGCGCGGCCGTGGAGGTCGCGACCGCAGAGAGCCTCGCCGGAACCACGCAGCGACCTCTGAGAGGCGCGAGTCCCCGAGCGGCACTACGGAGTGGCTGTACGGCCGCAACGCCGTGCGGGAGAGTCTGAGGGCGCGGCGCAGGGGCTTCAGACAGCTGCTGCTGGCGCAGGGCATGTCTCGGAGCGAGATCGTTGCGGAGATAACCCGCCGTGCGCAGGAGTTGCGGGTGCCCGTGCAGGAGGTGGAGCGCGCCCGCCTCGACGAGCTGACGGAGGGCGCGAATCACCAGGGCGTGTGCCTGCTCGCGTCCCGGTATCCGTACGAGGTCCTGCCGAACCTGATGTCCACGAGAGGCGACCCGTTCTACCTCGTGCTCGACTCGCTGCAGGACCCGCAGAACCTCGGCACGGTGCTGCGTACTGCGGAGGCTGTTGCGGTCACGGGCGTCGTGATGCCGCGCCACAGGGCGGCGGAGGTGACGCCTGCCGTCGTGAACGCCTCGGCCGGGGCGGTCGAGCACCTGCGAGTCGCCCAGGTGGTGAACCTCGCGCGCGCGCTGGAGGAGCTCAAGGAGTCCGGCGTGTGGGTGGTGGGATTGGAAGCCCTGCCGGACGCTCAACCCTTGTGGAAGGTGCGTCTCGACGGCGCGCTCGCGCTCGTGGTGGGCAGCGAGGGCGAGGGTATTCGCAGGCTCGTGCTCGAGAAGTGCGACGTGGTCGCCCGACTGCCGCTGCTGGGCCGCGTGGAGTCGCTCAACGCCTCCACTGCTGCTGCGGTCGCGCTGTACGAGGCGTTGCGGCACCGGAGTTGAGGTGGGGTGCTGGCTGCTGATACGAGGGTACGGCGCGTGATGACTGTGGCGCCAGACGTTGCACGTAACGTCTGCGCGACGCGCCCGTGCCATCAGGGCGACTTCATACTGTCGCGACAAGTTTCCTAGCGGCTGGGGCACTCCGATATTGTGATTGCACTTCGGACTTACGCGCACGTTCTAGCGGTTATGCGGTGATAGGCTGCAGCGCGGTTGGACGAACTGCTGTGGAAGGCGTAAGGCCGTATCGCAGTATTACTGCAGTAAAATGCCCAATGATACCAAGAGGGGCAAGAGCGAACCTCATGTAACCCTAATGATTGCGCGAGGTTTCCTGGAGCCGACGACAGGAATCGAACCCGCAACCTACTGTTTACAAAACCGATCTTCAGGTTTCCCAGCCGCACCCAGCCTCTACCAGGTCCGCCCGAAGCATTATATAGGACGTCGAGTTTCGGGGCGGATGTCGGCTGCGGCTTCACGCTTGGTCCTGACTGCTACCCGCTGAGACGGCGCCCAGTGGTGTCAAGAAGTGGTGTCAGATGGTATCAGCCAGGTGTGCTCAGGGCAGGACGTCTTTCGGAAGGTGACTACATCGCCCTGGGCGAGCGCTCGCTCAGAGCCCGCATCTGAGCCTACGTGCTCCCCTCCACGACAGTCCCAGAGGAGATTGCCGGTAAGGCCGGTGCCGACTACCTGGCACGCTTCGAAGACGAGGTAGACCGCGAGTGCCTGCCATCGCGAGGCGACTGCAAACGGCGGAGGGCGAGCGCCTGCAAATCGATTCTTATAGGTGCCATAACGCAATCTTCTGAGGTTCTTTTATCTCTCGTTTATTTCTCTCGCCCACACCGTTAACTCCCGTTTATGCGCGTGCCGTATGGTGACAGAGCAAGCCGAAGAGCGCTTGACTGAGCGGATCGGGAATGGAGAGGTAAGGAATGGAATCAGGAGTTAGCAGGGAGCACGTTTGGTTAACCGTCCCCGAAGCGGCCGTGTTGATGCGCCTAGGTAGGAATCGCATCTATGAGCTCTGCGGGTCCGGCCAGCTCCCACACCGGCGTATAGGTGTCACCATCCACATCCGGCGCGAAGTCGCCGAGACCTGGACGCCGGAGCAGTCCGTCATGGCGGCGCCCGTTAGGACAAGGGCGCGGCGATGAGCACCATCGATGAGATCAAGGCACGTCTCCCCCTACTGCCTTACTTGGAGGCGAGACTGCGGCTGGAGCGAGATGGGTCCCGCTACGCGGCGCGTTGCCCCTTCCACGCCGACTCCGAGCCCAGCCTCAAGGTCTACCCAGACGACAACCACTGGCACTGCTATGGCTGTGGAAAACGCGGTGATGTCATCGACTATGTAGGCCACGAACTGTACAACGGCGGGTGGGACCCAGGTGACCGGGATAAGTTCAAGGCGGTACTCCGGGTCCTTGGCGTGGACGCCAAGACTTGCGATAGGGGGGTGGGGGGTAATGTCCCTGACAACGACACTGCACCACTGCAACAGTCCCCCGGTTGTACCATCGAGGCCTACAGTGACAAGATCAAGGTGCCTGTACCGTTCCTGCAATCACTCGGCTGCTCACAGATGTTCCACTCGCACTACAACTGTGAGTGCGTCCGCATCCCACACCACAACCAGGATGGGACTGTGGCAGCCGTGCTCTTCCGCATAGCCCTGACGGGCGACTCGAAGAAGTGGAAGTCCGGCTGCAAGGCTACCCTGTACGGGCTGGACCGGCTGCACCTGGCGCGAGCGGCAGGGTACCTCGTGCTCGTGGAGGGGCAGAGCGACTGTCACACGCTTTGGTATCACAACATCCCCGCACTGGGCCTGCCTGGTGCAGGAAACGGGTGGGACAAGTTGACGCTCGAGCTGCTACAGGGCATCGAGGCGGTATACGTGCTACTAGAGCCGGACACAGGCGGTGAGACGGTCCTGAGCAAACTACGCGTGGCCGTGTGGCGGGGTCGTGCGAGGCTGGTGCGCCTCGGCGAGCACAAAGACCCGTCGGCGCTTCACGTGTCTCATCCTACCGCTTTCCTCGACTCGTGGCGATCTTATCTGCAGACTGCCCAGCCCTGGAGCGAGGTAGAACGTCGGGAGAGCGAGGTGCGGGTGGGCACAGCGTGGGAGGCGTGTCGGGACCTGGCGATGGAGGCCGAAATACTCGCGCGCGCGGCCGAGACGGTGGAAGTGCTGGGGGTGGCCGGAGAGACGCGCCTGGTGAAGCTCCTGTACCTCGCCGTGGTGAGCCGGCTGCTCGAGGGGGACCGACCTGTTAGCATTGCGGTCAAAGGTCCCTCCAGCTCCGGCAAGTCCTACACAACCGAGCAAGTGCTCTCACTCTTCCCCGAGTCCGCATACCACGCGCTATCAGCGATGAGTGAGCGGGCGTTGGCCTACTCGGACGAGCCGCTCGAGAATCGGATGTTGGTAATCTACGAGGCAGTCGGCATCTCAGGCGACTTCGCGTCGTACCTGGTGCGCTCCCTCCTGTCCGAGGGACGCATCCGATACGAGACCGTCGAGAAGACCGCGGATGGCATGAAAGCTCGCTTCATCGAGCGCGAAGGCCCTA
>JADDPP010000011.1 GCA_016781845.1 Rubrobacter sp.
ATGTTCGAGCGTGTTCCATCCATCTCTTGCAAGGTGAGGCTGAAGGGGAAGTTCTCGCAGTACTTTGCCCCGGAGGATGTGAGCGCCATCCGATCGCACAGCCTCGATTTCATCCTGCGCTTCGGGTTCAACATAATACGCGGGGAGACTCTGCAGGCCGCACGTTACGGCGTGTGGTCGTTCCACCACGATGACGAGGAGAAGTACCGGGGGGGGCCTCCTTGCTTCTGGGAAATATACAACCGTGACCCGGTAACAGGCGCTGTTCTGCAACGACTGACGGACCGCCTGGATGGTGGTGTGATCTTGAAGAAGGGGTACTTCAAGACCCTGGACCACTCGTACGCGGCAAGCCTTGACAGCGTCTACTTCGAGGCAGCGAAGTGGCCGGCTCAGGTGTGCAGAGATATTCGCCTCGGGACTGCCGAATACATGGACGCGCCTCCATCCCGCACGTCTGCCCCGGTTTACCACAGCCCAAACAACCTGCAGATGTTGCTGTTCTTGCGAACTCTTCTAGTGAACAACCTCCGCAGGGGTTACGTTGGCTTCTTTCGGCGCGCGCAGTGGAATATTGGGATCATCCACGCTCCCATACAGTCGCTCCTTGAACCCCACTGCCGCCCCCACGTCGAGTGGCTCCCGAGGCCGTCAAGAGGCACGTTCCTCGCGGACCCTTTCGGTGTAGAGCGGGATGGGGCTGTACATATCTTCGCGGAGGAGTTCAGCTACCAGGCAGGCAGGGCGGTCGTCTCTCACATTGAGGTGCGCGAAGGGAGAGAGCCGACTCGTCCCCGCCCAATCTTGAGTCCCGGCGTCCACCTCTCTTACCCATACACCTTCGCGCATGATGGTGAGGTGTACTGCGTGCCCGAGAGCTTTGGCGCTGGTGAGGTGTCGCTGTACCAGGCGCTCAACTTCCCGCACGGATGGCGAAAAGTGGCGGTGTTGTTGGAAGGTGTGGCGGGCGTGGATGCGACAGTGTTCCAGCATGATGGGCGTTGGTGGCTCCCGTGCGGAAAGGCCAACCGGAATGCTTCCACGAAGCTGTACGCCTGGCACGCGCCCGAACTGACCGGGCCGTATACTCCGCACCTTGCGAATCCGGTAAAGATAGATGTGCGCTCCGCACGTTCCGCCGGAACTCCCTTCTGGCACGAGGGCCAGCTGTATCGTCCCGCGCAGGACTGTTCCTCGTCCTACGGCGGCAGCGTCGTGATAAACCGAATCCTCCGGCTCACGCCTGCTGCGTTCGAGGAGGAGCGGCTAGCCACCGTCCAGGCCGATCCGGGCGGGCCGAACCCGGACGGTGTACATACGGTATCGGCGGTTGGTAACATGACTGTTGTTGACGAGAAGCGGGATATCTTCGTCAGGAGCGCCTTCCAGCGCACCGTCGTGCGGAAGCTTCGCGGGCTGGCTGCACGGCTTCCCCTGCCCAGAAGTGCGCGTTGAGCCGCGGCAAAGGAGATAGACAGGCGTGAAGATACTTATCACGGGGGCGGCGGGCTTCATTGGCTCTACTCTCGTCGAACTGCTCAGGCACGAGCATGACATCCGGGCCATAGACAACTTCTCGGTTGGCGATGTGCGCCACGTGGGCGATGTCACCGTCGAGGAGATGGACGTTGCGAATCAAGAGCACGTCGAGGAGATGGTGCGCGGGCAGGAGGTCGTGGTGCATCTCGCGGGGTTTACGGGGATCCCCGTGTGCGAGAACAATCCGGAGGCGGCCGCAGTCAATATACTGGTGGCGACGAAGTACGTGACGGACGCGGCGGTGAGGGCCGGGGTCCGCCAGTTGTTGTTTCCCTCCACGTTCGCGGTCTACGGTGTCCCCCCGCATCACATCACGGAGGAGACGCCTCGCGCCCCCATCGGTATGTATGGGAATCTCAGGGCGGGCGCGGAATACATCCTGCTCGCGGCTCAGCAGCTAGATGGCCTGGGCGCGCTGATCTTCCGGCAGAGCAATATATATGGTCGAGGCATCGCGAAGAAGCGCTCTCTGCTCAACATCCTTACGGACCAGGTGCTCAGGCGCGAGCCTATCACGATGTACGGCTCGGGTGAGCAGGTACGCAACTTCCTGCATGTACGGGACACCGTCCAAGCGTACAAGCTGGCTATCGAGAAGGGCGCGACAGGGATCTATAACCTCGGAAGCGCGGAGACGCTGTCGGTGCGAACTATCATAGAGACAGTGAACGAGGCATCGCAACGATTGTTCGGGTACACGGTGCCGGTGGAGCGCAAGCCGGACCGGGGCGCGGCTGGGCGCGAGGTGGACCTCACTGATTTTCACTTCGACATCTCAAAGGTGCAGCGGGAACTGGGCTTTCAGCCGAAGCTGAAGGTGCGGGACGCGGTGGAGGAGTTGCTCGCACAGGAATCGAGTGTCCCGGCCACTTAATGTACTGGTTGTGATGGGTCCCATCGCACAGGGCGGCGCTGAGTGGCAACTGCTTGAGTTGCTGCGCCGAGTGGACCGCTCGCGCTTTCGACCGGTTCTCGCGAGTGTGCAGTTCAGCGCGTACAAAGAGCTTCAGATAGGCCCTGGCGACGCGGCGATACGCGCGGCCTACGACGCGCTCGACGTGCCCCATTACAGGATCACCGGCTACGCTAGGAACAGCACCCGCAACGCGCGCGAGCTGATGCGCGTTATCCGACACGAGCAGATAGATGTTGTGCACGCGAACCTGTACGCCGGCGAGACGTGGGGTAGGGCCGCCGCGATACTGACGGGCACGCCTGTAGTGACGCACAAGCGCGGCATCCCTTTCAAGAGCCGAAAGCCGCAGAATGTGCTGGTTGACTGGCTCCTCAACCTCCTGAGCCAACGTATTATTGTCGTTAACCAGGCTATCCAGAGACGGCTTCAGCGACTCCAGCGGCTGCCGTCCGGAAAGTTCAGCGTCGTGTATCCCGGCATTGACCCCTCTCTGTGGAGGCGGGCCGGCGAGTGCGAGACGGCTGAGCTCCGGCGGGATCTGGGGCTGGAGGGGAAGCAGGTTGTGACGGCGGTGGGACGCCTGCGCCCCATAAAGGGGTTCCGATATCTGGTTGAAGCGTGGCCTGGGGTATGCAGCGAATGTCCGGACGCACGCTTGCTGCTGGTAGGTCATGGAGAACAGGAGCAGGAGCTGCGCCGACGTGTCGAAGAGCTAGGCTTGGGGGATACAATCCAGTTCCTGGGCAGCCGCTCCGATGTGCGTTTGCTGCTGTCGCTCTCGGACGTCGCGGTGCTGGCGTCTATCTCGGAGGCCAGCCCGGTCGCGTTGATGGAGGCGGCGTTCGTGGGGACACCGGCGGTGGCGACGTGGGTGGGCGGTGTGCCGGAGGTGGTGCGCGACGGCGTGACAGGCACACTCGTCCCGCCACGCAACCCACGCGCTCTGTCCGACGCTCTCACGGGATTGCTCCGTGATGATAGTGCAAGGGTGAGTATGTCGGAAGCTGCGGTTGAGTGGGCCCACTACGCCTTCGACATAAACCGGACCGTGCGCCAGATCGAGCTGGAATACCTTCGGGCGGCGGGGGCGCGGGATGATTAAGGGCGCCGCGCTCGTCTTTCTAAGCCGCAACCTGCAGAAGGTCGTCGCCCTCCTCGTGAGCGTGCTCATAACGCATACACTGGGTGCGAAGGGGCTGGGAGCGTACGGTCTCCTGGTGACGACGCTCACGTACGCCGTCGCTTTCGGCAGTCTCGGGCTCGGACCCGCTCACGTCTACCTGAGGGGCCAGGGGCGGATGAGCATCCGGCAGTTGCTCGGAAACGCCATAGCGGGTGCGCTCATCTTCGGGGGCGCAGTCGTGCTCGTGTTCACCGCCCTACGACCTCTGCTTCATATACAGGGCGTGAGCCCCCTGATGATTACCCTCGTCTCGCTCACCTTCCCACTTGGAATCCTGCAGAGTCATCTTGACTTCTTGTGGCAGGGTGAGGACAGGCTTGGAATCTACAGTGGGATGTTCTGCTTCCGCGCGCTTCTGCTCCTCTTTCTGCTGGTGTTAGGACTCAATGCACCGAATCCGTACACGGGTATGGCCGTTGCGCTGATCCTCAACTCCGTGCTGACGCTTGCGGTTACCCTTGTGCTCCTGCGGCGTAAGTACGGACTGCGTCCGCAGTTCGATAGGGGGCAGTTCTCCGCTGCTCTACGCTACGGTAGCCGCGTGCAGCCGGGCTCGCTTGCCCAGGCGGTGGGCTACAGACTGGACTACTTTCTGATCAACGCCTTCATCGGCACCGCTGCCACGGGCCAGTACGTGCTTGCGACGAACCTGGCGGAGGCGCTATGGATACTGCCGTACGCGCTCTCCGTAGCTCTGCTTCCCCGTGTCTCCACCGCGAGCGTCGCTACGGCTCAGCAGGTGACGGCGCGTGCCTTGAGGGTCGCGCTGGCGATAAGCGCTGCTGGCGGGCTGGTGCTCTTTCTCCTCGCGGAGTTGGTGCTACGCCTCGTATACGGCCCCGAAAACGTCGTGGCTGCCCCCGCGCTACGCATACTCCTCTTTGGGACGGTCATATTCTCAGCGCAGAAATTGCTCGCCAATTACTTCATCGGGCAGGGCAAGGCGAGCTGGTTCCTGCGGGCGACGTTCATAGCGATGGTCGTCAACGTTGCTCTCAACCTCTGGCTGATACCCCTCTTCGGCTGGGGCATCAAGGGCGCGGCCCTCGCCTCGACGGTAAGCTACACGCTCTCGACGGGTATCCTGGCGTGGCTGTTCGCGCGGTGGTCCGGCATTCCGTGGCGCGATCTGTTCGTGCTGAACCGGTCGGACATCGAGGAGATGACGTCGCGGCTGGGACGCTTGGGCAAGCGAGCGGCCGGGCTGCGGCACAGAGGCGCGACTAGATGAGCGCCCCTGCCCCTGTGCCGCAGCCCGGCGGGCGTCTCACGGTGGACGTGCGCTCCGTGCCCATCCTCCTGCTGACACTCGCGCTCATAATCAACTTCTTCTGGCGCGCGCAGCTCTTCACCGGCAACAACCTGCCGCCGGTTGTGCTGCTTGCGGTGCTCTTCACCGGGCTGTGGACGTTGCGAGGGCTCGGAGTGACCGGCGTGCTCGCTTTTCGCATCCCCCGCATATTCTGGCCGCTCGGCCTGTACGTGTTCGCTGTGCTGCTCTCGATCGTCGTACGCGGCGACTTCGAGGGGCGCACCATCCAGCACGCCCTGCGGCTGCTGGTGTTGTTGCTTCTAGCGCTTCTTATCGCCAACCTGGTGCCGAGCCTGGGCGCGCTGGAGGGTACAGTGTACCTGCTCCTGGGTGGCTTCACGCTCGCGGCGCTGTACGGCATGGCGGACTACGTTCTGAACAACCGGTATTTCCTGAACATATTCGTCGGCATCAGCCGCAAGAATGCGTCCGGGTACTACTTCATGGCACTGCTCCCGTTCGCGCTCTTCTGCCTGCGCTCGCCGTACATCACACGAGCCGCGAAGCGGCTGCTCGTGTTCGCGGGCGTGGTCTGCTTCGCGGCGATGCTACTGACGCTCGCCCGCAGCGCGGTCGTGGGTCTTGCCGCGGGCTTGCTTGCGGTGTTCATCCTGTACTCTCGCCGTATCAACTGGCGCATCGTCGTGGCGCTCGTGGTCCTACTGGCAGGGGCGTACTTCCTCGCGCCTGAGAGCGTCACCAAGCGCCTCGGTACTGCCACGAACTTCGAGCAACGCGCGGGAACCTCGAACAGCAGTCGGCTCATCCTGCTGCGCGCGGGGCTGCGCATGGCGAGGGAGCACCCGGTGGTGGGTGTGGGGATTGGCCGATTCGACGAGAACCTGGACCAGTACATCAGTGCTCGCGAGCGGGGGCTCCTGGGGTTCGAGACGTATGAGGCGTCGCACAACCAGTACGTGGCAGCTCTGAACGACGGCGGGGTGCTCGCGCTCGCGGGCGTGCTATGGCTTCTGGCCGAGATACTGTGGGGGCTGCATAAGCGGCTGAGGCGCCGCGGCCTGCCCCGCAGGTACCTATTCATGGCGCTCGCGGCGTTCTGGTGGTCGCAGGCCGCGCACTTCTTCGTCGAGTGGCAGCTCGCGCGGGAGCTCTTCTGGTTCCTCGTCGGCCTCACGGCAGCTGCACTGTTGCTCTCCTCAGGTAAAACCGAGGAGGCCGAGGCAGACCACCCTCAGTCGCCCGTTCCGTCCGCCGGTTGATACACCTCTCGAGCGGTGGCTATAATTTGGCTGGTCACCGGTCCAGTCCGGTCGCTATTCTAGGAGATTACATGGCCGTCAAGTTGATAAAGGTCGCCGAGCCGCTGGTTGGTGAGGAGGAGGTACAGGCCGTCCGCGAGGTCATCCTCTCGGGGCAGTACGTCTCGGGCCGCAGGGTAGAGGAGTTTGAGAAGCGGTTCGCGGAGTACATAGGCGTTCAGTACGCTGTGGCTGTCGCCAACGGGACGGCAGCGCTGCACACGGCACTGGCCGCGATGGGCGTAGGCCCAGGGGACGAGGTGATAGTTCCGCCGCTCACCTTCTTCTCTACTGTGACCTCGGTCATCCACGCGGGGGCCGTACCGGTGTTCGCTGACATTGACCCTGAGAGCTTCTGCCTGGACCCGGAAGATGTCCGCGAGCGCATCACTCCGCGGACCAGGGTTATTCTGCCGGTACACCTCTTCGGCAACGCGGCCGATGTGGACGGGCTGCGAGCCGTCGCGGACGCGAAGGGTCTGCGGCTGCTCGAGGACTGCGCGCAGGCGCACGGCACGGAGTACAAGGGCCGCAGGGTAGGGTCACTGGGAGACGCGGGCATCTTCTCATTCTACGCGACGAAGGCGATGACCACGGGCGAGGGTGGGATGATTACTACGGACGACGAGTCAATATACGAGTACTCCCGCCTGTTCCGAGGTCACGGCATGCCTGAGCGCGATACTCACACCATCCTCGGATATAACTACCGGATGAACGAGATAGAGGCGGCAATGGGCCTGGCGCAGCTGGACCGGCTTGAAGAGGGGAACCGGCAGCGCATAGCCAACTCCGAGTGGCTGCGCGCTCACCTGACCGAAATTCCGTGGCTCCGCGTGCCGAAGGTGGAGAGCTACGTCCGGCACACGTACTTCTGGTGCCCGCTCTACATTGATGAGGAGAAGGCGGCCATGGGCTTTGCGGACGTGGTGCGGACGCTGCGCGACCGCGGTATCGAGGTACGGCAGCGGTATAAGAGACCGCTGTATAAGCAGCCGATCATGGCCGAACATAACTTCTACGCAAACGGCAAGCCGTGGAACGGTGGACATCACTACGATGCGGAGCCGCCGAAGTACGCAGATCTTCACCTGCCGAACGTGGAGAAGGTGGCGGGGAAGCTGCTCGGCTTGCCGAACCATCCGGGGCTTACACAGGATGACCTGGAGTACATCGTGCGGACGCTGCACGAGATAGGACCGTCTTAGGAGGACCACTAGGTTGAACGTACTTATTACTGGCGGGGCCGGATACATAGGCTCGGATCTCCTGCACGTACTCGCGGGCACGGATGGACTCCAATTGGGGCGCGTGCGCGTCCTCGACAACATGCAGGAGGAGAAGTACCAGGCGCTGATGAACCTGCCGGAGGGCGTGGAGTACGACTTCGTGCTCGGCGATATCCGAAACGAAGAGGATGTGCGGCGGGCTATTGGCGACGACACGAACACGGTCATCCACCTCGCGGCTCTCACGAACGCTACTCTCTCCTTCGAGCGGCAGGAGGCGACGGAGCTCACGAATCACGTGGGCACGCAGAACATTGTGCGCGCCGTGCAGGACACCCCGAGCGTAAATCGGCTTATTTATGCCTCCACTACGAGCGTGTACGGTCCGACTTCAGGCATTGTCACCGAGGAGAGCGAGTGCAAGCCGGCCAGTCCGTACGGCGTCTTCAAGCTCAAGGGTGAGCAGGATGTTCTGGCGCTTCCGAAGGTTACGAACGGGCGGGTGAAGTCTACTGCCCTGCGCTTTGCTACTGTTTACGGGTACTCCGCGGGCCTGCGTGTCCACACCGTCGTGAACATCTTCGCCTTTCGCGCGGCGGTGGGTATACCGCTCGAGGTGTTTGGCAGTGGAGAGCAGAAGCGCCCATACATCCATGTGCGCGACGTAGCGCGTGCCCTGGCGTTCTGCCTCAAGGAGCCGCGCACGGAGGACGGCCTGTTCAACGTAGTCGGCCAGAATGGGAGCGTGAACGACATCCTCGCGCTTATCGAGCCGAGGTTCCCGAAGCTTAAGGTTGTGCATACCAACAGGGAGATACTGAACCAGATCTCGTACGAGGTTGACGGAAGCAAGCTCTACTCGCTCGGCTACAGCCCCGAGTTGACGCTCGAGGACGGTATCAACGAGTTCGCCCGCCTGTACGGTGCGTTCACGCGGCAGCCGATAGCCGTGGCGTGAGGGTACTGGTCGTGGGAGCGGGCGCGCAGGCGAAGCTCGCTCTGGAGGCGTTCCGCGCGACTGGCGAGCACGAGGTGGCAGGGCTGGTGGACCTCAGCCCGGAGAACCGGCTGGTCGGACAGTCTGTTATGGGCGCACCTGTGATCGGTGGGCTCGGTCTGCTTGATGAGCTGCACGTCTCCGGGGTAGAGGGCGCCATTGTGGCTTGCTCCTCCAACCAGCAGAAGGAGGAGCTGTCGAGCCGCGTCCTCGCGCTTGGCCTCCAACTGGTGCGAGCCATCCACCCGTCGGCGGTGGTTTCCCCCGATGCCGTTGTGGGCGAAGGCGCCCTGATACAGCCGCTAGCGGTGGTGCAGCCGCTTGCCAGGGTAGGCAGAGGAGTAGTGATTCAGACCGGAACGCTTGTTTCTCATGACTGTGTGGTCGAGGACTACGCGAACGTGGGACCCAGTGCCACGCTCGCCGGACACGTCCGCGTTGGTCGAGGCGCCTACGTATACAGCGGAGCCATTGTGACTCCGTCCGTCAGCATTGGCGCTCACGCAAAGGTTGGCGCGGGAGCGGTGGTTGTGCGCGACGTGCCGCCGGGAGCGACTGTGGTTTCCGTGCCGGGCCGCGTGATCGCGGTGGACGAGGCGCGGAGGGCCTGATCTTGCGCTACCTGTTCGCTCTAGCCTCCGCTCTCATAGTGTACACCTGGGCGGGTTACCCGCTCCTGTTGAAGCTGCTCTCCAGCCGTAAGCGTTACCCCACGCCTTCTGCACCGTCTCAGTGGCCGATGGTCACCGTGGTGACGCTTGCGTATAACGAGGAAGAGGAGATACGCGCAAAGCTGGAGAACCTCATCGGGCTTGACTACCCGCGCGATTGCCTGCAGCTTCTGGTCGCGTCCGACGGTTCGACCGATGCGACGAACGATATCGTGCGCGAGTACGCCGACCGTGGAATCGAGTTGTACGCACGTTCCCCGAATGCGGGCACGACAACCACCTTCAACGAAGCGGTTGCCCTCGCCCGTGGCGAGATTGTCGTGCATTCCGACGTGGACACCCGATACAGGCCGGATTACCTGCGCAAGATAGTGCCGCACTACCGGGACCCCAGGGTAGGTGTGGTCGAGGGTGAGTTCCGCTTCATGAACGAGTCCTCGAGCGGTGTGGCGCAGAACCAGGCGCTGTACTGGCGTTTCGAGATGTTCCTGCGTCGGGCGGAGAGCCGCATCGGCATACTCGGGACTGTGAGCGGAGCGCTCATGTCGTTCCGCAAGGCAGTGTATGAGCCCTTCCTGCCTCACCAGTCGGTTGATGGCAGCCTGCCCAAGCTCGCGATACAGAAGGGCTACCGGGTGGTACACGAGCCGGAGGCGCTCGCGTACGAGGTGCTGGTCAAGTCGGTGCGAGGCGAGTTCCGTGGGCGGGTGCGCATGACCTCGCGCAACCTCCTCGGGTGGGGAGCCAGCGAGGCGCTGCTCAACGTCCGCAAATACCCTGGCATCAGCTTCGCGCTCGTGTCGCACAAGATCCTTCGATGGCTCACACCCGTCTTCATGATCACGGCGTTCCTCTCCAATCTCGTTCTCGTGTGCCGGTGGTTCTACAGGGTGGCGCTGCTATCGCAGATAGGGTTCTACCTCTGCGCGGTCATAGGCTACGCTCTGGAAGGCCGCGGCGTTCGCGTTCGCCTCTTCTCCGCGCCGTTCAGCTTCTGCCTGGCGAATCTGGGGTTCCTCGTCGGCATGTGGAAGGCTCTGACGGGTCAGAAGACAGTCACGTACCGGGGCGGGGACCAGGCGTGAGAGCTCTTCCGCAGCCGCGAGTGATCCGCGTCCTGGCCCAGCGTTGGTGAAAGCCCCAGACCTTTGCTAAAGTGAGTGGGAGCCTTAAGGCGATAAGCCCAGTATTCAACCCTCGGTAAGCTACATGTTTTTGGGTCTAGCTCCGCAGGTCTTCGGAGGATTCTGAGTGGAAGTTACTTTTGTTGGTCATGCCGGTCTGTTTGTCGAGACCGCACATGGCAGCATTCTTTGTGATCCCTGGTTCAACCCGGTTTTCTTTGCTTCGTGGTTCCCCTTCCCCAGCAACGATGGGTTGGACCTGTCGAAGATCAGCAGTCCTACATATCTGTTCGTCTCACACCTGCACAACGACCACTTCGACGAAGCCTTCCTCCGGGACCACATCTCGAAGGAGACCACGGTCATACTGCCGGACTATCCCTTGAAGCACCTGGAACGCGCGCTACGCGCCCTCGGCTTCACGAAGTTCCTGCAGACCCGGAACGGTGAGCCGGTGGAGGTGGGTGGCCTCCGCCTCATGACAATGGCGTTGTGCGGGCCGAACGGGGCTCTTGGCGATTCCAGCCTGATGGTTGATGACGGTGAAACCCGAATCTTTGACCAGAACGACGCCAAGCTGGTGGACATTGACAGGTTGAACCGCTATGGGCCTTTCGACGCCCACTTCGTCCAGTTCTCCGGCGCGATCTGGTATCCGATGGTGTACAAGTTTCCTGAGAACATGAAGCAAGTTCTGGGCCGGAAGAAGCGCGAGAACCAGATGGACCGGGCGCTGCGCTACATACGACAGGTTGACGCGGCGCACGTTATTCCCTCGGCAGGTCCACCCTGCTTCCTGGATGACGAGCTTTTCTACCTCAACGACTTCGACCGGGACGCCGTCAACATCTTTCCGGACCAGAAGGTCTTCCTGGAGTATATGCGAGGGCACGGACTGGATAACGGGCGGCTGATGATCCCAGGCAGCGTCGCCAGCTTCCACGGAGGTGCGTGCGATATATCGCATCCTGTACCAGCCGAGGAAGTTGATTCAATCTTTTCCAACAAGCGGGAGTACCTCGAAGCGTACAAGGCGCGCAAGCAGCCACTCATAGATGAGATCAAGGCATCGTGGCCCCGAGGTCAAGTGGACATCCTGACCTCGCTACGTGAGTGGTTCGAGCCGCTACTGCAGCAGGCCGATATCATGTGCGTGGGCGTGAACGGAAGGCTACTGCTCGATTGTGACGCGACGGCGGTGGTGATTGACTTCCAGCAGCGGCGGGTTTACGAGTGGAGCGGGGAGGAGTACGAGTACCGCTTCAACGTCGACGGGGCTCTCATTGAGTATTGCATTCTCAACCGTACGGAGGACTGGATCAACGAGCTCTTCCTTTCCTGCCGCTTTGAGGCGGAGCGCAAGGGACCCTTCAACGACTACCTCTACACGTTCTTCAAGTGTCTCTCGCAGGAGCGAATCCAGTACGCTGAGGGCTACTACTCAGAGCGTTCCGACGTAGAGCAGTTCTTTGAGTGCGAGGGCTACCGCATTCAGCGACGCTGTCCCCACCTGAAGGCCGATCTGACGCGGTTCGGAGAGGTGGAGAACGGCATTCTGACCTGTACACTGCACGACTGGCAGTTCGAGCTGGCCACCGGGCGTTGCCTTACCTCCGATGACCGGCGCCTGTACGCGGAGCGCGTCCGGGAGAAAGAAGTGGCGGCGGCCGGAGTATCGGGTAGCGTCTAGCGGTGGCGCAACGTATGGTGAGCTTGAGCGCTGCGTTGAGGAACGGTAAGGGTGGATTGTAGCGACCGCATTTCGTTCATGTTGGCTGAGGAGACCTTGCAGCCGGTGAGGCTGATGCGTCAGCTTCCGCAACTGGCAGCCGTCACGGTGAGAACGGTGTCCTACGGCCGCCGGTTCAACGTGACTGTAACGAAGGTGTGGCCGGGTGGGGTAAAGGAGCGGGCGGTTTACGGCTGGAGTGTGAGTGAGGTGGACGATACGGGCGCTGCGAGGTGCCCCGCATACGGGACCGAAGGCTTGCTGGCTTCGTCCGAGGTGTACCGCGACCCCGAACACGCCTACTGGGCGGCGGCGGATGCGATCTCCGGGGCGGTCTCTCTTGGCGTTGCTCCGGTCTGATTGGAACCGTGTCCTGCGTAAACCACCAACCGCGGTTGGAGTCGCACGGTTCCCGCCTGCATGCCCCTTTGTCGGCGGAATGACTCGCTCGTCCGGCTGAAGGACTCTCCTGCTTGCGCCCGGTAGACCTGTGAAATGATGGAGCCAGCCCCTGTGATACGTGAGATGGTATCCGCGAGTGTACTGACGCGGCAGCGTCATCTGTCCGCCCTTCGCCTCGGGAACTGGCGTTTCGACGCCGCATCCGTGCTACTGCTGCTGCTCCTCTCGGCAGTGGCGTCGTTTCCCCTCCTGTGGCGCGGGACCGTCGTTGGGCTGGACTCTGCCGACCAGTTCTATCCCCGATACCTGCACCTCGGCGATAGCCTTCGGTCCGCTGACATCCCAGGATGGATGCCGTACCAGTTCTCCGGCGCCCCCTTCGCGGGCGACCCGCAGTCGGGCTGGATGTACCTCCCCGCGATGGTCCTGTTCACCCTGCTACCGCTAAACCTCGCCGCGAAGTCGTACGTCTTCCTCCATCTTGTGCTGGCCGGCCTGGCCGCGTACTCGCTCGCCCGCCTACTCGGAATGAGCATTGCGGGGGCGCTGACGGTGGCGGTGGCGTACGAGTTCAGTGGCCTCATGTTCGAGCGCAGCCCGACCTTCTTCACCCACACCGGAGTCGCCGCGTGGCTCCCGGTCGCTATCCTTGGCGTTGAGCTGGCTATTCGAAGCCGAGGCTGGATGCAGCGGGGGCTCTGGTGGGGAGTGTCGGGGCTGGCGTTGAGCCAGGTGCTGGCCATCTGGCTGGGACAAGGATCCTACTACGTGCTTCTGGTCCTTGGAGGGTATGTGGCGTACCGCGCACTGGTGGCCCCTCCCGAGGGTACGGGTGGAGCACGCGCTCGTGTCACACTGCTCGTACTCCACGGTGGAGCGGTGCTGCTGTTTGGCTTCGGTCTTGGCGCTGCGGGAGTGTTGCCCAGGCTGGAGTACAACGGGGTCTCGAACCTCGCTAACGGTTATACGGGCACGAACGAAGCGGTTGCAGGCGGGTGGAGCCTTGCGGGGTGGTGGGCGCTGCTGCGGGCGGGGCGCGGCTGGTACGCTGGCGGGGCGGCGCTCGCGCTCGCACTCGTGGCTCCGCTGGTAGCGCGTGGGAGGCACGCAACCCCCTACTGGGCGGTGATGTCCGTGTGCGCGCTGCTCCTTACCGGGCAGGGACCCACGCCGCTGCATCTGGTACTGAGCGTCCTGCCCAGCTTCTCGACGTTGCACGCGCACTACCCCCAGATGGTGCTGATGGTCTTTTACCTCGGGCCCGCACTGCTCGCCGGCGCGACAGTCAGCTCGATATCCGCGCGTGGCTCCAGAGCAGCTCTCGTAGCAGCGGTGCCGCTCGTGGGATTGCTGGTGGCACTGGTGAGTGGCATCACTATCTCCATTGCGACGGCCACGTCAGTGGTACTGGCGAGCGTGCTAATGGCGGCGTGCGCGCTGCTTGGAGCCAGGCGACAGTTGGCCTTCGCGTGCGTATCCTTGCTAGTTCTCGTCGTGTTCGTTGACCTGCTCCTCTCGGGGCAGAAACTGATCGACAGGCACATGCACCTGGGTGAGAAGTGGCCAGCGCTGCGCAAGGTGGATCTCACGAGCTTTTACCGACCCACCGAGGCGGGGGAGTTCCTGGTGTCTCGGAGCAGGAGCGAGACCTTCCGGTACCTCGGCTTCGATACCAGGAGGGAGGACAGCCGCAGGAACTACCCCTCTCAATGGCGGGACCGGCGAGCTGCGATGCTCCTGGCCAACAACCGAGCCACTGTGCTGCACCTGCAAGACCTGCAGGGCTATAACCCGGTACACATAGCGCGCTACGACGACCTGATGCGAGCGATAAACGAGGGCAGGGGGCAGTCGTACCGCAGGTCTCAGGTGTACTCAGAGGGGCTCGATTCCCCGCTACTCGACCTGCTAAACACGCGCTATCTTGTGGTGCCCGCGAGCGGGCGTCCGGCTTCCGCGGATATAGGCCAGCTACTCGACGGGTATCCAGTTATATATCAAAACAAATGGGTGAGGGTACTGGAGCGGCGTAGCGCGCTTCCCCGCGCCTGGGTGGTGCATAACGCGCGACAGGTCCCTTCCGGTGAGGCGCTGAAGCTGCTCGCCACGCGGGAGATAGATCCACGGCGGACGGTGCTGCTCGAGGAGTCGCCTCCACCGCTCTCCTTGCCGGCCCAATCGGCAGTTGAGAAGGTGAGCATATCCGAGTACACCGCGGACCGGATACGGCTGCGGAGTACCACAGCTGCGCCAGGGATGCTTGTGTTGAGCGAGATCCACTACCCGGCATGGAAGGCCTACGTTGACGGGCGTCCGGCTGCACTCCACGTGGCCAACCACGCGCTACGGGCACTGCATGTGGGGGCGGGAGATCACGAGGTCGAGCTGCGATTCGAGTCGTCGGCTCTTGCAGTCGGAACGTGGATCTCGGCATTCTTCTACCTCCTGCTCGCAACCATCGCCGGGTTGAGCGTCCGATACTGGTGGAAGTGTCGTCCTCCGCCTGATCCGGCGCTCCAACGCGGTTGATCACGGGAGTGCGCCGCGACTCCACCGGCAATCTGGGGCAGGGAGTTCCGGGGCGAGGACCTGCCGGGACCTGCCCGCCGCAGACCTTTGCCTTGCGGTATCATGGTCTACGACATTCGTGGCTGCACCCTGGCCAGTGACCGTGGGTAGGCCCGGTGGTAGACCCAGAGCAGAGGATACGGACACATGAGGTTAGAAGAGCTTTTCGGCGCCGTCTTGGACGTGCCCGCGGCGAGCCTGACGGAGGAGTCGGGCCCTGAGACTGTGACTGAATGGGACAGCTTCGGACACATCACGCTGATTACCGCGATGGAGGAGACGTACGGGGTGTCGTTCGAAACCGACGAGATCCAGAAGGCGAAGTCGCTCGGAGACGCGCGGGATATACTGCGCGCGAAGGGTGTGGAGGTATGAGCCTGCTGCAGACGCGCCTGCGCTGGCAGAAGATCGTCCGATCCGAGCGGACGCCGCAGCTCAAGGTGGCGGTGCTTTCCACGTTCACTGTGAACTCTGTCGCGCCGTACCTCGGCACCGCGCTAGAGGATGCAGGGCTGCCCGCCGACGTTTTCCTCGGTCCTTATAACCAGGTCGTGCAGGAATGCCTCTCCGATGAGAGCGAGACCGCTCGCTATGCCCCGGATGTACTCGTGGTCCTTCCGCGCCTTGAGGACGTGTGGGTTCGTCGCCCACTCCCACTCGTTGATGATCCGAAGACGTATGGCGGGGAACTGATCGAGATGGCGGAGGCTTGCGCCGCGGCGGCGGCTCGTTGGGGGGCGATTCTGGTATTCGCCCTGCCGCCCGTGCCCGAATCCGTTCCCCTCGGTGTCGGAGATGCGTCCAACCCTTCCGGGGTCCATGCCACCGCGGCCACGGTCAGGGAGGAAGTGCGGCAGCGTATCGCCGGGAGGACAGGGGTGCTGGTCGCGGACATTGAGGATGCTGTCCGGTATGTTGGTGGTGCCAGGGCGTACAACCCGCCCATGCTCACCGTTGCCAGAATCCCCTTCGCGGAGGAAACGTTCGCTACCCTCGGCCAAAGGCTCGCGAGGCTGATAACGCTCAACCAACGGGCCGCACGCAAAGCGGTGCTGGTAGATGCGGATAATACGTTGTGGGGAGGGGTTGTCGGTGAGGAAGGGCCGGCGGGCATAGACCTGTCGGATAGTGGACCCGGAGAGGCGCACCGTAGCTTCCAGAGCTACCTGCTGGAGCTCAGGCGCGCTGGCGTGCTGCTCGCTATCACCAGCAAGAACAACGAGGCGGACGTCTGGGAGGCTTTCGAGCGCCGGGAGATGGTGCTGAAGAAGGAACACTTCTCCGCGTGGAAGATCAATTGGAAGCCAAAGTCGGAGAACATACGGGAGCTTGCTGGCGAGCTAGGCCTCGCACCGGACAGCTTCGTTCTCATTGACGACAGCCCAGTTGAGCTCGCGGAGGTACAGGCTGCTCTCCCCGCGGTAGGGCTCATACTCTTTCCCTCGGACCCTGCGGGTTGGCTGGCAGCCGTCCAGGGCTCGGGCCTCCTGGATCGGCTGCCGCCTACTGCTGAAGACCTGCGGCGGGCCGAGAGCTACGGACAGGAGCGTGCTCGACAGGAGGTTGCGAGGCGGGCCTCCTCGCCCGAGGAGTTCCTGGCAAGCCTGGGGGTGAAGGTGCGCATCTTTGCACCCGGACCGTCCGATCTGCCGCGGCTGGCGCAGATGGTGGCGAAGACGAACCAGTTCAACCTCAATTGCCGCCGCCGCGACGCTGCGGAGCTTGCGGCGCTACTTGCGAACCCTGGTTATTGCGTCCGCGTCGTGCAGGCAGAGGACCGGTTCGGTGAGTACGGGGTGGTGGGAGCGTATATAGTCGAGATATGCTCTGACCACGCGGTGCTCGATACCTTCCTGCTGAGCTGCCGGGCGATGGGGCGCGGCATCGAGGAGGCGATGCTCGCCGATGCTATTGCTTCGTTGCCATCCCACTGCAACTCGCAGTTGTTTGCCACCGTTGAGGAGCAGCCGCGCAACCAACCTGCTCGTGATTTCTTCAGGAAGGCAGGTTGCGCCGTCCCTGGTGAGAGGTGTGCGCTTTCGCGAGTTGAACGTCCGCGTCACGTACAGGAACTCTCGCTTGCAAGCCGCTGACGGGATGCGACCCCGAAAGCTCGGACGACTTTTCCTGATTACGAGCGACTATCACTACCGCAGCGGCGATGGGCGGGTGTGTACCAGGAGCGTATTCATGCGCTTCGTGGTGGAGTTATCCCGGCTCGCACACAGTATCGAGGTATGCGCGCCTGTTCATCCCGAGGGCTCGGAGCAGGGGTTCAGCATAGAGTCGCCCTGTGTGAGATATCGGTCGCTGCCGCCCTCGCGCACAATCGAGCAGTTCGTCCGCCGCTTCCCAGGGGACGGCACGAGAATAGTTGGGCAACTGTATCAGGGCATCCGCGGGGCGGACCTTGTGTGGATCAACGGGCCGCATCCGCTGCTGCCGCTCGGCGCTCTCATCGCCCGACTGCTGCGCAAGCCGTACCTTCTGTGGCTCCGCGGTGACATCCTCGAGACCACGCGCTCCAAGTACGCGGGCCAGGGAGGGCGCAACGGCCTCGCGCTTCGCACTGCCTTCTACCTGGACCGGCTAATACTCTTTGCTGCAAAAGGTGCAGTCGTGTTCTACACTGGGGGCGGGCTGGAGCGGTACGCCGCGAAAGCGCGGTACGGCCGGCTGGCGAACACGAGCCTTGTACGTGACTCGCAGCTCGCAGCGGGCAGCAAGTCCTGCGTTCACTCCCCGATTCGGCTGCTGTGGGCGGGCCAGTTGCGCCCGGTCAAGGGGCTGCCGTACCTTCTCGGAGCGGTGCGTGCGCTACGGGACCAGGGGGTGAGCGCCAGTCTTACGCTTGTAGGAGACGGAGAGCAGCGGGAGGCTCTGGAGGCGGCGATAGAGCGCCTCGGCCTGCGGGAGACGGTCAGCCTGGAGGGGTACTTGCCGCCGGGTCCTGATCTGGACGCATTCTTCGAGCAGGCGGACCTGTTCGTGCTTCCGAGCCTGTCGGAAGGGGTGCCAAAGGTGCTCTTCGAGGCGATGGCACGGGCGCTACCCGTTGTGGCGTCGAGAGTTGGGGGAGTCCCTGACGTAGTCACGGATGGAGCGAATGGCTTACTGGTCCCTCCCGCCGATGCTGAGGCGCTTGTGGGGGCCATAAGAAGGCTGGCTGAGGACAGTACGCTACGCGCCCGGCTATCACGAGGCGCGCTGGAGTTCGCGCGCGGACATACGACGTCGGCCGAGGTCGAGAGGATTCACGAAGGGGTGACCGCCGCGTTCCCCGGTCTGTTGAGGTAGGTCACAGAAGAGTGAAGTTTACGCCTAAGTCACTGCTTGTATTGGATGCGCTGGTGGTTGTGGCAGCCTTCCTGCTCGCGTTCGCGGTGGCTATCCCGTTCCGCTACCTGGAGAGGGAGCTTCCAAAATATAGCGGCTACTTGCCGTATCTGCTGGTGCTGCGTCTCGCCGCGTTCGCGCTGTTCGGCCTGTACCGGTCTATATGGGCGCGCGCGGCACTGCGTGAGCTAGTGGCGGTCGTGTCCGCCGTAACCACTGGCTCCATCGTGGCAACGCTGCTGCTCGTCTTTGCGACGCTTGACACTCCCATACAGATATTCCCGCGTCGCGTGCTCCTCTTCGAATGGGCTCTGACCCTTGCGATGGTGGCGGGCGCACGGTACTCCTTGCGCTCGCTCGACTTGCGCCTGCTGGAGCCAGAGCTGGAGGAGTCGGACGAGCGTCATCGGCGCGTGCTGCAGGAGCGGCTCGGCGAGTGGCTGCTCGAAGCCCCGCCGGAGGTGCGCGCGTTCTGGCGCGAGAGTCAGAACCTCAGCATGAAGCGGTTCGCGAAGCGGACGTTCGACATAGTGGCTTCCTTGTGCGCGCTTGTCGCGCTAGCCCCGATGCTTATTCTGATCGCGGCGCTCATCAAGCTGGAGTCACCGGGGCCGGTGTTTGCGGATACTCCCCGGCGGGCGGGCAGGGGCGGCACCGAGTTTCGGATGTACAAGTTCCGGGGAATGGTCAGGAACGCCCATCTTATGCTGGTAAACGACCCGGTGTTGTGGGAGGAGTACAAGAAGCACAACTTCAAGCTCCTGAACGACCCACGGCTTACCAGGGTGGGCAGGTTCATAAGGCAGCACAGCATTGACGAGTTTCCCAACTTTATCAACGTGCTGCACGGCGAGATGAGTATGGTCGGCCCTCGTCCGCGCTATCCCTTTGAGGTGGTCGCCCAGGCGGAGCACTTCCCTCACACCCAGCCCGACATAGTGAAGACGCTCTCGATCAAGCCCGGCGTTACCGGCCCGTGGCAGGTATCGGGAAGGTCGAACGTCGGCTACGAGCAGCGCACGCACATGGAGGCCCGATACGCGGAGACGCACACCCTTTGGGGCGACATCTGCATTATCCTCAAGACGATATGGGTCGTCGTCAAGCGGGAGGGCGCCCACTAGGGTCTGCCCATCCGAAGCGCGCGTTACCGGGCCAGACCGGGCGACAGACAGAGTATGAGCAAGCCGAATACTCTCCGCCGTCTGTTCCCGGTATGCTAATTGCTTGTGGCGCAAGCGCGGCAATTCCCCTCATGACCGTATCCGCGTGAGGTGGGCGCGTCTTGCGTCCCACCATCAAGCAAGAGAAGAGCCCGATGAAGCGAGGCCGCTATGATGTCGAACGTTCAGCTCGATAGCGAGCAACAGGCTGGGGTGCCCGACGCCGCTCTCGCGGCGGAGTCTGACAGTCGAAAGCGGGAGGCTGTATCTCCTACGGAGCTGGTCATTGACGCGCGCAACCTGGAGAAGAGCTTCGGCGAGACGCCGGTCCTGCGCGACCTCTCGCTCCAGGTGCGGAAGGGAGAGATCTACGGCCTGATCGGACCGAGCGGATCAGGCAAGTCCACTACCGTACACCTGCTGTGCGGACACCTGGAGCCAAGCGGCGGGGAGGTGACGGTGCTCGGGGAGGCGCCCACGAGGTTCAGCAGGAGGACGCGCCGCCGCATCGGGTACATGCCGCAGGGCTTTATACTCAACCTCGACCTGACGGTCAGGCAGAACCTGAGCTTTGCGGCGGGCCTGTATGGGCTGTGGTGGTGGCCCGCCCGCAAGCGGATACGGGAGGTGCTGAAGCTCGTGGAGCTGGGCCGGGCGCGCAGGCAGAAGGCGCGCTCGATCTCCGGGGGCATGCAGCGGCGGCTCGCGCTCGCGGCCGCCATCGTACACGACCCGTGGCTTCTCTTTGCCGACGAGCCGACCGCGAACCTTGACCCCATCTTGCGCACGAAGTTGTGGGACCACTTCCGCGGGATGAGCGCGGAGGGCAGGACTCTGTTTATCACGACGCAGTATATTGATGAGGCGGAGAACTGCGACAGGGTGGGGCTGATGTATGATGGGACGCTTATCGCCGAGGGACGCCCCGAGGAACTGCGCCGCAGTGCCTTCGGAGGCGATATCGTAGACATACAGCTGGAGAGCGCATCTACTCAGTGCGTGGACGCGGTCGCGACCGCACCAGGAGTGCTTGATGTCGAGGCGTGGCGAGATGGGCGCCTGCGCCTGACTGTGGAGGACGCGGATCGAGCAGTGCCTATGCTTGTGAGCAGCCTCGAGCAGGTTGGTGCGACTGTGGTGTCGGCTGCGCCGTATCAGCCCACGTTCGACTCCGTGTTTATCCGGCTCATAGAGGAGCACGGACGCTCCCGCACGCCGCTGGGCGGGCTCCGCAGGATAGAGCTGTAGGAGGGCCGAAGCCATCATATCAGTCGTTACGGAGGTTCTGGCGGTCACTCTGAAGGAGCTGCGCGAGCTGCTGCAGCGCCCGCTGCTGGTGCTGAGCCTGATCTTCGGGCCGCTCGTGATAATGATCGCGTTCGGGCTGGGCTCCAACATCACGTACCCCACGCCGCGTGCTATCGTCGTGACGCCTCCCGGACCGGCTGATCAGGCGCTGATGCAGGACTACCGGGACCAGATCCAGAAGTACCTGCGCGTGGCGGAGTACACCAGTGACGGTGAGTACGCCCGCCGTCAGCTGGCGCGTAACGCGGTTGACACGGTAGTGATCCTGCCGCCGGACCCGTATGAGGCTATCTCCAGGGGGCAGCACGCTGAGATTCAGGTGTTGTACAACGAGATTGACCCTACACGCAGCTGGGTGATACCAGACTACGCCAGCAGCGTGGAGAGTGAGATCAACCGTCAGATACTGATGCAAGGTGCGGAGAGGCAGCGGCCCGCGCTACAAGCTGCGTCCCAGCAGCTTGACGCAGCGATCAGGGCGCTCGACGCCGCTGATGCCGCCCGGCTGGGGAACAACCGCGACGAAGCGCTGCAGCGCGTGCGGGAGGCGCGCCAATCCGTCGCGGGGCTGCGCGATATTCTGGATACCGCAGGACCCGAGGCCGGAGCGCTCTCGCCCACGTTAGGGCTCATCCAGGAACGGCTGCGGGACGATGAGGAGCGGTTGGGTGAGTCGGAGCAGAGCCTGACGGCCCAGGCAACCGTCCAACCTGACATCGCCAGCATGCGCGGCAGGTTGCAGTCGCTCAAGGAGACGGTGGATCGCCTGACGCCCGTGCGGGCTGAGGTGTTGGTCTCGCCAGTCAAGGTCAGGTCTCAGTACGTGGCGCCTCTACGGCCGGACGTGATCACCTTCTTCGCTCCCGCCATGCTCGCGCTGCTGATCCAGCACACCGCGGTGAGCCTGGGATCGCTCTCGATGGTGCGCGAGCGGCTTGCGGATACGTTCGAGCTGTACATGGTTGCGCCTATCTCCAACTTTCAGATGTTGATCGGCAAGTACGTTGCGAACACAGTGTTCACCCTCGCGATGACGGGGGCGCTTGTGGGGGTGCTGGTGGGGTTCTTTGGCGTGCCGATATTCGGCGACGCGTGGCGGATGGGACTGACGTTGCTGCTGCTCACGCTTACGTCCGTCGGCCTCGGGTTCGCAATCTCGCTGCTCGCATCTTCAGAGCGTCAGGCCGTGCAGTTCGCGATGCTGCTGTTGCTGGGAATTGTGTTCTTCAGTGGTTTCGCGCTGCCCGTGGACGCGCTGCGCCAGCCTGCGCTCTCATTCTCGTACGCAATGCCCGCGACGTACGGGGCGGACCTGCTGCAGGACGTGATGCTGCGCGGACTGCCCGGTAGGGAACTTTTCATACTCGTGCTGGGGGCGCTGTCGCTCGTCCTCTTTCTCGTCTGCCTGTGGCTTCTCCGGTGGCGCACGCACGCGGGTTAGCCTTGTTGCCCGTTGCCACAGCCCTCGTCTCAGGCGCCATATTACCCCTGCGTGCATACGGAGACGTAGCACGGCTACGTCTGTACGAGCGTCGGCGTCTCAGGTGATGGTAGTGCGGCTTTCACGTCGTCTTGAGAGGGGGAGGTCAGAAGGAGGTCGCTGCGGCAAACGGCATACCTCTTGCTAAACAGCGAGGCGAAGGAGGTGACGTTGCTCGCACAATCGAGGTTATGGGGCGGACTGATGGCCGTCGGTGGCTTGCTGCTTGGGCTGCTGTGCGCGCTCTGGACGTTCAGCACTGCGGCGTCCGGCGGTGGGAGGCTGCTTGGGCTGATGTTCGTGATCATCGTCTCCCTGCCGCTTCTCGCGGGCGGCGCTTTCCTCTTTCTCCGAGGGCAACAGGAGGAGCAAGCGGAGCGGGATGTGGCGGCCCGCAGGCGCGTACTCGAGAGTGAGAGCTTGAGCCGCGCCCAGATAGCCGACCGGCTCGCCCGCCAGCGCGACCGGTTGCAGGCCGTTCTTCAGGCGGCTCTGCCCGCTTCCAACCCAACGAGCCGGCTGCTGTTGGAAGACGCGATGGCGCGGCTCGACGGGGTGACGGGCGCGCTTCGCCGCACGTCATACGAGCGTGTTGGCTCCTTTGATGCGCTCGCTGCGGACGCATCCGACCCCGACACCGTGCGGAGCATAGATGCCGCGCTGGAGTCCTCAACGCGGGTGCTGGAGGATCAGGTGACCAGCCTCACGCAGAGCCTCGCCTCGGGCCAGCCAGAGCCCTCGCTCATAAACCGTCTCTCCGGCACGATAGCGCGCCTGGAGAACGCGACGAACGAGCGGGCGCGCGCGCTTACTGCGGGCGAACAGAAGGCGCTGCCCACGGCCGCGGAGCTTCTCAGGGGCGTGCAGCCGACCGGTGTTCACGAGCCATCGCAGTTCGCACAGTTGAAACCCAACGACGCGTTATCGTACGAGGGCGAGGACTACGTTGTGAGCGGGCGACTGGAGTGGTCGGAGGGGGCGACGGTCTGGTACAGCTACCTGCTCGGTGGCGGGCAGGGCGAGACATGGCTGCTGGTGGAGCAGGGCGGCACCCAACTCAGTGTGATGCGGCCCGTGCCAGTGCCGGAGGGTATAGGCAACCCTGCCGTGACAGTCGAGGGGGCCCAGTGGACGCTGGCGCGGAGGGGCACCGCGACCGTGAACGTGTCGAGTGCGACCGGCAGCAGGGGAGGCTTGTTCGTAGGCTACCTTCGATACCAGGGGGCGGGCGGCTTCGTGTGGATCGAGGAATGGGATGAGGGGCCAAAGGCGATGCTCGGTGTTTCGGAGCATCCCGAGAGCATAGAGCTTTGGATTCGGTAGGCAGAAACCTGAAGGGGGAGCAAAGGTGGCAAGTATATTCGACCGTATGAGTACGATCTTGAGGGCGAACATCAACGCTCTGCTGGATAGGGCGGAGAACCCGGAGGTGGTTATAGATCAGATCATCCGGGACATGGCGAGCGCGATAGCCGAGGCACGAGGCCAGGTGGCCGACATGATTGCCCAGGAGAAGATTCTGCAGGCGAACGTGCAGCGCAACGAGTCGCTTGCCCAGGAGTGGATGCAGAAGGCGACTCTCGCCGTTCAGAACGGGCGCGACGACCTCGCTCGTGAGGCGCTGCGCCGCCGGCAGGACTATGATGAGAACGCGCGGGTCTACCGCGAGCAGTTGACGGCGCAGAGCCACATGGTGGACAAGCTCAAGAACGATCTGCAGCAGCTGGAGAGCAAGTACGAGGACGCGAGGCGCAACCGGGAGATCCTGATCGCGCGCCACCGCCGCGCGGAGACGCAGCAGCGCGTCGCCCAGGTGAGCGCGCAACTGAATACGATGGATCCGTCCGCCGAGCTAGGCAGGATGGAGGAGCGTATCCGGCTTCAGGAAGCGCGCGCGGAGGCGCAGGCGGAGCTGCAGACAACGAGCTTCAATGATGAGTTTGCGGCGCTGGGGGCGAACAGCGAGGTCGAGAACGAGCTCGCCGCGCTCAAGGCGCAGCTGGGCTCGGGGAACCAGGCCGCGGCGCTGCCGAGCGGTGAATCCACACAGCAGCAGTAACTCCAGCAGCTGTGGCGCGACTACTATGATGGATAAAGACGGACCAATGGGCCGTCTTTATCCATCATAGTAGTCGCGCCGTTAACCCCGCAACAAGCCCGGAGCGTAGATTGGCCCGTGCACCTCCCGGTATGGGACTTGCGTTGCGATAGATGCGTGCCGTTGGCGTTTCGGCTTCGCGATTTGGGGAGAGGTATTCTATACTTAACAAGGCTTAGGACTGAACTCGGTTAGTAGGAGAAAGAATGACAGCGGTAGCAGACGGTATCGAGACTAGGGCAGCAGGGCTACAGATACATCCCGGACCCTGGACCCGACAGGCGAAAGAGGCGGCTATACAGCGGGAAACCAGGGATGCGTTTATCTCTTACTTCCGCAGGTCGGTCAAGACACGTAACTGGACCCCATGGGATGATCTGCCGCTCAATGAGATGCGAGAGCGGGGGCATCTGCTCAGCGACGATACCGTGACCCTCATCGAGAGCTTCCTCGGTGTTGAGGACTACGTCGGGGACTACGTCGAGGAGGGTATGCACCAGGTTGGCAAGGAGCGCGTGCGCCGGAACATCCAGCTCCAGTGGGGAGCTGAGGAGCTCAAGCACGCCGAGGCTTGGGAGCTGGTGCTGTTGCACTCCGGCAGGCGCACGGAGGAGCAGCTTGAGGCGTACCGCGACAAGGTCGCGGAGCATAAGTGGACCATGCGCGACAACCACCCCGGCCTCGATACCCCCCTCGGGGTGATGGTGTACGCGATGGTGCAGGAGCGCGCCACGTACTTCAACTACGACGAGCTCCGCAAGCGTATCCGCTCGGAGTACGGACTGCCGGAGAAGGCTACTCCGGAGGAGCGTGCCCGTGGCAAGCAGATAGGCGCGGCGGGGGCTTTCAAGATTGTGGCGAACGATGAGATCGCCCACCACGGTATCTTCCTGCAGTGCTTTGATATACACAAGCGCTACCTGCCGTACGAGGCGTTCGACATGCTCTTCAGGGTGCTGGGCGGTTTCAACATGCCCGCGCTTTATCTGATCCCGAACGAGTCTGAGATGCGCGAGGCGTTGTACCGGACGAAGCTGTATACGCCGCTGAAGCACGGGCGCTACGTGGCGAACCCGATACTCGACACGCTGGGTCTGGAGAACAAGCGGGCTCTCGAGAGAGCCGTGCAGGAGGCGAAGCTGCTGCCGGAGGGCCTGGGGCCGGAGCACGTCAGCCTCAGCCGAACCGGGGAGTTCGTGGTATCAATGACCCCGGACGAGGCAGCGCCAACCTTCTAAGCCCCAGGTGGCGCTCCTTCAGTCGAGATGCAGGGCGGATAACTCGTCTCCCTTCACCCCCTCTTGGTTGAAGTATCTGTACCGCGGAATGTATCTGGAATGCGCGGCAGGGCCAGGTAAGGTTCTGCCGCCGCTAACATCGCCGGTCTGCGACCCCACTCGGGGGAGAAGCGCGCACCCCTGACCGTACAAACACGCGGGCCGATGAAGTGGTCCGCTCTACCTCCAGTCGGTGTGAGACAACCATTCGGCGGCCCGAACCCGTAGTACTTGAGTGACGGGTATTCAGCTGGCTTGTGGAGACGTCATGATGAAAAAGATCGCGCTCGGCATTGCAGGACTCGCGCTGCTCGTGGCAGTCGGGGTCGCTATCTATCTGCTGCAGCTGACCGCCCCCGTAGATGTTGCGGACACGCCGCCAGCTCCGCCGACGCTGGACCGCAGTGTGGTTTCAGCCGTGGAATCCCCAACAACCGCCTCGTCTGCCTCGGCGAACGCCTCGAGGTCAGGTACTGCCTCGCGGCCGGAGTCTACCCAGCCCGCCGAGAACGCGGCCGGGATGGCGACAGCCGCGACACCGGCGCCCACGCAGGGCTCTGATGAACGTGGTTCCTCAGCAAGCGCACCGAAGGCGCCGCCGGCCAGAATATTTCGCATTGACCCCGACCGTTCCGTCGCCTCGTACTCAGTGGGCGAGGTATTTCTGGAGGATAACCAGTTCAACACCGCGGTAGGCAAAACGAACGCGGTAGGCGGGGAGATCCTGGTTAACGCGGACAACCCTGCCGCATCTCGGGTGGGGGAGATCGTCATAGATATCAGCCAACTGAAATCGGACTCGGAGAGGCGCGATAACGCGATCTGCCGCCGGTGGCTGGAGTCCGCCAAGTACCCCAGGGCCACGTTCACAAATGCCCGGTTGAGCGGCCTGCCGAAGCGCGTCGTCCAGGGCAAGCAATTCTCGTTCTCAATGACGGGGAACATGACGATACGCGAGGTGACGCGGCCCCAGAAGTGGAACGTCGTCGCCACGCTCGATGGCGATACGCTGAAGGGCAAGGCCACGACCCGTCTCAAGATGACGCAGTACGGCGTGGACCCCCCGGACATCGCGGGTTTCGTCAAGGCAGAGGATGATGTAGCTCTGACGCTCGAGTTTGTTGCGAACGCCGTGAGGTGAGGAAGCCGCCCTCCCGGCTCGCCTGTGGGCTTCCATGCTTCTTACCGCCTCTCACCCAGATCGCTTTCTCACCCTCCTCAGACACAATGGTCTATGCCGGGATGAGGAGGCTTTCCAGCTCGCGCGGATAGTAGGTGAGCATCTGCATCCCGTCGGGGGTTATTACGACGGTATCGGAGTGGCGAAAGCCGCCTAGCTCCGGCGCGTACAGACCCGGCTCGACCGTGAACACCATCCCCGGCGCAAGCTCTGTGTGGTCGCCCACGTCGAGGAACGGACCCTCGTGATACCGCAAGCCGATAGCATGGCCGGTGTGATGTTTCCAGTAGCGCATCAGGTCGTTGTCTTCGTAGTATCTGCGGACGGCGCGGTCCACGTCCGAGCACTTCGCGCCGCGCCTGAGGGCGTCGAAAGCGACTTCCTGCGCTGCCTTCATGTGCGCGAACATACGGCACTGCTCGTCCGAGGGCTGCCCGATAATCATCGTGCGCTCCAGCTCCGAGTTATAGCCCCATACCGGCGCTGCGGCGCCGGTGACGAGAACGTCGCCTTCCTCGAACGTGATGTTGTTGGCTAGTGCATGCGGAATGGCGGCGTTGCGTCCGATCTGGCCTCGGTAGATGGCTATCGCCCCCTCGTATACGATGCTCTGTGCCTGATAGAGCGGGCCGAGCGTGTCGAGCATCGCAAGCGTCGCCTCGTTACTGGCGCGCTGACTCACCTCCGTCTCTGTAATACCAACTCGGGTGTAACGCTGCAGCAGCCGGTGAGCCAGGTTGCCCCACTTCGCGCTCTCTGAGATGAGCGAGACCTCGGCGTCACTCTTGATCGCCATCTGATCTTCCACGAAGGCTGTGACTCGTTGTACATCCGCGCTCGTAAGCTCAGACAGGGAGGGGCCGCGATACCCAAGTATCCAGGGATAGCCATCGTGATCCGCCCCAACACGTCCGGTTATGCCCATGTCGCGGAGCAAGTCTTTGAGCACCTGCATGGGATGCGGGTCGTACGGGTACTCGACGTAGTGGTCCACCCGCTCGAAGTGCGTCCTGCCGCGGGCGTGCTCGAGCTCGAGCCGGGGTACGAACATGGCCTTCTCGCCTTCAGCGCTCATGACGAACGCGATCGGCCGCTCGGTGGGTATGAACGCAAACCCCGTGTAGTAGAGCACGTAGTAGCTGTCGAAGAGCACTACCCCGCCCAGTCCTTCGGACCGCACGTGAGCGAGCAGCGCGGCGGACCGGGACTCGAACTCCTCGCTCGTGATGTTGATTGATGGCAGCATATAGGACTCCCCTCCTGCCCGTGGGCATAGGCACCTTGCGCCCAGGGCGACTTTCAAATCGCTGTTGGTGGACGTGAGTGTGTATAGACGCTGCATGCAACGTCTATACACACTCTATCATCTTCCATGCCAGGTGCTTTGTACTCGGCGGTGAAAAGTGGGACCACGGCGGCGGCG
>JADDPP010000296.1 GCA_016781845.1 Rubrobacter sp.
AGACGATCCCAGGATAGGCGGTCTCGTGTTCAACTGGCGAGATATCACCGAGCGTCGGGAACTGGCCGTAACGCAGGAACGCGGCCGCATAGCCCGCGAGATGCACGATAGCCTCGCGCAGGTGCTGGGTTACGTCAACACCAAGGCACAGGCCGCCCAGCAGTTGCTGAAGATGAGAAACGTGGAGTTGGCCACTATAGAAATCCGCCAGCTGGCGGAGGCGGCCCGCTCTGTCTACGCGGACGTTCGCGAAGATATTCTCGGCCTCCGCACCTCGCTCGAACCAGACCGATGCCTCGTAGACGCGCTGCGCGAGTATCTGGTCAGCTGGCAGGAACAGAGCCAGGTTCTTGTCGAGATGATAGTCCCGGAGGGCATCACGCTTCAGCTATCGCCCAGCGCAGAACTCCAGCTCCTGCGCGTCATCCAGGAGGCGCTCGCGAACGTCCGAAAGCACTCGGGCGCGCGGCGCGCCCTGGTACGGTTCAGCGCGGCAGCCGGATGGGTAGAGGTGCTAGTCGAGGACGACGGTATGGGCTTCGATCCCGCCGCGCCCGCACGCGGTGCCTTCCCGCGCTTCGGTTTGGCGACGATGCGGGAGAGGGCTGAAGCGGTTGGAGGCTCTCTCGACATAGATTCCGCTCCTGGACAGGGCTGCCGCGTAACCGTCTGCGTTCCAGCCTGTACAACCATCGGTGACGTGGATATGCCAGACGCGGGCGCCAGGGCGAATATACGTGTCCTGATCGCCGATGACCACGCTCTCTTCCGGGATGGGCTGCGCAGCCTGCTCCAGGCCCAGGGCGTGGATGTGGCGGGGGAGGCGCATAACGGGCAGCAGGTGATAGAGCTCGCCCGCGTGCATCGCCCGGACATCGTGCTCATGGATCTTGCTATGCCGGGATTGGATGGTCTGTCTGCCACGCGGCTCCTATCCGCGGAGCTGCCTGAGGTAAAGGTCGTTGTGGTGACCGCGTCCGAAGAGGACGCCGACCTCTTCGACGCGATCAAGTCGGGAGCCCAAGGCTACATACTCAAGAATCTAGAGGCGGACCAGTTCTTCGACCTGCTGGCTGAGGTGGTGCGCGGCGAGCCAGCGCTGACGCCGGGCCTGGCCCGCAAGCTCCTGACCGAGTTCGCCCGCCCGGAGTCATCGCGTGAGGAGCGATCCCGTCCGGCGCTCACCGATCGGGAGATGGAAGTTCTGGAGCTGCTGGTCCAGGGCGTAACATCCACACGGAAGCTGGCCGAAGAACTTATGGTCACGGAGCACACCGTGAAGTACCACCTGCGCAACATACTCTCCAAACTGCATCTGCAAAACCGCGCCCAAGTGGTCGCATATGCGCTACACCACGGACTCGTACATCGCCCCGAATCCTCATGATGTCGGCGGACCTATAATTTCGGGTAGGGTCAGAAACTACTCAAGGGTGCGTGGCTGCAGGTGGCTTTACTCGGTATATGTTATGTACGGGCAGCAAGTGGAACAGACATCCCTCTCGGAGAGGATGGTGTGGTGCTGTCCTCTCCGTGCTGCCTCCTGAATAAGCATCCCGTCACCCTGTTGAGGGCGTTCGTGAGAGGCAGAAGGGAAGCTGCAAAAGGAGGTGCGATCAGACCGAGGCGTGGAGACACTGTTCAGTCATTCAGCACATGGCCCTGTACCAGTCTTGTTCACCTTGGCGACCGCAACAGGCGCGAGGGTCTCGTTGGGGATCTGGTAGGTAAACGCAACAACAGGGCGATTCTAGAGATAGGAGACAGGCACTTTGGCGTACTCAGACATGACTCTTACCTGCCGGGACTGCGGGAGCCAGTTCACATTCACTCAGGGTGAGCAGGAGTTCTATGCGAGCCGTGGACTGACGAACAACCCTTCGCGTTGTCCTGACTGCCGCCGCGCTCGCAAGCAGCAGGG
>JADDPP010000037.1 GCA_016781845.1 Rubrobacter sp.
CGCCGTCTCAACACGCAGCGTGATCCGTCGTTGTAGTATTAGCGTTACCTTGCTTACACCCCCCACAGATCTCGTCATCCTACCCCCTTGCTGGCAAGCGTCGAACCTTGCCCGTTCTTTCCATGCGCTGATACCGTAGCCTGACTGTGCGGCGACGTACGGCTCGTGTGAGAGTTGCACAGACGACAAGTATAATGCTGTGCGACAGAGAGTGATGTAGAATGTCACGGCATTTTGTACGCTCCTAAGCGTAACGAGAGCGTAAGGCGCCCTGCACTCTGAACCGTGAACCCTCACGAGGAGGCCCTGGACATGGCAATCGTTACACCAAACACTCGGTCGGGATTCGAGCCGATCAGGGTGGCGCCGGAGAAGGTACACGCCAACCTCGCCCGGCATATGCTAGCCGATGGCTATCCGTTTGTGTGGGACCATCGCCGCAGCGAAGGGTCGTACCTCGTGGATGGCATTACCGACCGGCGGTATCTGGACATGTTCAGCTTCTTCTCCTCCGCGGCGCTGTCTCACAACCACCCCAAGATGCGCCAGCCGGAGTTCCGCGAGAAGATGGCCGATCTGGCGCTAATCAACCCCTCCAACTCTGACGTATACACCGTTGAGATGGCCGAGGCGGTGGAGACGTTCGGGCACCAGGCCATCCCGCCGTACCTGCCGCACCTCTTCTTTATCTCAGGTGGCGCACCCGCAGTGGAGAACGCGCTCAAGGCGGCATTCGACTGGAAGGTGCGTAAGAACATCGAGCGTGGGATTGAAGGCGAGAAGGGGTGTAAGGTTCTGCACTTCAAGGAAGCGTTCCATGGCCGCCTCGGCTACACCCTCTCGCTGACGAATACCGCCGACCCACGCAAGTACATGTACTTCCCGCGGTTCGACTGGCCGCGCGTCATCAATCCGAAGATCACCTTCCCGCTCGACAACGTCGGTCTTCAGACGGTGATAGATGCGGAGAAGGAGAGCGTCCGGCAGATAGAGGCCGCATTCGACGCCAACCCGGACGATATAGCCGCCATCATCATCGAGCCGATACAGTGCGAGGGTGGCGACAACCACTTCCGCCCTCAGTTTCTGCGGGAGTTGCGGCGCATAGCGGACGAGCGCGAGGCGATGCTCATCTTCGACGAGGTGCAGACCGGCATGGGTGTCACCGGCACGATGTGGGTTCACCAGCAGCTTGGCGTCCAGCCCGACATAATGGTGTTTGGCAAGAAGGCGCAGATATGTGGCATAGCGGTGAGCCAGCGAGTGGATGAGGTTGAGCGCAACGTGTTCGTGGAGGCGAGCCGCATCAACTCCACCTGGGGTGGCAGCCTGGTGGATATGGCTCGTGGTCAGCGCTACATCGAGATCATGCACGAGGACAACCTGCTCGAGAACGCGCGCACCGAGGGCGAGTACTTGCTCCGTAGCCTGCGCGAGATACAGGAGCGTGGCTCCGACATCTCCAATGTGCGCGGACGGGGCCTCCTCGTAGCGTTCGACCTGCCCGACGTGCCGACGCGCGACCGTTTCCTGGTGGATGCGTACGATGAGGGTCTGCTCGTGCTCGGCTGCGGGGTGCATTCGGTTCGCGTCCGCCCTCACCTCGATGTGCAGCGGAGCGCTCTCGATGAGACGCTCAACATCCTCGAGACTGTCCTGCCCCGGCAGTAGCCCTGTCCCGAGCCGCAGAAGGACGCACTTGGGAAACAAGACGAAGGTGCGGCAAGAGAGAACAGAGACGAGGGCGAGACGGAAGGGCGTGAGCTCGCGGTCGCTGCCCGAGCCTCTGAGTGCGCGAGAGCTTGAGGTGCTTCACCTTCTCGCCGCGGGCAGGTCGAATATGCAAGTCGCAAGTGAGCTCGTCATCTCCGTGGGCACCGTAAAGACCCACGTCAATAATATCTTCGGCAAGCTCGCCGTCCACAGCCGCACCCAGGCGGTGGCGCGCGCGAGGGAGCTCGGCATACTCGCCTGAACGCACGCCGGTTCCGCCGCCAACGGTGGTCGAATGCTCCGCCTGACGGGTGTCTATTCGCAGCATGCCTGAGGGTGAGGGAGGGTTTCACCCTTGTCCCTCGCTATTCTTGCAACTGTTACCGGGGGCACGTATCTTGCCCTTGGGCACTTGTATCCTTGTCTTATCGTCATCCGTTAGTTCAGGAGGGATGTATATGAACACACTCGGCATCGCTGGAATCGTGCTGCTTCTTCTCGGTTTACTCATCTTCATCGCGCCCTATGCGCTCAACTACATCGTCGCCATCGCTTTCCTGGCCGGGGGGGCTTTGCTCGCATACCAGGGGTTCAGCTCAACCCGCTAAGACACGTCAACCGGCGCTACACTTGGGAGGGAGTCCCTGCTTCCTCCCTTTTTTGTGCCTTGTGGTAGCTGGCACGCTTTCTGCACCCTGAGCGGTACCGAAGGAGGTATCGCTATGTCGCGAGGTTTCGAGCAGGATTTTCAGGTAATCAGCGCTCATCTCGATGAGGCCCCCGAGGGCGCGCTTGAGGAGCTTGGTGGCGAGGAGGGGCGGGTCGCGATTATGGCTGCCAATGGCCTGAGTATGGAAGAGATCTGCCAGCAGATGAACCTGATGCCTGATCAGGTGTGGGCGTATCTGAACGAGGCGCTTGACCGCCTGCAGGGCACGCGCTGGGCGGAGGGCCCGAGTGGCGACATCCGTCCCATTGATGCGGGTCCGATGCAGCGGCCGGTACAGGGTATCTAGGGCTGTGTTAGCCGTACAAGCGATAACGCAAGAAAGGTGGTAGCTAGAATATGAGCTTCGGACGTGGCTTCGACGACGTGCTCAGCCTCCGCGACGCTATGAACCGGCTCTTCGCGGAGAGCTTCGTCCAGCCGACACGCGCCCAACAGCAGGCGGGCGGCGAGAACACCCAGGCAGTGCCCGTCAACATTTTCGAGGCGGGTGATAACGTCGTCGTGTTTGTTCCCATGCCTGGCCTGCAGCCGACGGATGTTGATATCAGTGTGTCCGAGAGTGTGCTGACTCTTCGGGGTAACAAGCGCGGGCACGAAGAGCGACACCACTTCCTGCAACACGAGTGGACGGTCGGTCCGTACCAGCGCTCGGTGCAGCTACCCGAGGACGTGGACGTTGAGAGCGCCCGTGCGAGCATGGACAACGGTGTGCTAGTTATCACGTTCAATAAGTCGGAGCGCAACAGGCCGAGGCGCATCCAGGTGCAATCCGGCAGCTGAGGCGCTTCAGTCGTTGATATAGCGGAAGCGCGAATGATGTCCGGTCCGACCGGACCTGGGAGGACTTTAAACCTGTATGGAACAGAGCAAGAAGCAGATAGACCAGTTCGACAGACCGAGGCCCGCGGACGCGCTTGATGCCGGAGACCCGAGCAGCTCCCAGTCCGTTGACGAGACGCTCGACCTGGCGCTGACGCAGAAGGGTTCCGGTGAGGCGGACTCTCCGGAGACGTCGGCGACGTATGGAGCGATAACGAATATGGATGCCTTGAACGAGGACAATTGGGCCGACCTGCCGGAAACGGACCCGTTCCGGGATGACGAGCGTTAGGAGGAACTCGAGTTGGACACGCAGACGCCGAGGCCGGACGAAGACTTCAGCCAGGACCTCAATCCGGAGTATCTGGCGGGCCGCAACTACGGGAACCAGGGGCCGGACACAACCACTGGTGAGCCCGCTGTTGAGATGAAGGAGATGCACGGCAGGCTTCCTGCCCTCTCCGATACGGAGCTCGCGGAGTTGAACATCGTGGAGACCGGCACGCGGCTGGAGCAGGGAAAGACGTATATTGACCTCAATGATTTGCAGCGCGGAGAGTTCACCGGTCTGGCCTCGCAGAGCGCCGGGTCGGAGAACCGCTACGTCGCGAAGGACGGCGTGAGCTACGATCTCTGGAACAAGCTCCGCGGCCGTGAGGAACTGGCAGCCGAGCCCGACTGATTGCACGCAGGGAAGCAAGAGTTGGTTATGTAGGGGCAGGCACGGAGACCTGCCCCTCGTTACATTGGCGGACGTAGCCTTACCCAAACGCCCCACCCACCGGTCTATCCCCGAATCTGCGCGCGCTCTGGGGTGAATTGTCCCTACCGGACGAATACGCTGCCTGCGAAGGATACGGCGTCCCGGATGCGCTCAAGGTGCGTGGGCGCTACAGGCTCCGGCAGGGAGTCATGCGCGAAGTAGCCCCATTCCGTGGTCTCCTCCGTGACGCGCGGCTCACCGTACATGGGTTCGCATAGGAACATGATGCTGATTACCTGGTACTTGCGCGTGCCGTTCTCGTACGAGATGATGACGTCGGGATTGGAGTAGATGCCGATGAGGTTGACGGGTTTGACGTGTATGCCCGTCTCCTCTTCCGTCTCTCGCACCACCGCCTCGACCACGCGCTCGCCGGAGTCCACCCCGCCGCCCGGCAGCACCCACTGCCCGTTGTCCGCGCGCCTCACCAGCAGCAGCCTGCCTTGTGCGTCTGGCAGCGCGCACGTCACCGTGAGTCGTATAGGCACGGTTCGCCCTATTCGCTCGCCAAAGATCAGTTCTGTAGCCATTTACTCCTGTTCCATCTTCTCGTACATCTCTCGCACTATCGTCTCCGCGGCCCCTCGGTCGTCGGGAGCGAGGTTACCCTCGATGACCTGGTCCAGCAGGTGTGTCAGGAGGGGCTTCAGCCAGGGACCCGGCGGGCGGTCGAAGATACGCATCAGGTCGTTGCCGTCGAGCGGCGGTCGTAGCGCCTCGATGCTGGCCTGCTGCTCCAGTTGCCGGATGCGCTCCTGGAGCTCGTCCACGCGCCGGGCGGCCGCCTGCACCTTATGCCTGTGATAGCTTGTGATGTCCGCGCGCGACAGGTGCAGCAGGGCTCGCAGCTGCGGGCCGGCGTCGCGGACGAGGCGGCGCACTGCCCCATCCGTCCACTCCGCGCTGTACGAGTTGGCGTGCGTGTGCAGCGCCACGACGTTGGCGACTGCGTCCACCGTGGGCCTGTCGTACCTGAGGTCGGAGAGGATGCGGCGGGCCATCGTCGCGCCAACCTGCTCGTGACCGTCGAAGTGTAGCTTGCCGTCCTCCCGGCGGCCGACGGTTCGGGGCTTGGCAATGTCGTGCAGCACGGCGGCCCAGCGCGTGACGAGATCGTCGCGTACGCGCTGCACCACCTGCAGCGTGTGGGTGAAGATGTCCTTATGCCGCCCGCCTCCGGTCGAGATGTTGCGCAACTCAAGCAGCTCAGGCACTATGTGCTGCATAAGGCGGAGCTCTGTTAGCTGCGCCAGCGCTGCGTCGGGCGCGGGGCCGGTCAGCATCCGGCTCATCTCGTCCCGGATACGCTCGCGACTGATATGTTCAAGCTGCCCGGCACACTCACGGACGGAGTGCGCCGTCTGGTCCTCTATCTCGAAGTCGAGCGTCGAGGCGAAGCGGACGGCGCGCAGCAGTCGGAGCGGGTCGTCCCGGAAACGGTCGGCCGGCTGCCCCACGGCTCGAATCAGCTTGCGGTGAAGGTCCGCGCTCCCGCCGAACGGGTCTATGAGCCGGGGCGCACTGATGTCCTCTGCTATAGCGTTGACGGTGAAGTCGCGGCGGGAGAGGTCTTCCTCAAGTGTGGAGCTGAACTGTACTTCAGGCTTGCGCGAGCCGGGCTCGTACTGCTCTCCGCGGTACGTGGTTATCTCGACGTGCGTCTTGCCCCAGATGCTGCCTATCGTCCCGAACTTCTCGCCAAGCATGTATACCGAGTCCGGTTTCTCAAGGGAGAGGAGTTTTCTTGTCTGCTCTGGAAGCGCGTTGGTGGTGAGGTCATACTCGACCACCGGGCGCCCGAGCAGCCGGTCGCGCACGCAGCCACCGACGGCGTACAGCTCGTAGCCGGCCTCGTCGAACCTGTTCTTCAGGCGAAGTATGAAGTCTGGGAATCTCATCTCGGCCTCAACCGTAGCACCGCCCCAGTCGCCAGGTCAAGGAGCGCGCCACTGGTGAATGTTGCTCGGGTGAAGTGGTGAATGGGCAACCATGCGGGATGCCCCGAGTCGGCTGCAGTTGGTGACGTGTGTTAGGGATGGACAGCGCGGACAGCGAGTTGAATGGGAGGCTGCGAGTTTGTATAGTTGAAGCGGCGGGGTCTGGTCCACCGCTGGCGGGTGACCGCCAGAGGAACTTCCCCACTCTCAGCCCCGGCTCCTTGGGGAGCTGTGAGGGCAAGGATGCCTGACGAAACAGCAAGTCAGGGCGGGTCGTGGCGAGAGCTGCGACGACTACAACCCCAACAGAAAACTAACCCGCCGATGGCCCTCGCTGGGCACAGGTAAGGGGTGAAACAGCGGCGGTAAGATCGCCGCAGCGCCGGGAGTGACTCCGGCGGCTGGGGGAGCGTGCGTCCGGGAGCAAGGCAGGAATTGCCGCAGTGGCCGCAAGGTCACCACGCGAGAGCGTGAGATAGATGGTGGGCTAGAACAGAATGGGGGGTACGGGACCCCGCCACGTGCCGGGGGAGCACACCAACGCGGTGTGCTCCCCCGTTCCTGTTGTCGCGCCCTCAGTCCTCTGGAGCATCCTTCACAGGGCAGACGCTGACCTACCCGGCGATGTCCTCTCCGCCGTCCACCCCGATGACGTTGCCGGTCATCCAGGCCGTGCCGGGGACGCACAGAGCGGCTATCGCCCTGGCGATGTCCTCCGGCGTGGTGAGCCTGCCGCCGGGGTTGCGCTCCTGTGCCTGCTCCAGCAGCCGGTCGCTGCCGGGGATCTTGCGGAGCGCCGGGGTATCGGTGACGCCCGCGCGGATCGCGTTCACGGTGATGTTGCTCTGGATGAGCTCGTAGGCTAGCTGCCGGACGTGCGACTCGAGCGCTGCCTTAGCGGCCGACACCGCTCCGTAGTTCGCCACGACTCGTGTCCCGCCGGAACTGGTCATGGCGTAGATGCGCCCGTGTTCGGCCATGAGGGAGCGCGCGACGAGGTCCTGTGTCCAGTACACGAGGCTGTGTGCCATCACGTCGAGCGTCATGTCCATCTGCGGCTTGTTGATAGCGTCCGACACGTCGTGCGCAATGTACGGCTTGAGCGTGCCGAAGGCGAGCGAATGCAGCATCACCCGAACCTTTGCGCCTCTCTGCTGTAGCGTATCGAGCACCTCAGCGCGCTTCTCCGGGTCGGCCGCGTTCACGTTGAAGAAAAGCGTCTCCGCGCCCTCGGCCTCGATGTCGGCCTTGATCTGATCGACGAGGGGCATCGTCTGCCTGCGGTCGAAATGGACACCGGCGACGTTCATCCCCATTCGCGCCAGTTCCTGCGCTGTCTTTGCACCGAATCCACTGGACGCCCCGAGGATGAGTGCCCACTGCTTGTCGCCTGTCTGCTGTTGCATATCTCCCGCCCTTTATCATTTTGGTTTGGACCATCTGGAAGGCGAGTATATCAGGAGTGGGAGCAGCGGCGTAACACCGGCCCCGTGCCATGGCGTGGGAGGCAGCCAGGCGGCCCGTGTGCAGGGGCAAAGCAAAAGGCTGCCGGTTAGGGCAGCCTTGAATGGGTGGGCCCGGTAGGGTTCGAACCTACGACCTGGCGGTTATGAGCCGCTCGCTCTAACCACTGAGCTACGGGCCCGGCAGGACTCAGTATACCACACGCCTGCCCCGGATGAGGCTCACACGGAGCCT